>NZ_VJZZ01000014.1 GCF_009659535.1 Aggregicoccus sp. 17bor-14
CTGCCCTCCGGAGCCGCAGACCCCCTGGAATGAAGCTTCCTTCCAGACCTTTTTCGTAGCCCAGGGGCCTGACGTTCCCCTCGCGCGCGCTTCTGCCCGCCGGCCGCGGCCCGGTGCCCAGGCACGCCGCGCCCCTGCCTCCCGAGCTGCGCCCGCACGCCGCGCCCCTGCCTCCCGAGCTGCGCCCGCACGCCGCGCCTCGGCCACGCGCTGCGCCCGCACGCCGCGCCTCGGCCACGAGCTGCGCACGCGCTCGGGTGGAGCACCCGCGACACGCGAGAAGCTCAGTGCCCCGGCCCCGACCTGGTCGCCCCCGCGTGTGTGCCGGCATCTCGCGCTTGCAAGCCCCCACGCCAGCACCCGGGCCCAGCCCTCCCGGAGCCGCGAAGCTCCTGGAAGGAAGCTTCCTTCCAGGCCCTTTTCGCAGCGGAGCGGCCGACGTCGCCACGCCGGGTACGCTGAGCTCGGCCGCGTCAGCTCCGACACCCACTCGCGACGCCGCGGGTCAGGCCGCGCACAGCGACACCTGCGCCGCCGGGACGGGCTGCGGCAGCTTCGTGAGCGCGCGGAGAGCGGGAGTCAGGCGGGGTGGGAGGCCCACTGCAGGTCCCGGATGAAGGCGGAGGAGGCGAGGATGTCCCCCACGGCGGCCACCGCTTCGGGCGAGACGCCCCGCTGTCGTCCCCCGAAGAGCGTGGCCAGGAACCCGACCTCCCGCTCGAACCAGCCGGCCCAGCACGCCGCCTCGAGCTCATCCCCCGGAACGAGGCCGAGCAGGAAGCAGTGCGGGATGCCGCCGACGCGGTAGCGCAGGAACCCGCCGAAGTCCTCCTGGCCGGGCTCGGGGTCGGCGTCCACGCCGCACGCGCGCAGCTCCTGGATGAGCCAGGCGGCCACGTCGTCGCCGAAGCACTCCGGGTTGATGAAGTGCTCGCGCGGCTCCGACGTGTTGAAGCGGTCCGAGCGGAAGGTCACCTGGAATTCCATCGTGTCCGCGGCGCGCGCCTAGCCCTCCTCGAGGCCGCCGAAGAGCAGCTTCACCAGCCCCTCGTCCTCGTGGCGATAGAACACGTACACGTGGTCTCCGGGCAGCAGCTGCGTGTCGCCGCGCGGTGCGACGAGCTCGCGCCCGCGCACGATGAGCATCAGGTTGCTGCCGGGCGGAAAGGGCACGTCCATCACGGCGTTGTGGGCGACGGCGGAGGCGGGGCCGATGAAGAACGAGGCCATGTCCCCGTTGAGCTGCTGCATGCTGGAGATCTCCAGCACCGCCTGGGGCGCGGGCGGGGTGTTGGACTCGAGCCGCAGCCAGCGGGTGACGTGGCGCACGGTGCCGCCGGGCACGAGCGCGTTCACCACCACGACGAAGAACACCACGTTGAACACGTACGCCGCGTCCGGCACGCCCACGAGCACGGGGAAGGTGGCGAGGATGATGGGGACGGCGCCGCGCAGCCCCACCCAGCCCACGTAGGCCGCCTCGCGCAAGGGATAGCGGAAGGGGGCGAGGCAGAGTGCGACCACGAGCGGCCGGGCGACGAAGGCGAGCAGCAGCCCGAGCCCCAGCCCCTCCCAGCCCACGGTGATGAGGCGCGAGGGCAGCACCAGCAGCCCGAGCACGAGGAACATCACCACCTGGCTGAACCAGGCGAGCGCGTCGTGCACGCGCAGCAGGCCGGTGCGGTGGGGCAGGAGCCCGTTGCCCACGACCACGGCGGCCACGTACACGGCGAGGAAGCCGCTGCCGTGCAGCAGGGTGGCGAGCCCGAAGGCGAGGAAGGCGAGCCCCAGGGTGACCACGGGGTAGAGGCCCACGGCGGTGAGGCGCACCCGGTTGAGCAGCAGGCGCCACGCGTAGCCCAGCGCGACGCCGCAGGCGCCGCCCACGGCGAGCTGCAGCGGCACCTCCAGCAGCAGGCTCCAGCCGGGGCGGTGCCCGGTGGCGATGGCCTCGGTCATCGCGAGCGTGAGGATGACGGCCATCGGGTCGTTGAGCCCGCTCTCCAGCTCGAGCGTGACGCCCACGCGCCGCTGCAGGTGGATGCCGCTGCCGCGCAGCACGCTGAAGACGGCGGCCGCGTCCGTGCTGGAGACCACCGCGCCCACCAGCAGCGCGTGGGGCCAGCCCATGCCGAAGAAGAAGTGGGCGCCGAGCGCGACGACGCCCGCGGTGCCGGCGACCCCCAGCGTGGCGAGCACGACGGCGGGCCCCAGCCCCTCGCGCACCGCGCCCCAGGGGGTGTTGAGGCCGCCGTCGAAGAGGATGAGCACCAGCGCCACCGTGCCCAGGCGGAAGGCGAACCCGTAGTCCTCGAAGGGGATGTGGCCCAGGCCCTCGGAGCCCGCGAGGATGCCCAGCGCGAGGAAGAGCAGCGCCACGGGCACGCCGAAGCGGCCGGAGGCGCGGCTGAACAGGGCGCTCACGCTCATCAGCAGCCCGAGGCTGACGAGCACGAGGGCGGTGGCGTGGGGCTCGTGCATGGCCCCCCGCCTCTAGCAGAGGGGCGGGCGGCGGGCGCGCGCGGCCCGGCGCCCGGGGCGAGACGTTTGGCCGGGGGGCGCGCGGGCGGCGTGCAGCCTGGCCGCAGTGCGGCCGGGAACGTTCCCCAGGCCGCACTTGGCCCGCTCCCGCGCCCGCAGGCCCCTTCCGCTTCGGCCCCGGGCCCCCTAACCCAGAGGGCCGGTATGAGGACTCGTCCAGAGAGCGGTGGGCCGTGAGCGCGGGCGGGCAGAGCCTGCCCCTGCGGCTGGTGCGCGGGGCGGGGCGGCGGGGCGAGGGGGTGCTGCGGCACGCCGGGGGCATCGGGCTGCTCGCGCTGGGCACCCTCAACGCCACGCTGCGCGGGCGGGTGCGCTTCGCGGACGTGGTGGCGCAGGTGTACAGCATGGGGGTGCAGAGCGTGCCCCTGGTGCTCATCACCGGAATGCTCGCGGGGGTGGTGACGAGCCAGCAGGGCGGCTACCAGTTCACCGGCGCGGTGCCCCTGTACGTGCTGGGCAGCATCGTCACCAGCAGCGTCATCCTGGAGCTGGGCCCGGTGATGACGGCGTTCGTGCTCATCGGGCGGGTGGGGGCGCGGATCACCGCGGAGCTGGGCACCATGCAGGTCTCCGAGCAGATCGACGCGCTGCAGGCGCTGGGGCGCGACCCGGTGAGCGTGCTCGCGGCGCCGCGGGTGCTCGCCGGGGTGCTCACGGTGCCGCTGCTGGTGGGGCTCGCGGACGCGGCGGGGCTCTTCGCCGGCATGCTCGCCGCGAAGGTGGCGGTGGGGCTGGGGCCCCAGTCCTTCCTCTACGGCGCGCGCCTCTTCTGGCACAGCTACGACCTGCTCTACTCGCTCGGGAAGGGGCTCACCTTCGGGGTGGTGCTGCCGCTCATCAGCGTGCACATGGGCATGCGCACGCGCGGCGGCGCGGAGGGCGTGGGCCGCGCCACCACCGCGAGCGTGGTGTTCATGATCATCACTGTGCTGGTGCTGGACGCGCTCTTTCCCCCTCTCTTCCTCAACTAGCGCCCGCGATGATCGAGTACCTGGACGTGCACAAGACCTTCGACGTGCCGGTGCTCGCCGGGCTCACGCTCAGCGTGGCGAAGGGCGAGCGGCTGTCCATCGTGGGGCCCAGCGGCACGGGCAAGAGCGTGCTGCTCAAGACCACGCTGGGGCTCATCGCACCGGACCGGGGGGACGTGCGCATCGGGGGGCAGTCGGTGCTCGCGGCGAAGCCCGCGGAGCTGCGGCGGCTGCGGCGCAAGGTGGGCTACGTGTTCCAGAACGCGGCGCTCTTCGACTCGCTCACGGTGTACGAGAACGTGGCGCAGGGGCTGCCGGACGACGAGCAGCAGCAGCTGGGCGAGAGCGCGGTGGTGGACCGGGTGGTGGCGGCGCTGCGCGAGGTGAACCTGGAGCCCGAGCGCGTCTTCCTCAAGCTGCCCAGCCAGCTGTCGGGCGGGATGCGCAAGCGGGTGGGGCTCGCGCGCGCGCTCATCGCGGAGCCGGAGGTGATGCTGTACGACGAGCCGGTGACGGGGCTGGACCCGGTGAACAGCGCCGCGGTGGAGCGGCTCATCGTGCAGATCGCCGAGCACACGGGCGCCACCAGCGTGGTGGTGACGCACGACATCGCGGGGGCGCTGGAGATCAGCCACCGCATCGCGCTGCTGGACCGCGGCCGCCTGCGCTTCGTGGGCACCCCGGACGAGTTCCGAAGGAGCGAGGACCCGCTGGTGCGCGCCTTCGCCTACCGCGAGGCGGCCGCCGAGGCCGCCGTGCGCATGATGGAGGACTGAGATGGACCCCGCGCCCCTGCCCCCCCCGCGCCGCGCCCACCGCCAGGAGGTGCTCGCCGGCGCGCTCGTGCTCGCCGGCGTGCTGGCCATCCTGGTGGCGCTGTTCACGCTGACGGACGCCTCGCTCTTCCGCGGCCGCTACGTCCTCACCAGCCGGGTGCCGGACGCGGGCGGCATCCGCAAGGGGGACCCCGTGCAGATGCGGGGCGTGAACATCGGCCGGGTGACGGGCTTCCGCATCGAGCAGGACGGGGTGGTGGTGCGCCTGGAGCTGGAGGGCGAGTACCGGGTGCCGGCCGACAGCCGCATGGAGCTCAAGAGCGGCGGGCTGCTCGGGGGCACGGTGGCGGAGGTGGTGCCGGGCAAGAGCGCGCAGGTGCTCGCGGACGGGGCGAGCCTGCCGGGCAAGAGCGGCACGGGCGCGCTGGACGGGGTGGAGCAGCTGACGAACCGCGCGGAGGCGGCGCTCTCGCAGGTGCAGGCCATGGTGTCCCCGGAGACGGCGCAGCACGTGGCCACGAGCTCCGCGGAGCTGGAGCGGCTGCTCAAGGAGCTGTCCGGGGCGGCGGTGGAGCAGCGCCAGGAGCTCGCCCAGCTCACCCGCAGCCTGCGCCGCTCGGCGAGCGGGGTGGAGGCGGCCGTGGCGGGCCCCGAGCTCGCCCGGGCGGTGAAGCGCCTGGACGCGCTGAGCGCGCGCATGGACCAGGTGAGCGCCTCGCTGCAGCGCAGCAGCGGCTCGCTCGAGGTGGTGATGGGGCGCATCGAGCGCGGCGAGGGCACCCTGGGGCGGCTGAGCAAGGACGACACGCTCTACCTCAGCCTCAACGCGGCGGCGACCAACGTGGCCAAGGCGGGGCGCGAGGTGGGCGCGCTGAGCGAGGACCTGCGCCTGCACCCCGAGCGCTACGTGAAGCTGAGCCTCTTCTGAGCTAGCGGGGCGCCTCGGCCGGTGGGGGCTCGGGAGGCCCCGGCTGCTGCTGCTCCTTCACCTCGGTGATGGGCGGCGCGGACGCCACGGGCTGCACGGTGGTGGCCAGGTTCACCGCGGCGCCACCGCCGCTGCCCGCGGGGGCCTGCGCGATGGTGAAGCGGGCGCGCACCTCCTCGCCCTCGTGCACCTGCGCGCGCAGGCGGGCCGCGGGGCTGCCGGGGCGGTGGGTGGGGCGGGCGCGGCCGATGACCCGGGTGGAGGGCTGCAGCCGCAGCGGGACGAGCGCGCGGCCGGCCCGCACGTAGAGGGTGTCTCCCTCGATGGCGTGCACCGTGCCCACGAGGCTGCGCTCCTGCGCGGGCGGCTCCCGCAGCGCCTCCACGAGGGCGTGCGTCTGCGCGCGGATGGCCGCGAGGGCCGCGGGGTCCGGCGCAGGCGTGCGCTCGAGCTGCGCGGCGACGGGGTTGGGGCCGCGCGGGGCCGCCGGCGCGTCCGAGGCCTGCGCCGGCGCGAGCGCCGACAGCAGCCCCGCCAGCGCCACCGCGCCGAGCCGCTGCACCTGTGGGCATGCCCTCATGACCCGCCTTCTCCACCCACACCCATAATGCGTACCCTCAGGCGCGGAACCCCCGGACGCACCGTCCGGGTGAGGAACGGCCGTCCCCCAGGAGCGCAGGCAGGGGCCTGCCCCCTCTTCCGGGAGAGGGAGGGCCATCGCAGCGCCGCCAGCCCCTGCAGCGGCCGGGGGGCGCGCGCCCCTACACTGGGGCTGTCCCGATGGCCGCTCTCCCTGCCCTCCTGTTCGCGGCCGCTGCGCTCGCAGCGCCCCTCGCCGCCGCGGCGCCGCCTGCTGCTCCCGGCGCGCACGCCGCGGCCTTCGGGCGTCCGTCTGCCGACGCGCCGCTGCGAGGCGCTGCAGCGGCCGCGGCGGGTGCCCCGGCCCCCGCCGAACGTGCCCTCCGCGCAGCGCCGCAGCCCACCGCGCCGGAGGCCTCCCCCGCTACGGCCGAGCCGCCGCTGCGGGCTGCGCCGACGGTCGGCCCGGCGCCGGAGCTCCCCCTCCCCGCACTCCCGCGTCCGCCCGCCAGCGCCGCGGCGGCGCTGCCCCCGCGCGCCCCGCCGGCCGACGCGCCGCTGCGGGCCGCCGCGCCCTCCGCCTCCTGGCGGGTGCCGGTGCTGCACACCGCGGGGCTGATGGTGGGGATGCGGGTGGGGCTGAGCCTCGCGTGGCCGCGCGCCTACGATCCGAGCCGCCTGCGCGAGGGGCTGCACAGCCTGGGCGAGGCGTACACGCACCTGCCGGAGTACCACCGGGGGCGGCCGCCGCTCGAGTCGGACGGGGACCCCTGGCTGCTCAACGGCGTGGGCCACGGCCTCTTCGGCGCGGAGGTGTACGGGCGCGCGCGGCAGTGTGGGCACTCGGCGGGGGCGTCGCTCGCGGCGGCGGCGCTCGCCTCCACGGCGTGGGAGTACGGGCTGGAGGCGCTGCACCAGCGCCCCAGCGCCCAGGACCTGGTGTGGACGCCGCTCGCGGGCGCGCTGCTGGGCGAGGGGCGCTTCCGGCTCGTGCGCGCGGTGCGCGGCAGCGGCGGCTCGGGACTCAGCGCGCCGCGCCGGGTGCTGCTGTGGGTGCTGGACCCCCTCGGCGAGGCGGAGCGCGGGCTGCTGGGCACGGAGTGCTAGGGCGGCCAACCCCCTGAATCCGCTATCCTTCCGCTCTCCTCTCCGGGCGCGCTGAAACTTCCCGCGCGCTCGCGTCACCCCGAGCTGCCGTGGCCCTGCCCTCCGTCCTCCGCCTCCTGCCTTCGCGCGAGCCCCTCGAGGCCCGGGGTGCGGCGCGCGCGCAGCCGGAGGCCGCCGTGGCGGCGGCGGCGGCCGCCGCGGCGGAGCGCGCGGGCGAGGCGCTGCTGGTGCGCCGGGCGCGCGCGCGGGACGCCGCCGCCTTCCGCACCCTCTACGAGCGGCACGCGCCCGGGGTGTGGCGCTTCGCGCGCGAGCTGCTGCGCGACGAGAGCGCGGCGGACGAGGCGACGCAGGAGACCTTCGTGCGGGCGCACGCGCGGCTGGAGACGCTGCGCGACGAGGAGCGGCTCGCCTCGTGGCTCTTGGGCATCGCGCGGCTGGTGAGCCTGGAGGCGCGGCGCGCGCGCGGGGCGGCGGCGCTCTTCGACCTGCCGGCGGACGACGAGGAGGGGCAGGCGGTGATCGAGGCGGTGCTGCCCACGCCCACCCCCGAGGCGCTGCTGCTGGACCGCGAGCTGGAGGGGCTGCTGGGCGAGGCGCTCGCGGGGCTCTCCGAGGGGCGGCGCGCGGCGCTGCTGCTGCGGCTCGAGCACGGGCTCGCCTACGAGGAGATTGCGCAGGTGATGGGCTGGAACCTGCCCAAGGTGAAGAACGAGATCCACCGCGCCCGGCTGCAGCTGCGCGAGCGGCTCGCGGGGCACGTCGGAGGTGAGCGATGAAGGCGACCTGCTACCCCACGCGCCTGGACCGGCTGCTCGCCGGAGAGCTGAGCGGCGCGCAGGCGCTCGAGCTGCGCGCGCACCTGCGCGAGTGCGGCGCGTGCGCGCACGAGCTCGCGTGGCAGCGGCAGGAGCGGGGGCTGCTCGCCCAGCGCGCCCGCGGCGCGCGGGCGGCCGCCGCGGCGCGGCCGGGGCTTCGCTGGGAGGCGCTGGAGCAGCGGCTGCGGCAGGTGCCGGCGCGGGCGCGGGCGCGCTGGGAGCGCCGGGGCACCATGGCCGCGGGCGCGCTCGCGGCGATGCTGGTGGCGGCCTTCAGCCTCGTGCTCGGCGCGGAGCCGCTGCCCGAGAGCAGCTGGGGCGGCGAGCTGGTGTCGCGCGCGCCGGGGCCGGAGGCGGCGTGCATCGAGCCCGGCCCGGATGCCGTCGCGCGGCACGAGGCGCGCTTCGAGGCCTGCCTCCTCGCCTCGCCGCTGGTCTCCCTGCGCTAGGGCGCTCAGGGCTCCGGCGGCTCGCTGCGCAGCCGCTCGAGCGCGGCGCGCGCCTGCACGAGGCCGAAGCCGTAGGCGGGGTCGCGCCCCGGCTCGCCCAGGTCCCTCGCGCTCGCCTCGAGCAGGGTGCGCACCTGGTCGGCGCGCAGCCCGGGGCGGGCGCTCCACACCAGGGCGGCGACGCCGGAGACGTGGGGCACGGCCATGGAGGTGCCGCTGAAGCTCGCGTAGTCCACCGGGTGCACGCTCACCTCGGTGGAGAGCCCCGCCTGGGCGCGCACCCGCTCCGCGTCCTCCTTGCCCAGCACGGCCGCGGGGGGCCAGGCGCCCGCGGGCGGAGGGCCGCCGAGGGTGAGGTTGCCGGGGGCGGCGCCCGGGTCGCCGTTGGCGATGAGGACGGCGCGCGCGCCTTGCGCCTGCACCGCGCGCACCTTGTCCGCGAAGGCGAGCTGCCCGCGCTGCACGAGCGCGACGAAGCCCTTCTCCGCGAGCGCCGGGGAGAGCGCGCCGCAGCTGTCCGCGGTCGCCGCGAGGCCGCAGTCCACCAGGGGCCCGCGGAAGGTGCCCTCGCCGGCGAAGTCGATGGAGGCGGCCGGCACGGCCGCGCCCGCCACGTGCACGTCGCTCGCGAGGTCCACGCCGCGGATGACGGTGGAGAGCACGCCCACGCCGGGGGCGACGAGCGAGGTGGCCGGGCCCTGGTTGCTGAAGGGGGCGATGCGGCCGGCCGCGTCCACCGCGCCCACCGCGAGCACGGAGGGGTAGGCGGCCGGGAAGGAGACGGGGGCCACGACGCAGGACTTGCTCGCGCTGTCGTTGCCGGTGGCCGCGATGGCGAGCAGCCCTGCCTGGCGCGCCGCCTCGAAGGCGGACTCCTCGGCGGGGCTGGAGGTGTGCGAGCCGAGCGAGAGCGAGACGATGTGCGCGCCCTGCGCCTGGCACCAGGTGAGCCCCTCCAGCACGGTCGCGGTGCTGCCGCGCCCGGTGGTGTCCAGCACCCGGCCCACCAGGAGCGTGGCGCCCGGGGCCATGCCCACCAGGCCCTGCGGGTCCATGCCGGGGGCGAGCCCGCCGGGCGAGCCCAGCTGCGCGGCGATGGTGCCGGCCACGTGGGTGCCGTGGCCGCCGCCCCAGGTCTTCGTCGCGGCGTCGTAGTCCGAGGGGTCGTCGTCCCCGTCCACGAAGTCGTGGCCCGCGGCCACCTGCGGATCGTAGGGCCCCTGGAGCTCGGGGTGGCGCGGGTCCAGGCCGGTGTCCAGCACGCACACCCGGATGCCCTCGCCGGTGGGGGCGCCCGGGTCCACGCGGCCGTCCAGGTCCGCGTCCCACACCTCGGGCGCCTGCACCTGGCGGCCCCCCGCGGTGTGCTCCCCGGCGCTGCCCGCCTGTGCGAAGGCGCCGCTCGCGCCCTGCAGCACGGCGCGCGCGCCCACCCGGGCGAGCGCGTCCGGCAGGCCCAGCGCGTACACGGGGCGGTCCGGCTCGAGCGCCGCCACGGCCGGGTCCCTCGCGAGCTGCGCGGCCTCGGCGTCCGTGAGCCGGGCGAGCAGCACGGGCAGCCCCCGCAGCGCGCGCACGGGGCGCCCGCCCACGTGGCCCACGGCGGCCTGCGCCGCGGCGAGCGCGCTCACCCGGCCCGCGGCCTGCGCCTGCGCGCCGCCGCCGCCCGGCACCCGCACGAGCCAGGGGCGCCGGCCCTCCGCGTCCGCGGGCAGCTGCGCCTCGGGCGCGTCCTGCAGCGAGGCCGAGCAGGTGGGCCTGTCCAGCTCCTGCGGCTCGCGCTTCGCATCGCCCCCACAGCCCGCCGCCAGCCCCGCCCCCAGCCCCAAGGCCAGGGCCGCCCACCCCACCACCACCCGACGCTGCATGTCCCGCCCCCCGCCGCCCGCTGCTGCGCACCGCCCCATCGGGCAGGAAGCGCACGGCGGGGCGCGGCCGCCAGCAGGCCCTGCACCGGAGGCGCGCCGGCGCGTGCGCCGGTGCACAGCGGCCGGTCCCGGAGGCGGGGCGGGGCGTCAGCTGTCGGACGGGTCGATGCCGAAGAGGCGCTGGGCGTCCGCGTCGTAGCGCTCGAGCTGGCGCTGCTGCTCGGCCGCGTCCCAGCCCAGCGCGGGCGCGAGCACGCGCGCGGCGACGCGCGCCGCCGCGCGCCCGTTGTCGCGCGTCTCGAAGGCCACCTTCAGCCGGCGCACGAGGAGGTCCGCGAGCGTGTGCACCAGCTCGGCCTGCGCCCCGTGCAGGGCCTCGGCCTGCAAGTAGGGGAGCCCCTCGCACAGGGGCTGGGCGAGCGCGGGCGTGGCCTGGACGAGCGCCCACACCTGGCGCCAGCGCCCGCCGTAGGCGTGCACCAGGTGCTCGGCCGTCTCGGGGGAGAGGCCTGCGCGGCGCGCCTCGAGCACCTCGGCGGGCACGTGGCCGCGCTCGCCGCCGGGCAGGGGCAGCCCCTCGGTGGGGGTGCGGCGGTGGGCGCGCCCCAGCTCGCGCTCCACGCGGTCCACCACGTCGCGCGCCATCACGCGGTAGGTGGTGAGCTTGCCGCCGCTGATGCCCAGCACGCCGCTCGCGCTCACGTGCAGCGCGTGCTCGCGGCTCGCGCTGTTGGCGCCCCCGTGCGCGCCGTAGGCCTCGGAGGCCAGGGGGCGGATGCCGGCCCAGGCGCTCACCACGTCCTGGCGGGTGAGGTGGGCCCCGGGGAAGAAGGCGTTCGCGGACGCGAGCAGGTAGGCCACGTCGCTCTCGCTCGCGCGCACCTCGGCGGGGTGGGCGCGGGTGGAGGTCTCGGTGGTGCCGATGATGGCGTGGGGGCCCGCGGGCAGGATGAACATCACCCGGCCGTCCAGCGGGCTGAGCAGCGTGAGCGCCTCGCGGTTGCCGAGCCGCTCGCGCGGCACCTCGATGTGCACCCCCTTGCTGCCGCGCACCGAGGGGTGGCCCGCCGCCTCCGGCTCGTCGAGGCGGCGGATCTCGTCCGTCCAGGGCCCGGCCGCGTTCACCAGCACCCGGGCGCGCACGCGAAGGCCCTGCCCGGTGAGCGCGTCCACCAGGTCCGCGCCCACCGCCCGGCCCCCCTCGTGCACGAGCGCCGCGACGCGCACGTGGTTGAGCACGCAGGCGCCGGCCTCGAGCGCGCCGAGCGCGTTGGCGAAGGTGAGGCGCGCATCGTCCGTGGCGGCGTCGTAGTAGCGCGCGCCGCCCTTGAGCCCCTCGGGCTTGAGCGCGGGCTCGGCCGCGAGCACCGCCCCGCGCGAGAGCCCCTTGTAGCCGCGCACGTTGCGAAAGAGCGAGAGCGCATCGTAGAGGAAGAGCCCCGCCTCGAGCTTCCAGCGCGGCACGCGCGCGCCCGCGTACACCGGCCAGGTGAAGGCGAGCGGGCGCACCAGGTGCGGGGCGAGCGTGAGCAGGCGCCGGCGCTCGATGGAGCTCTCGAAGACGAGCCCCAGGTGCCCGTGCTCGAGGTAGCGCAGGCCGCCGTGGATGAGGCGGCTGGAGCGGCTGGAGGTGCCGCTCGCGAAGTCCTCGCGCTCCACCAGCGCCACCTTGAGGCCGCGCAGCGCCGCGTCGCGCGCAACGCCCGCCCCCGTGGCGCCGCCGCCGATGACCAGCAGGTCGAAGGCCTCGCCCGCGAGCCGCGCGAGCCGCTCGGCGCGCGAGGGCGGCGCGGGCACGGACAGGGCGCCGGAGGGGTCGGTCGCGGCGCGGGTGAGGGCGGCGGAGGCGGGGCTCACGGCTCCATCCTAAGGAACCCCCCGCCCGCAGACACCCCAAATGGATGCAGCGCGTCAGGCTGGTGGACAGTGCGGGGGACAGGAGGGCACCGCCCGCCGTGCCGCCCCCCCGGCGGGCGCCCGGGAGCGCTGCGCGCGGGCGCCGCGCCCGGAGTCCCCTTCCGCGCGGAGGCCGGAGGGGCCACCTTGGGGAGATCCCGTGCCCCGGGCGGCGTGTGCGCGCGCCCCCTCGTCTCGTGCCGGGGTCCGACCCGAGCGCTCCTGCGCACCGCCTCACGGCGCGCGCGCGGCAGGGCGTCGGGGTGCCTGCTGCGTGACGCGGGCGGGCGCGTGGCTACCTCCGGGCTGGACCCACCGGAAGGAGCACTTCCAAGGAGCACTTCCATGAGACGCCTCATCCTCACCGCCGCCCTCTGCCTCGCCACGCCGCTCGCACTCGCAGGCGAGGGCACGAAGCCGCACGCCTCGGCGAAGGCCGCGGAGAGCTGCGGCCAGCACATGGCCGACGAAGCGAAGTACCCCGAGCAGCTGAGCAGGACCCTCACCCAGGTCGCGGACATGTACGAGGCGCACGCGAAGTGGGTGGGCACCGGAGACGCGGCGTCGAAGGCCGAGCACGACAAGCTGGTGCAGCTCGCCCAGGAGCACCGCGACCTCGCGCAGTCCTCGCGCAAGATGGCCGACTCGATGAAGGCCTCGAGCGACCTGGCCGCCGCGCCGCACAAGGGCCCGCCGCCTGCCGAGCTCACCCGGGCAATGCAGAACATGCTCGCGGAGATGCACACCTTCGCCCAGATGCTGGACCGCGGCGTGCGCGAGGGCCAGCACGACCTGCAGGCGATGAAGGGCCCGAAGGCGGGCGGCAGCGCGCAGCAGGGCACGGGCGGCTCGGGCGCGCCGGCGAAGGACATGCACTAGCGGCCCGCGCACAACGCAGGGATGGCGCGTGCGGGGCGGCTGCGTTAGTCCTGCCGCTACCCCCCGACTGCCCGGAGCCCTCCCGCGTGTCCCTGCCTGTGCGCCCCGTCCTCGCCTCCGCCGCCCTGCTGCTCGCCGCCGCAGGCCTCGCCCACGCGGCCGCTCCGGCCCCCTCCCCGTCCCCCAAGCCCGGCAAAGCCCAGGAGCGCAGCGTGTACGACTTCAAGGTCGAGACCATCGATGGAAAGCAGCAGGACCTGAGCGCCTACAAGGGCCAGGCGCTGCTCGTGGTGAACACCGCGAGCGAGTGCGGCTACACGCCCCAGTACAAGGGGCTGGAGGAGCTGTACCGCGCGTACAAGGCGCGCGGCTTCACGGTGCTCGCCTTCCCGGCGAACAACTTCGGCGGCCAGGAGCCCGGCAGCAACGCGGAGATCAAGCGCTTCTGCGAGCTGAAGTACCGCACCACCTTCCCGCTCTTCGGCAAGGTGAGCGTGAAGGGGCAGGACATCCACCCGCTCTTCCAGCACCTCACCCAGCAGCCGGGCCTGGAGGGGGACATCCGCTGGAACTTCAGCAAGTTCCTCATCGACCCGAGCGGCAAGCTGGTGGCGCGCTTCGACTCGAAGGTGGAGCCGATGTCGCCCGAGCTGCGGCAGAAGCTCGAGGCCACCCTGCCCTAGGGAGAGCGCGCGCGCCCATGGCCTCCGTCCAGCTGAGCGTCTACCGCACCATCGGCGAGGCCCACCTCGCCGCGGGGCTCCTGAGCGAGGCGGGCCTGCACGTGGAGGTGCGCCACGACGCGGTGGCCCACCTCGCCGGGCAGCTGCCCAGCCACGAGACGTGGGTGGAGCTGTGGGTGCCCGCGGCGCAGCTGGAGGAGGCGCGCGCGCTGCTCGCCCAGGTGGCCGAGCGCGCCGAGGCGGCGCACCTGCACGTGCCCTGCCCCGCCTGCCGCGAGGACAACCCGGGCAGCTTCGAGGTGTGCTGGGCCTGCGGCGCGCACCTGCCCGAGCAGCGCCGGCCCCGGCTGCGCGCAGTGTGAGCCCGAGCGTGGCCGCCCCGCCTCCTGCCCCGCAGCAGCCGTCACCGGAGAGCCCTCCAGCGCCTCCCCGGCGCCCGCCGCGCCGGGGCCTGCTGGGGCGCTGGGACCGGCTGGAGCACAGCCTCCAGGTGCTGGTGCTGGTGTGCCTCGGGGCCTTCGCCATCCACCTGGTGCCCCTGTTCCTGCCGCGCAACACGGCGGAGCAGGAGCTGGAGATTGCGCGCGTGACGCGCGACCCGGCCGAGCGGGTGCGGCTGCTCAAGCCCCTGCGCACCAAGAAGAGCGCGAGCGCGGAGCAGCTGCGCGAGGCGGCGGAGCTGGTGCTGCCGGGCTCGAGCGGCGAGGCGCGCGCGCTGGTGGACGAGGCGGCGCGCCGCGAGCCGGACGCGCTGGAGACGCAGCTCTTGCTCGCGCGCGTGTGCGACGCGGACCACGCGGAGCGCTGCATGCAGGGGGCGCTCGCGCGCGCGGAGCAGCTCGCGCCGGGAGACCCGCGCCCCTACCTGCTGCGCGCGAACCGCGCCGAGCACGACGGGCAGCTGGAGGTGGCGGTGGACGCGCTCGCCGAGGCCTCGGCGCGCGCGCCCGGGGATGCGCGGGTGCGGCTGCGCTACGGGCGGCTGCTGAGCGACGTGGGCCGGGTGAAGGAGGCGGAGCGGGTGCTCGCGGGGCTCGAGGGCCAGCTGCCCGCCCCGCAGCTGCTGGTGGAGCTGGGGCAGGTGCGCGCGCGCCAGGGCCGCCACGAGGACGCGCGCGCCCTCTTCCAGCGCGCGCTGGGCGAGGACCCGAAGCTCGCGGCGGCGCACTACCAGCTGGGGCGCTCGCTCTACGCGCTGGGGGACGTGTACCGCGCGGAGCAGGAGCTGCGCGAGGCGGACCGGCTGGACCTGGGGGACTCGCGCGCGCTGGTGGCGCTGTGCGCGATGCAGCTGGAGCGCGGCGCGCGCGACGAGGCGCGCATCACCCGCATGGACCTGGACCGGCGCTTTCCCGAGGAGCAGGAGCGCATCCGCGAGAGCTGCGCCCCCAACGGGCCCTGAGGCTACTCCTCCTCCCCGCGCACCTGGCGCAAGAGCCGCGCCGCCACCTTCACCTCCGCGTCCACCGAGCCGTCGGCGAACTCGGTGCGCACCACCGCCTTGAGGAAGGGGTAGGCCTCGTCGGCGCGCTCGGCGTCCACGAGGAAGGTGCCCAGGGCGAGGCGCGCGCGGGTGAGGGCGCGCAGATCCTCCTCGGCGACGGCGGCGTCGATCGCGTCCGAGAGCGCGCTCTCGGCGAGCTCGGGGCGGCCCCGCGCGGAGAGCTCCGCGGCGCGCGCGAGGTGCTGGGCGGACGTGAGGGCCATGGGGCACTTCTCCTGGGCGGGGGGCCGCGCTAAGCGTGCGGCCCATCATGGCGCCCGCTCCCCCCGACACGCACGCCCCCGCCGACGACGCCCGCCTCACCGAGCTGGAGATCCGCTTCACCCAGCAGCAAGAGCTGCTGCAGGAGCTCAGCGAGGTGCTCTACGCCCAGCAGCGCGAGCTGGACGCGCTGCGGCTGGAGGTGGGTGCCCTGAAGAAGAAGCTCGAGGGCGACCCGGGCCTGGTGGACGCGCGCCAGCAGGAGCGCCCGCCGCACTACTAGCTAGATGCGGTAGGCGAGCCGCAGGCCGAGCACCGGCGCGGGGTCCAGGTAGCCCGCCTCGATGCCGAAGGAGAGCGCGCCGCTCTGCAGGCCGAAGCCGAAGGCGGCGTGGCCGCGCACGTGCTCGTCGCTGTCGAAGAAGATGTGCGGGCCGCCCATCGCCTCCACGTAGGCGCGCGAGAAGTTGAGGCGCAGCACGAGGTCCAGCGGCACCGCCACGTCGTCCGGCCCCGTGGCGAGCGCGACGCCGAAGCGCCCGCCCACCGAGAGGGGCCCGGCGAGCCGGGTGTCCACGCCTACCAGGAGCGAGAAGAGGCCGCCGTGGTCCTCGAACCAGGCGTCCGCGCCCAGGCCGAGGCGGACGTTCGTGCCGCCGCCCCCGCCCCCGCTGCTGCTGCTGTGGCGCCCGCGCGCCTCGGCGGCGTGGGGGGCGAGCAGCAGGGTGAGGGCCAGGGCGAGCGGCGCGGCGAGGCGCGAGGGGGTGAGCGTCATGCGGTGCAGGCCTCCAGAGGGGCAAAGGGTGTCTCGTCCGGAAGTGACCACGCTCGCATGTACGTGTGCCAGCACACCGAGCGGCATTCGTGCCTGCACGCCCCCAGTGGAGCTGCAGGAGTTTCGCCTCGCCGCACGGCCGCGCGCGCAGGCGGCAAAGCTGCACCGTCACTGCAGCGTGCGGGGCCGGGGCCCTCCGCGCTAAGAGAGCGCGCCATGAAGGCCGTTCGCTATCACGCCGTGGGAGGCCCCGAGGTGCTGCGGGCCGGGGACGTGCCGCAGGTGGAGCCGGGCGCGGGCGAGGTGCGCGTGCGGGTGCACGTGGCGGGGGTGAACTTCGCGGACACGGAGCGGCGGCGCGGGCTGTACGACGCGGCGGTGCCCCTGCCCCGCATCCTGGGCAGCGAGGCGGCCGGGGTGGTGGACGCGGTGGGCCCGGGCGTGGACGCGGGCTGGGTGGGCGCGCACGTGGTGGCGTGGACGCAGCGGTGCTACGCGGAGTGGACGCTCGCGCCGCTGGGGCGGGTGTGGCGCGTGCCCGAGGGCGTGTCCTTCGCGCAGGCGGCGGCGCTGCCGGTGCAGGGGCTCACCGCATGGCACCTGCTGCACACGGTGGGGCGGGTGCAGGCGGGCGAGGCGGTGCTGGTGCACGCGGCGGCGGGCGGCGTGGGCACGCTGCTGGTGCAGCTGGCGCGGGCGGCCGGCGCGCGGGTGCTCGCGGTGGTGGGCAGCGCGCAGAAGGCCGCGCTCGCCGAGCGCCTCGGCGCGAGCGCGGTCGCGCGCTCGGACACACCGGACGCCGAGTTGGGTGAGTGGGCGCGCGCCCAGACGCAGGGGCGCGGCGTGGAGCTCGCGCTGGACGCGGTGGGGCAGGCCACGTGGGGGGAGAGCCTGCACGCGCTCGCGCCCTTCGGCCGCGCCGTCTACTACGGCAGCGCGAGTGGCGTGCCCCCGCCGGTGGACCTGGATGCGCAGCTCTTCGAGCGCTCGCTCAGCGTGAGCGCGTACTGGCTCGCGACGCCCCACCCCGAGGGCGCGCACGCGCGCGCGATGGAGGACCTGCTCGCGCAGGTGGCCGC
The DNA here is from genome assembly GCF_009659535.1 of Aggregicoccus sp. 17bor-14. Taxonomy (NCBI): domain Bacteria; kingdom Pseudomonadati; phylum Myxococcota; class Myxococcia; order Myxococcales; family Myxococcaceae; genus Aggregicoccus; species Aggregicoccus sp. 17bor-14. The sequence goes on from NZ_VJZZ01000014.1 coordinate 17,055, forward strand.
GGGCGCGCTGAGGCCGGTGCTCGGCCTGACGCTGCCGCTGGACGAGGCCGCCGAGGCGCACCGCCAGCTCGAGGGGCGCGCGACGGTGGGCAAGGTGCTGCTCCAGGTTCGCAGCGGGGAGTACTGATTCCGCGCGGGAGAGGTGGCTCGGTGACGAGCCACGCGGGTGCCGCTGTCGGCTCGTGAGGACGCGGAGGTGGCCGGACAGCGATCTTCCTCGCCGAGTGCGCGAGGGCGCCGGCCTGCGCGGCGCTCCGGGGTGACTCAGACGCAGCGCTCGTCCGAGGGGCCCGAGTGCCCGTCCGACGCGCGCTGTTCCTGCATCGAAGCGGCGCGGTCAGCGCCAGGACGCGAAGCCAGGAGCCCAGCCGGACCCGGGGGAATGAAGCTTCATTCCAGGCGCCAGGGTGTGGAAGAGGCTCCCCCCACTCGGCGACCCAGGCCGGGGTGGAATGACGGTTCCTTCCAGCCCCACGCGCGGCCCAGGGGCGGCGGACGCACCAAGCTGCCTGGAATGAAGCTTCATTCCAGCTCCGAAAGCGGCCGTGGGGCGGCGCGGGCCAGTGGATGGGTGGAATGAAGCTTCATTCCAGGGTCCGACCGGGGGCTTCCCGGGGTTGCACCTCTGTCCGCGGCGCTCGCAGGCATTCGGCGAGCGCGCGGCTTTGGTACGCGGCTGGCTTCCGAGCTCACGCCTCAGGGTCGAGCGGCCGACCCGAACGGAGCTTCATTCTGGCGCCGATTCCGCGGGAGCGCCGTACGCCCCGGACCACGGTGCTCGGAGCGAGAAGGAAGTCCCGAGGTCTGCCCACAGCAGCGCGCACGACTGCGCCGATACCCCTCTCCTCTCGCGCTTCCCCGGAGCGTCTCGCAGGCCGGCGCCCTCGCGCGCTCGGCGAACGCGCCAGGAGCCCGTCCCGTCCGGACCTTCCATCGAGCCGGGTACGCGCTCGGCGAAGGCCCCCGCGCGCCACGTCGACCGAACGTGCCGACGTGCAGTGGAGGGGCCGTCTCCTACGCCACGATCACGGTGACGCCGTTCGCATCGCTCGTGGTGGGGTAGGCGCGCAGCGAGGTGGTGGCGGGGCCGGAGCGGGGCACCACGGCGCCGTCGGGCTGGAACTCCGAGCCGTGGCGCGGGCAGATGAGCAGCCCATCCGCGGCGCTCCACGCAACGGTGGCGCCCTGGTGCGGGCAGATGCCGTCGGTGGCCTGGAAGCGGCCGTCGCCGAGCGCAAAGACGAAGAGCCGGTGGCCGAGCCCCTCGGGCACGCCGTAGTAGAGGCCGCCCGCGGTGGCGAGCTGCGGGAACTGCGCGAAGGGGAAGGTGATGCGGCCGTCCACCACCGGGGGCGTGGTGGCGTCGCCCGCGGCGAAGCGGATGCTGAGCACGCCGGTGGCCGGGTCGTAGCTGCTCGCGTAGGTGTCCAGCGGCGCCACGGCGGGCGGATTCGTGGGCACGCCGTCGTTGCCGAAGCGCGCGCCGTGACAGGGGCAGGCGATCTCCCCCGCGTCCACGCCCAGCGGACAGCCCTGGTGCGTGCACTGCGCGCCGAGCACGACGTACTGGTCCCCCTGCGGGTGCACCACGAGGTACTCCGAGCCGTCGTCGAGCTGCAGGGTGATGCCGCCCCCCTCGCGCGCGAGGTCCGGGTAGCTCGAGACCTGCAGCTCCACGCGCTTGTTGGCCGAGGTCGCCTTGACCAGGGGCGCGGGGCGGATGTCCGGCGCACAGGCGGGCAGCACGGCGGCGGCGCCCGCGGCTCCGGCGAGCCCCGCGAGGAAGCGGCGGCGCGAGCAGCTCACGCACCCTCCTGCGCGAGCTTCACCGCGAGGTCGAGCACCAGCGCGTCCTGCACCTTCACCATCAGGAGCGAGGGGCGCTCGATCTGGAAGGCCTCGAGGCTGATCTCGAAGCGCCCGGTGGCGTCCGCCTTCGCGGGGCTCTGGAAAGTGACCTGCAGCGGCACCTCCACGGGCCGGGTGACGCCGTGGAAGGTGAGGCGGCCCTTCACGGTGACGGGCAGCGTGGCGGGCAGCTTCGCCGGCACGCGCACGGCGCCCGCCACGCCCTTGAAGTCGATGAGCGGGAAGCGGCTCGCGTCGGTGGCCTCCTTCATGTGCGCGTCCCGGTTCGCGTTGCCCGAGTCGAAGTCCTCGACGCGCGCGCGCACCGCGACCTGCAGGGTGCCGTCCGGCAGCAGGCGCGCCTTGCCCTCGAGGCGCTTCGCGGTGCCCTTCACCTCGTGCAGCTTGTGGATGAGCGTGTACGTGAGCGCGCTGCCGTCCTGCACGCCGTAGGTGCGCGGCGCGCCGCCCTCGGCGAGCGCGGCGACGGACAGGAGCAGGGCGCAGAGGGCGGAGAGTGAGCGCATGTTCGGAGCGACCTAGAGGAAGAGGGTGAACACGCCCGCGGTGGTGAACCCGAGCGTGGCGTAGCCGACCACCTGGTGCGCGGTGGCGAAGCGCACCTGGGAGACCTGCCCCTGCTGGGCGGAGCTCGCGGTGATGAGGCCGAGCACCACCTGGGTGACCATGCCGGCGGCCGCGAGCGACATGAACACCTTGTGCATGAGCACCGTGTCGAAGCGCAGCGGCTTCGGGTAGGGCTCGGGGGCGAGGATGCCCATCAGCGCCACGGTGCCGAAGAGGGCGGTGGTGCCCACGGCGAGCCCGCGGTGCAGGGTCTTCCAGGTGCCGTCGTCGCCGCCGCCGCGGTAGATGTCGTTGAAGTTGAGCTGGCCCACCAGCGTGGTGGCCACGAGCCCGCCGGCCATGCCCAGCCCCAGCCCCTGGTGCAGCGAGAGCATGGTGCGCCGGCGCGACACGGCGCGCTCGAGCTCGAGGTCCGGCGCGGCCGCCTTCGCCTCGGGCTCGAGCAGCTCGAAGTCCAGCGAGGGGTCCGCCGGGGCCTGCTGCGCGGGCGAGGCCTCGGGCGGGGCGCGCGGCGCATCACTCGGCGGGGGAGCGGCGGGGGTCTCCGGCTGCGCGGGCGCCTCCGGCGGCGCGGCGGCGGCGGGCTTCTTCTGCGCGCGCTTCTTCTTCGAAGAGCCCTGCGAAGAGGACTGCGCGTGCTTCGGGGGGGTGCTCGTGCCCAGCGCCTGCGCGGGCAGGGCGGCGGCGAGCAGCAGCGCGGAGGCCGCGACGACAGCGAGCTTCATCTCTCCCTCGGGGCTGCAGCGCGGCCAGAGAGCCGGAGGGCGGCTCCACGCGCGCAGCGACGAGGCCGGAGTCTAGCCACAAACACTGCGGGCCCGCGCGCACGTCCGTCCCGCGTGCACGCTGCGCAGGCGGGGCGGACGCGGCAGCACCGATGTGGGCGTGCGCGCTACGCGGGCGCGCTCGCGGGGGCCTCGCTGCGCGGGGCGTTGTTCTGCGCGAGCTCCTGGCCCAGCGCGTGCGGATCGAAGTAGGCGAAGAAGCGGCTGACCCGGTCGCCGTCCCACTCGAGGATGCTCACGCCCTCGTAGGCCACGGCCGCGCCGTTGTGCGCCGTGCCCTGCGTCTCCCACTCGAGTGCCGTGCGGTCGCCCGAGTCGATGACGTTGCGGAAGGTGGAGCGCACCTGCTTCAGCGTCGCCTTGTACTCCGTCCAGAAGGCGCGCGCGCCCTCGCGCCCGCTGAAGACGCGGGGGCTGGCGAGGTTGCTCACCTGCGCGTCGTCGGCGAAGAGCGCGAGGAGGCCGTCCACGTCGCCCTTCTCCTCCAGCCTCCCCAGTGCATCCATGAACCGCTGAGCTCGCTCCATCGACATGTGTGCGTCCCTTCCTTCGGCCGCCGCCACGCCCGCGTCGGCGCGCGGGGGTAGGGGCCCTCGTGGGTGTGCGGATCAAGGTGCGCACGGGGCCTGTCCGCGGGCGCACACCTTGGACACGCTCGCCCGCATGGCTCCAGGCCCAGCACCCGCGGCGGCCACCGGGCGCACAGCCGCCCGGACGCCCCTCCGCTCACCCCTCCTGCGCGGCGTCGGCGCGGCGCTGCGCCCGCGCCCGCGCGTAGTGCTCGCGCAGCGGGCGCTTGCGCGCGATGCGCCCGAGCGGCGGGGCGGGCGGCTCCACGGTGATGCTGCACTCGTTCACCCACGCGTAGAGCGCGGCGGTGCGCCGCAGCAGCGCGTCGTCCTCGTGCTGCAGCGCCTCCATGCCGGCGTGCAGCGCGTACTGGCGGCGCACCAGCGCGAGCGCGGGGGCGAAGGAGGGGTGCGAGAACCGGCGCTCGAGCTCGGCGAGCACCTGCGCGTCCGTGCGCGCCAGCAGCGCGGGCAGCTCCGCCTCGTCGAGGCCGCACAGCCCCAGCCCTGCCTCGAAGGCGTGCAGGTTGAAGGCGAGCAGGTGGCCGCTCGCGCAGTACGCGCAGCCGTTCCACAGGCTCGCGCCCGCCGCGAGCAGGTGCGCATCCCGCTCGCCCCAGCGCGCCACCATCTGCTCCCACACCCGCGCGCTCTCGCGCACCCACTGCAGGAAGCCGCGCGGCCCGAAGCTGCGCAGCGCCTCCTCCAGGAAGTCCACCTCGTAGCCCTCCGTCAGCCGCGCGAGCTTGCGCATCGCGAGCAGCAGCGCGCGGCCCACCGGCCCCACCCGCCCGCCCGCGCTCACCGCCCCGCCCCCAGCGCCGCGCGCGCCGCGCCCACGCGCGTGCCCTGCGCGGCGAGCCACGCGCGCGCCTGCCGCTCGCTCGGCACCGCGAGGCCCTGCGGGTCCCCGCCCGCGTGCATCGCCCGCAGCGCGAGCCCGCGCCCCCAGGGCCGCCCGTCCACGTACGCCGTGCGCCAGCCGCCCTGCGCGAGCCGCCGGTGCAGCGCCTCCCAGCGCGCGAGCGCCTCGGGGCCCGCGGCCGTGACCGCCTCCGTCCGCAGCAGGAGCCGGCGCGGCCCACCGGCCGCCTCCGCCCGCGGCAACAGCGCCTCCAGCGCCTGCAGCCCCTCGGGCTCCAGCACCCCGTGCAGCGCCCCCTCCACCGTGCTCTGGGGCGGCGCGCTCAGCGTGAAGCCCCGCCCTTGCGTCACCGTCACCGCGCGTCTCCAGCCAGGGGAAAAAAGTGCAGCACCCCTCCCTACCACGGGTGGGGGCGGGCGGCGCCTTGTCGCCCGGAGGCCTTCGTGGTTTGCAGCGCCTGCGATGCCTGGCCGCTTCCCATCGTCCCGCCCATCGACCCTCAGGGCCCGCGCCGCGCGCGCCGCGGACGCGGAGGCGATCGCGCGCATCTACAGCGAGGGCATCGCCGAGCGGCGCAGCACCTTCGAGACCCGCCCGCGCACGGCCGCGGACGTGCAGGCCTGGCTCGGCGGGCGCCACCCGGTGGTGGTGGTGGAGCGCGCCGAGACCGAGGCAGACGCGCAGGTCGTCGCCTTCGCCTCGAGCGCGCCCTACAGCCCGCGCGCCTGCTACGCGGGGGTGGCGGACTTCAGCGTGTACGTGGACTCGCAGGCGCGGGGGCAGGGCGCGGGGCGGCTCGCGGTGGAGGCGCTGGTGGCCGCCGCCACTGCCGCCGGCTTCCACAAGCTCACCAGCCGCGTCTTCGCCACCAACGCGGTGAGCCGGCGCATGCTCGCGGGCCTGGGCTTTCGCGAGGTGGGGGTGCACCTGAAGCACGCCCCGCTCGACGGGGTCTGGCACGACGTGGTCACGGTGGAGCGGCTGCTGCCGGAGAACCTGCGCTAGCGGGCAGGGAGGCGGCTTTCCCCCGCCCCAAGCCGGGCTGATGGTGGCGCCCCGCGCGCGCCTTGCCCCCCGCGCCCCCTTCCGTTAGCAGTGGCGTCCATGTCCACCCCCGCCCCCGCCTCTCCCGCCCTGCCCCGGCGCGCCTCGAGCCCGCTGCTCTGGGGCGTGCTCGGCGCGCTGCTCGCCGGCGTGCTGCTCGCGGGCGCCTGGGTGGCGCTGCGCCCGGCGCCCGAGCCGCTGCCGGACCTGGGCGCGCTGCCCGCCTTCACCTTCACCCGCCAGGACGGGCGCCCCTTCGGGCTGCAGCAGCTGCAGGGCCACCCCTTCGTGGCGAACTTCATCTTCACCCGCTGCCCCACGGTGTGTCCGCTCTTCAGCAAGAAGATGGCGGCGCTGCAGGGGCGCACGAAGGACGTGGGCGCGAGGCTCGCGCTCGTCTCCTTCTCGGTGGACCCGAAGTACGACACCCCCGAGCGCCTCTCCGCCTACGCGCACAAGTACGGCGCGGACGAGGCGCGCTGGAGCTTCCTCACCGGCGACTACGAGCAGCTCAAGGGCACCATCGTCGGCGGCTTCAAGATCTCCATGGGCCGCGAGAACCTGGACGACGCGGACGTGATGGGCATCTTCCACGGCACCCACTTCGTGCTGGTGGACGGCCGGGGCCACGTGCGCGGCTACTACGACAGCAACGACGCCGAGGCCACCGAGCGCCTGGTACAGGACGCCGAGCGCCTCGCGCGCGAGGGCTGAGGGCGCCTCGGGGCCTGCGCTTCGGGGTCTGCACTTCGGGGTCTACAAAGACCCGCGCTGCGCACGCGCCGTGCCAACGCAGACCCTGTAGGCCTTGCCGACCGGCCACCCTGTCCCAACCTTCAGCCTGTCATCAGCCGGGCTGCGGGGAGTGCGCGAATGGGCGGGCAGGAACTCGAGGCGGGGGCGGAGCGCGGCGCGGCAGCGGCGAGCGGGCGGGGCGCGCGTCGCCTCGGCGTCTGGACGCGCTTCTTCCTCTACGGGCTCCTCGGCTGGTGCGTGGAGTGCTTCTTCACCTCGGTGATCGACCTGGCGTCGGGTGCCGGGGACCTGCGCCTCAAGGGCTACAGCTACCTGTGGATGCACCCCATCTGGGGCGCCGGCATCCTCGCGAGCGAGCGGCTGTGCCCGGCGCTGCGGCGCGCGGGCCTCGGGCGCTTCGCGCGGGTGCTCGTGTACATGGTGCTGTGCTTCGCGGTGGAGTACGCGAGCGGCGCGGCGCTGGTGGCGCTCATCGGCCGCTGCCCCTGGGACTACTCCGGGAGCATCTGGAGCGTGAACGGGCTCATCCGCCTGGACTACGCGCCCTTCTGGGCGCTGTGCGGCTACCTCGGTGAGCCCCTGTGCAGCCTCATGCGCCGCGTGCGCCTGAGCGCGCCGGTGCGCCCCCTGCGTCCGGGGCGCGCGATCCGCTCGCCCCGCCGCCGTCTCGCGCCGCCCGTGAAGCTCTCCCCCGCGCCCTGAGCTGCGGCGCGCGCGGCGGCTTCCCGCCCCCGCGCTCATGACTACCTTTGGCGCACCTCCCCTCCACCCCATTCCGGAGCGAGGGGGACCGAGCGCAACGAGGAGCACCCGACGATGGCGAAGCGTGGATTGATGGACAAGGTGAAGCAGGCGGTGGTGAAGGCAGGCACGCCGGTGGCGCGCACGCTCGCCAAGGGCACCGTGGCCGCGGTGAACACCGTGGACGCCCTGAGCGAGAAGCTTCCCGGCAACAAGAAGAAGGCCGTCACCCGCGCGACCTCCGCCGTGAAGAGCGCCGCCGAGAGCACGATGCGCGCGACGAAGTCCGCCGGCGCCGAGGCCCCGGCGGCGAAGGCGGCTGCGCCCAAGGCCCCGAAGGCGGCCGCGAGCGCGTCTCCCAACGCCACCGAAGGCGCCGCGCCCCCGCCCAGCGAGGCGCGCCGCGTGACGGCGAAGCGCTCGGCCGGCCCGCGCACCGTCTCCACCGCGAGCGAGGCCACCGCCGCGCGCGAGATGGGCACCGCGCCGCCGCCCTCCGAGGCCGCCCGCGTGACGCCCGCCGCGCGCACCGTCTCGCGCAAGAGCGAGGACACCAGCGCCGCCGCCGCCCTGCCCGCGCGCGACGCCGGCCGCAAGACCATGCCCGCCGCCGCCGCGAAGCGCGCGACGAAGAGCGCGAAGCCCGCCGCGAAGAAGACCGGCTTCAAGGCCAAGCGCGGCCAGAAGCACAACCACCACCGATAGCCGGCGCGCGCGCCCTCGGCGCTCGGGGGCGCGCGAAGTCGACCCACACCACCGCCCGCCCGCGACGGCGCCCGCTGCACGCGAGCGCACGGCGCCGTCCTTCGAGACGCCCGGCGAGGGGCGCGCGAAGCCGCGCCTCCAGACCGCCCGCGATTGCGTGAGGCCGCGGCCCCTCCTCCTCACGAAGGTGGAGGGAGGGCTCGGCCGCTACTTGCGCGCCGGCGTCCCCGCCGAGCGCGCCGCGCCGCCCGCGCTGCGCACCGCGGCCTTCGCGGACGCCGCCGGGTGCGCGAGCACCTTGCGCCCCGCGGCCTTGCCCGTGCGCGAGGCGGCCTGCGGCGCAGGCGCCGAGGCCTTGAGCTTCGCGGCGCGCGCCGCCCGCTCGGCGGCGGCCTGGGCGCGGCGCTTCTTGAGCGCATCGCGCAGGCCCTCGGTGTTCATGTCCACCAGCGCCTGGTGCAGGCGGTAGTGCAGGTCCTCGCGCAGCGTGCCGCGGGTGCGCGCCTGGTCCGGGGAGCCCGCGAGCCCCACCACCACCTTGGGCCGCTCCTCCTGCAGCTGCAGGCAGCGCAGCAGCTGCGCCTGGGCGACGGGCGCGAGCTTGCCCACGTCCGGGATGAACACCACGCCGCGCGGCGCCTTGAGCGCCTGGGCGAGCTCGGCCGCGGTGCGCGCCTCCACCAGGGGGCCCTCCGCCGCGAAGTGCTCCGCCGCTTCCTGCGCCCACGCCCGCCGCTCGTCCTCGGTGCCGCCCGAGAGCAAGAGCGAGGCGCGGTTGGTGACGAGCTCCTCCTCGCGATAACCCCGTCCTGTCACAACCAGACCTTTCTGTGTGTCCAGCGGAAAAGAGTGCGCCCAACTCTATCCGCCCACACGCCCCCCGTCGAATCGGCAGGGGCCCCGGAGGCCGATTTTTCGCCCATTTGCCGCTTTCAGGGCGCCGGGTGGCCGTCCGTGCTGGTGTGGTCCTCGTCCTCCCCCACCCCGCCGTGGCGACCGTCCGCCCCCAGGGTGGAGAGGATGACGCGCTCGCCGTTGCTCAGGTACTCGTAGGGCCGGCCCCAGGGGTCCAGCGGGGGCTCGGGGAGGTACTTCGGGGCGAGGAAGGACAGGTCCCCCTCCTCCGGCAGCGCGTGCCCGTCCCGCCGGTACGCGTCCAGCGCCGCCTGGATGCGCGCGAAGTCCGCGTGCACCTGCGCCTGGCTCGGCGAGTGCCGGCTGAGGCGGGCGAAGCAGGTCACCCCCACGACCACCAGCAGCCCGAGCACGAGGCCGAGCACGAGGACGGGAGGGACGCGGCGGGAGGGGGAGGCCGGGGGAGCCATGGCCCCCTCACCCTAGCCTACAGCGCGCGGAAGGGCTGCACCGGCTGGCTGCGGCCGCGCAGCTGCACCGGGGCGAGCGGGGTGAAGCGCGCGCTGCCCTCGCCCAGCTCGCAGGTGCGCGCCCCCACCAGCACCTCGCCCGGGCTGGCGAGTGCACACAGCCGCGAGGCCACGTTCACCGCGTCGCCCACGCAGGTGTACTCGGTGCGCAGCGCGCTGCCCACCGTGCCCACCACCACCTGCCCCGTGTTGATGCCCACCCCCAGCTGCAGCGCGGGCAGCTCGTCGATGAAGGTCTCGAAGATGGCGGCGGGGGGCTGGGCGTTGAGCTGCTCCACCGCGGCCACCATCATGCGGGCGGCCTGCAGCGCGCGCACCACGTCGTCCTCGCGGGCCACCGGCGCGCCGAACACGGCCATCAGCCCGTCACCCAGGAACTTGTCCAGCGTGCCGCCGCAGGTGAGCACCGCGTCGCTCAGCGCGCCCAGCACGTGGTTGAGCACCGCCACCGTGCGCTCGGGGGTGAGGCGCTCGGCCAGGTGGGTGAAGTTGCGCAGGTCCGCGAAGAGCACCGTCACCTCGCGCCGCTCGCCGGTGAGCACCACCTCCTCGGGGCGCTTGAGGATCTCCTCCACCACCGCGTCCGAGGTGTAGCGCGCGAAGAGCTTGCGCATGCGCTCGGTCTCGCCGGTGCGCCGCACCACGCTCTCGATGCGCGCGCTGAGCTCCTCGAGGCTCGCCCCCTTGTGGATGTAGTCGTCCGCCCCGGCGCGCAAGCCCTGCACGCGGCGGCTCTCCATGTCGTTCGCGGTGAGGATGATGACCGGCACGCCCGCCGCGGAGCCCTCCTTGAGCCGCAGGCACAGCGCCACGCCGTCCAGCCCCGGCATCTCCAGGTCGCTGAGCACCAGCGCCGGCTGCACGCGCTGCACCTGCTCCAGCGCCTCGAAGGGGTCCTGGAAGCAGACCACCTCGTAGCCGAGGCCCACCAGCCCCTCCTGCACCAGCGCGCAGGCGATGGCGCTGTCGTCCACCACCATCACCCGCCGGCGCGCGGCCGTGCTCGCAGCCCCGCCCTCCGCCCGCGCCGCCTCGGGCGGGCGCGCGCCCACCACCCGCGCCTGCAGCGCGAGCGCCTCGTACACCTGCTTGTAGGTGCAGTGGCCCAGCTCCACCAGGACCTCCCCCAGCCGGCGCCCGTCGCGCCGCTGGCGCACCAGCGCCTCGTCGCGCTGCGCGGCCGTGACGTGCTTGAGCCCCACCAGCAGCTCGCCCAGCGGCGGGCGCCGGGGCGCGGTGGGCAGGTTCAGCCCCAGCGCCTCGCTCAGCCCCTGCTGCAGCCCCTCGCGCGTCACGTGGCCCAGGCGCACCAGCGCCTCGCCCACGCGCTCGCCCGTCACCGCCTGCAGCTCCAGCGCCTCGTGCACCTGCGCGGGCGTGGCGAGCCCGAGGCGCTGCAGCAGCTCGCCGAAGAGGGGGCTCGCGGAGGGACTGGAGGAGGAGGCGGGCGGAGAGGAGGACACGTGCAGGCCGCAGCGTACCGCAAGCCGCGCGCGGGCCAATGGGGGCCCCCGGGGCCCTGGAGGTAGGCGCCTAGAGCACCCGCATGAAGGCGAAGGCGATCTCCAGCACGATGAGCAGCACGATCGCCAGCTCCAGCGTGAGCGCGCGGTCGGTGTCCACCTCGCCCTTGAGCAGCCCGTAGGTCTGGCTCAGCAGCTGCTGCTTGCCCGTCACCGAGGCCTGCCACGAGGGGATGCGCAGCCGGCGCACCGCGGCCTCGTAGACCTTGGCCAGGTAGAAGTCGCCCACGATCTTCAGGCTGTTCTCCACCCGCTCCACGAACTCCGAGAGGTCGATGAGCGTGGCCAGCGTCTCGCGCGCGAGCCGCCGGTAGGGCGAGCGCAAGAGGCCCCCGCTGCGCTTCTTCTGCACCTCGTCGTGGATGCGCGCGATGTGCGCGTCCAGCAGGTCGTCGTAGTAGCGGAACTCGAGCAGCTGCGCGTTGGCGATCTCCAGCAGGTCCGGGATGTCGCGGCTGCCCGAGGGCTCGTAGACGAAGGCGCTGTTCCAGTCCACGACCACCAGGTCGTCCACCGTGTAGCTGAAGCGCGCCTGGGTCACCGCCGCGCTCTCGCGCTCGCTCAGCGGCCGCCCCGCCACCTCCCCGAGCAGCAGCCGCGCGAGGTCCACCTGCCCCACCACCTGCTCGGCGCTGGGCGCGCCCGCGACCCCCGGCAGGGAGAGGCTCTCCGCGAAGACGACCGTGTAGCTCTCGTTCTGGTCCCACAGGTGCGGGCCCTGCAGCGCCGGCGCGAGCGTCTTGCGCACGGTGTCGATGAGCTCCGCGGCGAGCGCCTCCAGCGCCTCGCTGTCGTAGAGCTCGTCCGCGAGCGCCGTGAGCGCCTCGAAGTCCGTGCCCGGCGCGATGGGCACCGCGAGGATGATGCTCGCCGCGCCGTGGTCGAAGAGCCGCGCCGTCACGTCCACGGTGAGCGGCCCCGCGCGCACCGCGAGCACCCGCCGCCCCAGCTCGTAGGCGAGCGGCGGGTTGGGCAGCTCCAGGTACTGCCCGTTCTCACGCCCCAGCTTCAGCCGGCGCGCCCCCTCGGTGAGCACCTTGCGCGCGCGCTCCAGGTCGATCTCCTCCGCGATGTCGTAGATGCGGTAGCAGAGGACCTGCCCCTTCTCGAAGACGAGCGTGCCGTTGCGCATGACGGGGGCAACCTTAGGCGTGAGCCCGCAGGGGCGGGGTGAGGGATTGCGCCCACCATGCGATAGTGCACCGCATGAGCCACGGGGACGACCGGCAGTACGCGCCCGCCACCGAGCGCAACCGCGAGCCGCTGCTCGCCGTGCTGCGCGAGCTGCTCCCTTTGCCCGCGCGCGTGCTCGAGGTGGCGAGCGGCACCGGCCAGCACGCCGTCTTCTTCGCGCGCGCCCTGCCCCACCTCACCTGGCAGCCCACGGACGCAGACCCCGAGGCGCTGCCCAGCATCGAGGCGTGGCGGCGCGCGGAGGGGCTGCTCAACGTGCTGCCGGCCGCGGCGCTCGACGTGCGCGGCCTCCCCTGGCCCGAGGCGCTCGCAGGCCCCTGGGATGCGCTGGTGTGCATCAACATGGTGCACATCTCGCCGTGGGAGGCCACGCAGGCGCTGCTGGCCGGCGCGGCGCGCGCGCTGCGCCCCGGCGGACGGCTCGCGCTCTACGGGCCCTACCTCGTGGAGGGCCGCCCCACCGCGCCCACCAACCTCGCCTTCGACGCCTCCTTGCGCGCGCGCAACCCCGCCTGGGGCGTGCGCGCGCTGGAGGCAGTGCTCGCGGAGGGCGCGCGCCACGGGCTCGTGCGCGAGCGCGTGGTGGACATGCCGAGCAACAACCTCACCGTGGTGCTCGAGCGCCGCTAGCGCGCCGCCTCACGCCTCCCACAGGAGCCGCAGCTCCAGGGCGAGCGGCTCATAGGGCTCGGCGTGCACCGCCGCCTCGCCGTGGTGCGTGGCGAGCAGCGTGTAGTGCGCGCCGTCCAGGCGCAGCAGCTCGAGCGTGCGCAGCGCCGGGTCCACGAGCCACACGTGGCCCACGTCCTCACGCGCATACGCAGGCAGCTTCACCGCCCGGTCGTGCGCCGCGGTCGAGGGCGAGAGCACCTCGCAGAGCCAGTCGGGCGCAACGCTCATCGCCGCCACGTCGAGCGAGGCCGGGAGGCGCTCGCGCCGCCAGGCCGCGAGGTCCGGCACGAGCACCTCCCCGCCGAGGCGCAGCTCCGGCTCGCACAGCACCAGCCAGCCCCCCGGCCCGCTGCGCCCCCGGCTGAACGCGCCATCCAGCAACCCGGCGAGTCGGGTCGCCACCAGCGCGTGCGGGATGGCCGGTCGCGGGCTCGCCACCAGCTCGCCGCCGACGATCTCCCCGACCCAGCCGGTGGGGAGATCCTCCAGGTCGGCGTAGGTGGCAGGCGGGCGGGCAGGCTTCGCGCACATGCCCCGGAGCATGCGCCCCGCCCCCGACACCCACAAGGTGCGCTCCCAGACCTGGGGCAGGCTGCCCCGCGGACGGGATGCCCCACCCCCGCGGTCCCGCCGGAGCCTGGCAAAACACAGCGTTTCCGGGCGCTTGGCGGAGCGCCAGGGGGCGCCCGGGCCTCCGTGCCACGCCCGTCTCATGGCACGCGTGCTGCTCCTGCATGAGGGCATCGGCCTCCGCTTGCGGCGGCCTCTTCGACCGTTACGTTCGTCTGACCGAAAGGAGTCCCATGCCCCCCCGCTCCCGCTGGACCCGCGCGGTCCAGCTCGCCCGCGTCCCCGCCCTGCTCGGCGCCCTCGCCGCCTGCGGCCAGCCCGCGCGCCAGGACCCCAAGCCCGCGCCGGCCCCCGCGGCCGCTGCTCCCACCGCTGCCGCCCCCGCCCCGGCGGCCCCCGCCGCGCGCACCGAGCCGCTCGCCGCAGGCCGCCCCGACTCGCTCGCGGACCTCGTCGCGCAGGTGAAGGGCGCGGTCGCCTTCGTCGAGGTGCGCACCGGCCCCAGCCACGCCCCGCGCGGCGCGCGCCTGCCCTTCGGTGGAGGCTTCGGGGGAGATGACGGGCAGGGCCCCGGCTGGAACCCCTTCGCCCCGCAGCAGCAGCAGCCGCAGCGCCAGGGGCTGGGCTCCGGCTTCCTCATCAGCGCGGACGGCCTGCTGCTCACCAACAACCACGTGGTGCAGGACGCGCAGACCATCCGCGTGAAGCTCGAGGGCGGCCAGCAGTACGACGGCAAGCTGCTCGGACGCGACCCGCTCACCGACGTGGCGCTGGTGCAGCTGCAGGGCGTGAAGGAGCAGCTGCCCTTCGTGAAGCTCGGCGACTCGGACGCGCTGCGCGTAGGCGACTGGGTGGTGGCCATCGGCAACCCCTTCGGCCTCTCCTCCAGCGTGAGCGCGGGCATCCTCTCCGCCCGCGCGCGCGACATCCACGCCGGCCCCTACGACGACTTCCTGCAGACGGACGCCGCCATCAACCCGGGCAACAGCGGCGGGCCGCTCTTCAACCTGAAGGGCGAGGTCATCGGCATCAACACCGCCATCATCGGCGGCGGCACCGGCATCGGCTTCGCGGTGCCCAGCAACCTGGTGAGCGCGCTGGTGCCGCGGCTGCAGAAGGACGGCGCCATCACGCGCGGTTGGCTGGGGCTCGCCGCGCAGGACCTCAGCCCCGAGCTGGGACGCGCCCTGGGCACCGACGCCACCGCGGGCGCGCTCGTGGCCAGCGTGAACCCGGGGGGCCCCGCCGCCCGCGCCGGCCTGAAGGCAGACGACGTCATCGTCGCGCTGGACGGCAAGCCGCTCGCCTCCGCGGGCGCCCTCACCCGCAGCGTGGGCCTGCAGAGCCCCGGCCACGAGGTGACGCTCGGCGTGTGGCGCGACGGCAAGCGGCGCGAGGAGAAGGTGAAGCTCGGCACCCGGCCCGACCTCGAGGGCACCGGCGTGCAGCCGCGCGCCCAGCTGGACAGCGGCCCCGATGACGGCGAGGGCAACGGCAGCAGCCGCCGCATCGGGCTCGCCCTGCGCCCCACGCCCGACGGCAGCCCCGGCGCGGTCATCGCCGGCGTGGAGCCGGGCTCCCCCGCCGACCGCGCAGGGCTCCAGCCCGGCATGGTGGTGGTGGAGGCCGAGCGCCAGGCGGTGGAGGACCCGCAGGGGCTCATCTCCAAGCTGCGCGGCGCGAAGAGTGGCAGCGCCCTGCTGCTGCGCGTGGAGCAGGACGGCCAGCGCGGCCTGCGCGCGCTCGCCGTGCCCTGAGCCGCCGGGGTGCGCCGCAGCCCCGCCCCGCGCCCCTGCAGTCGCGGAAGGTGCCCCCCGGTTCGCCGGGCCGCTGCAGTGGGAACGTGCCGCCCACAGCTCGCCGGGCCCCGGCGCCGCCCCGCGGTGCCCGGGCGAGGACCCATCGTCCGGCGCCGAGCCGGTGCGGCGCGCGAGCCCGATGCGGCGCTTGAGCCCGGAGGCCGGAGCCGCTCAGATGCGGCCCGCATGCCCCACGTCGTCCTCGAGCCTCTCCCGGAGCTGTCCACCCCGCGCCTGCGCCTGCGCGCCCCGGTGCTCGAGGACGCGCACGCGCTGCTCGCCATCTACGGCGACCCCGAGGCGATGCGCTACGCCGGCCAGGACCCGAGCCAGGGCGTGGCGCAGCTGCGCGAGAAGCTCACGCGCGACCTGGACACCCAGCGCCGCGGCGAGTCCGCCCGCTGGTCCGTCACCCTGCCCGGACAGCTGCACGCCGTGGGCTACCTCGGGTTCTTCCAGTGGAGCCAGCGCGAGCGCCGCGCGGAGCTGGGCTACATGCTCGCCAAGCCCTACTGGGGCCAGGGCCTGATGAAGGAGGCGCTCCCCCACGTCGTGCGCTTCGGCTTCGGGGTGATGCGCCTGCACCGCATGGAGGCGCGCGTGGACCCGCGCAACACCGCCTCGATGCGCCTGCTGCAGGGGCTCGGCTTCCGCCAGGAGGGGCTGCTGCGCGACTCCGCCCTGTCCGAGGGCGCCTACTGCGACACCGCCGTGCTCGGGCTGCTCGAGAGCGAGTGGCGCTGACCGGGCGCAGGTAGGCCGGGTGGCCGGGGCCGGCGCTCGCGGCGGGCCTACTGCCGGAAAGAGCTGTCGTTCCGCAGGCTTGGAGCCGCACGGGGCCTGGAATGACGCTTCCTTCCGCGGGCTCTGGGGGTCGCACGGGGCCTGGAATGACGCTTCCTTCCGCGGCCGATGTGCCCCGCGGGGCCCGCGTGTCCCGGAGCCATGGAGCCTCCGTCCGGCCCCTGTTCGTGGAACACGGGGAGGACCGGGGGTACGGAGTTGGCGGGGTTGTGGGGCATGGCTACCTGCTCTGGGTACCTTCCCGGGAGCCCTATGCCCGCCGTCAGCTTCAAGTCGGTGTTCATCGCCGTGGTGCTGGGTACGGCGATCGTGGTCGCGGCGCTGCTGATCAACGCGAAGCGCCCCCCGGTGGAGACGGCGCAGCCCAGCGCGGAGCTGGTGCGCGCCACCGGCAAGTGCGCCGAGTGCCACCGCCGGGAGACCTCCGCGGTGGTGCACCAGTTCGAGCGCAGCCAGCACGCGGTGAAGGGCATCAACTGCCTGGACTGCCACAAGCCCGCCGAGGGCCAGGAGGCGATGGAGCACCGCGGCTTCACGCTCGCCAAGCACCTCACCGCGAAGAACTGCGCGCAGTGCCACACGACCGAGTACGAACAGTTCGCGCGCAGCCGGCACGCGGGCCCCTCGTGGGCGGCGGTGCGCGGCACGGAGGGCTTCAGCCCGGAGCAGATCGCACTGGGGGAGAAGTTCCATCCGGGGTGGATCAAGCGCCCCACGCACCCGGTGGGCGTGGCCGAGGGCGAGTCCGCGATGGCGGGCGGCTGTGACGCCTGCCACGCCATCGGCAAGCCCAACGCGGACGGCTCCTTCGGCAGCTGCACGCAGTGCCACGCGCGCCACTCCACCTCGGTGGCGCTCGCGCGCGAGCCGCGCACCTGCGGCCAGTGCCACATGGGCCCGGACCACTCGCAGATCGAGATCTTCGAGGAGTCCAAGCACGGCGTGCTCTTCACCGCGCAGCGCGAGAGCTTCAACCTGAAGGCGGACCCCAAGCACCTGACCACCGCGGACATGCCCGCGCCCACCTGCTCCACCTGCCACATGAGCGGCCTGGAGGGGCTCAAGGTGACGCACAACCCGGGCGAACGCCTCGGCTGGTTCCTCTTCGCCCCCATCTCCACGCGCCGCCCCGCCGGAGACGCGGGCGAGCAGGGCATGAAGGAGGTGTGCCTCAAGTGCCACGCGCACACCCAGGTGGAGAGCTTCTACACGAACGCCGAGGCGGTGCTGCAGTCCACCAACGAGAAGGTGAAGGGCGCGCTCGACCTCACGGCGGCGCTGCGCAAGGAGGGCCTCATCGACGCGAAGCCCTTCGACCAGCCCATCAAGTTCGTGGAGTTCGACCTCTGGCACTACTTCGGCCGCACCGCGAAGCACGCGGCCTTCATGGGCGGCGCGGACTTCGTGCAGTGGCACGGCAACTACGAGCTGCTCAAGCTGCGAAACGAGCTGGACACGATGGCGAAGGAGCTGCGCGAGGGCCACGGCGGCGCGCCGGTGCCCAAGGCCACGAAGGGCACCGAGGCGAAGCCGTGACGGCGGGCGGGCTGCGCGGGCGGCTCGCCGCGCTCACGCCCTTCTGGGCCGCGCGCGCCTTTGCCGTGTTCAACCTCGCCTTCCTCGCGGCGGACATCCTGCTCGCCCACGCGGCCAACGCCTTCGCCCACCCCGCCGAGTGGGTGCCGGTGGCCTTCTCGCTCGTCTCGCCGCTGCTGCTGCTGCCCGGGCTCCTCTCCGCGCGGATGCACGCGCGCACGCGCTGGCTGGACGTGGCGGTGGCGGTGGGCAGCATGGCGGTGGGGGTGGCCGGGATGCTGCTGCACCTGGAGAGCGCCTTCTTCGCGCGCCAGTCACTGCGCGAGCTCGTCTACACCGCGCCCTTCGTCGCGCCGCTCTCGTACGTGGGGCTGGGGCTGCTCATCCTGCTCAACCGCATGGAGGCGCCGGAGGGCCCTGCGTGGGCGCCCTGGGTGCTGCTGCTCGCGCTGGGCGGGAGCGCGGGCAACCTGGGCCTGAGCCTGCTCGACCACGCGCAGAACGGCTTCTTCTCCGCGGCCGAGTGGGTGCCGGTGGTGGCGGCCGCCTTCAGCACCAGCTTCCTCCTGGTGGCGCTCCTGCGCCCCACGCCCGGCTTCCTGCGCCTCACGCTCGGGCTGCTCGCGCTCGTGGCGGCGGTGGGGCTGGTGGGGCTCGCGCTGCACCTGCACGCGGACCTCGGCCACCCGGGCTCCGGCCTGCGCGACAAGCTCGTCTACGGCGCGCCCGTCTTCGCCCCCATGCTCTTCGCGGACATCTCGCTGCTCGCGGCCATCGGCGTGTGGGGGCTCTTGCGCGCGCCGGCCTCGCGGCCGCTCGAGCGCGGCGGGGCACAGGGCGCGGAGCCGGTGGCGCCCTGAGGGGCGCGCGCCGCGCTCCTGCAACCCGGTTGCATCCGCGCGGCGGCCCGGACGGGAGGCCGTGGCGTGGCGACCTCCACAGCGCGGGCACCCTGCAGCTTCAGCGGCCCGCGGGCCTCAGTGCCCGGACGGCGCGCTCACCGGCGGCGCGGGCACGGTGCCCTGGTCCGGCAGGTTGCCGATGTGGCCCGGGGTGGGCACGGGGCGGTCTCCGGCCTCGCGCTTGGGGCCCTGCTCGTCGTCCGGCGTGAGGTTCGCGTCCTTCTTCGGATCGTGCTCGGCCATGGCGGTGTGCTCCTCCCTGAGAGGGAAAAGCTAGGGACGAAGCACGCCGGAGGAAGGCGGGGACAGGTGGGCCGCCGGGCGGCCTAGCGGCGCGGCGGCGGGGCGAGCGTGGTGCGCACGTCCCACAGCTCCGGGAAGAAGCGCAGGTCCAGCGCCTTGCGCAGGAAGCCCACGCCCGAGGAGCCGCCGGTGCCCTGCTTGAAGCCGATGATGCGCTGCACGGTCATCATGTGGCGGTAGCGCCAGAGCTGGAAGCGCTCCTCCACGTCCACCAGCTTCTCGCACATCTCGTACGCGTCCCAGTGCTCGTCGCTGCCGGAGGAGATGCCCTCGTAGATGCGGCGCACCACCTCCATCACGCCCGCGCTCGCCTCGTAGGGCTGGCTCCAGTCGCGCTCCACGCGGTCCCGGGGCACGTCGTGCCCCGCGCGCGCGAGGTAGCGCAGGAACTCGTCGTACACGCTGGGGCGCTGCAGGTAGTCCTTGAGCTGCTGGTACACCGCGGGGGTGTGCGCGAAGGGCGCGAGCGCCTGGGCGTTCTTGTTGCCCAGCAGGAACTCCAGCGTCCGGTACTGGTGGCTCTGGAAGCCGGAGGCGGGGCCCAGCGTGTCGCGGAACTCGAGGTACTCGTTGGGGGTGAGCGTCTCCAGCACGCTCCACTGCTCGAAGAGCATGCGCTGGATCTGCCCCACCCGCGCGAAGATCTTGAACGAGGGCTCCAGCCGGTCCGCCTGGATGAAGCGCACGGCGGCGTCCAGCTCGTGCACGAGCAGCTTCATCCACAGCTCGCTCGTCTGGTGCTGGATGATGAAGAGCAGCTCGTCGTGGTGCGCGGGGCTGCTGCGCGGCGCCTGGCTGTCCAGCAGCCGGTCCAGCTGCAGGTAGCTGCCGTAGGTCGTGCGCCCCGCGAGGTCGGTGACGATGCCGGGCTCGAGGTCGCGCTTGTTCGGAGTGCTCATGGCTGGGTCGGATTAGGACCACGCCCCGCCGGCCCGCGCAATGTGCGCCGCGGACGGGCAGGAGCTCTCCCTCCTGCCCCCTGAGGCGCCCGTCGGCGTGGGCCGGGCGCCGCGCTGCGGCGGCGCGGCCGCTACGACTGCGCGCTGCCGCCCTGGCGCTCCTTGAGCGCCTTGGACGCGGCGCGCCCGCGCGGCAGCACCAGGTCCGGCACGCTGTGGGGCGGCGCGTACTCGGCCCACGCGGCCGGCTTGCGGTCCGTCTTCACCAGCATGCGCAGCTTCTGGTAGTGCGCCGCGCAGTAGCCCTTGGTGCGCGCGGGGTTCTGGCAGTCGATGATGGCGCACGCGCGCGCGCCCTCGGCCGCACCGGCCGCCGCCGCCGCACCCGGCTTGCGCCCACGCCGTGCGCCGCCCGCGCCGCCGCCCGCCGCGAGCACGTTCTTGCCGCTGCCGCGAGGACGGCCCGGCCCCCGGCGCGCGAGCGCCGCGCCGCCCTGCCCCGCGCGCCCGCCGCGCGCGCCACCCGCGCCCGGCACCGCGCCGAAGAGCGGGCCCATCGCCTCGGCGAAGGGCATCAGGCGCTCGGCCACGTCGCGCAGGGCATCGAGGTCCGCGCTGCCCTCCTCCAGGCGCGACACCACGTCGCGCAGGGGCTTGAGCTGCACCTCGATCTCGTTGCGAATCATTTCACGAAAGGCTTTGTCCACGGACATGTCTGGCGAACCCCGGGGCGACGTGTGTTTTGGCGTTGCTCTGGGGGAAAGCCCTTAGCCGCTCCGGGCGGGCGCTGTCGACTGCCCAATGGAATGACAAGCCAGACATGTGACAGCACATGTCTGGCTTTTCCGCTCTCACCGGGGTCTTTTCAGGGATTCTGTCGCGAGCGACGGCTCACGCGTCCCAGCGCAGCGGCTCGAGGATGGGCATGGCGCCCACCGGCGCGGGCATGCCATGCATGTCGCGCAGCAGCTCCACGTGGGTGCGCTCCAGGGAGCGCTGCAGCTCCTCCTGCTCGTGCGGCTCGAGCGCGGCCTGCAGGCGGGGGAAGTCCTGCGCCTCCTCCTCCTGCACGTGCGCCATCACCACGTCCTTGAGCGCGAGCAGGCGCGCGAGCCACTCGAAGCTGCTCGGGCGCAGGTCCTCCATCTCCGCCATCAGCTCGCGCAGGGTGAGGTGGTCCTCCACGCCCTGGCGCGCGCGGGCGCGGCCCTGCACGCGCCCGATGAGCGGGTAGAGGTGGCGCTCCTCGAGTCGGGAGTGCAGTCGCAGCGCCTCCACCAGCTCCGCGGTGAGGGGCTGCACGTCGTCGGGGTCGGCTGACTCCACGGCCTCGAAGCGCTCCTCGAGGTCACGGTGCATCTCCGCCAGGTAGTCGAAGGGTCCCATGTCACAGAGAGGTTCCGCACGGCCCCCGGTGTCGACAAGGAGTCAATACGGCCCCGGGAACCTCTCCGTGTGGCCGGTGGCTCGACAGCGGGGCGGCAGGGCGCTCCGTCTGCGGGGCGCTCGAGGCGGGCGCGCTCCGGGGTGCGCAGGCGGGTGCCGCAGCGCGGGGCGCTCCCGGGGCACCTGCCGCTTCTACGCGGCCGCGCGCAGGGCGGATGTCCGGTCCCCTGCAGCCTGTACGCAGGGCAGGCAGGCGTGTTCGAGGTCGCTGTGCCGGGGGGTCCTGCGCGCCCATCTTGAGGCGATGGCGCTGTTCTCCGAGCCGCTGCTTCCCGAGTTACCCGCGCCGGTGAGGGGCGGGGTGCGCCAGGCGGTGTTCCGCGCGGCAGAGGCCGGCGCGCGGGCGAGCGCGCGCTACCACCGCGCGCGGCTCTTGGGCGGCGAGCACCTGCCGCGCGAGGGGGCGGCGCTGCTGGTGGGAAACCACGGGCTGTGGGGCTACGAGACGCCCGCCTTCTTCAGCCTCGTGCAGCGCGCGAGCGGGCGCTACCCGGTGGGGCTCGCCGAGCACGGCTTCTTCCGCATCCCGCTGGTGCGCACGGTGCTGCCGTGGCTGGGCGGGGTGCCGGGCACGCGCGAGAGCGCGCTCGCGCAACTCTCCGAGGGGCGGCTCGTGGTGTGCTACCCGGGCGGCGCGCGCGAGACCTTCAAGCCGCCGCACCGCCACTACATGCTGCGCTGGGAGCGCAGCCTCGGCTTCGCGCGGCTCGCTGCCGAGGCGCAGGTGCCGGTGCTGCCCTTCGCGGGCTACGGCGTGGACGACACCTTCCTCTACCCGGGCGACGGGCAGCTGGGGGTGCAGCTCGCGCCCGAGGAGAAGTACCGCATGCCGCTGGTGATGCCCCTGCCCCTGCCGGTGCGCCTCTCCTTCGCCCTGGGCGCGCCCCTGGAGCCCCCGCCGCGCGGCGCGCCCGAGGCGCAGCTCGCGGCCTTCCGCGACCGGGTGGCGGCCCGCGTGCGCTGGCTCCTCGCCGAGGCCTGCCATGGCTAGCCCGCGCGCGCTCGAGCGCGCCCCCGCCCCGCCGCCTCCACAGCGCCGCGCGCCGCTGCAGCAGCGCGGGGGCTCGGCGCCCCTGGTGCCGGCGCTCGAGGACGTGCAGCTGGGCTACGCGCTGCCGCTCGAGGAGCGGCCGGTGCTGGGCAGCACGGTGCGCCTCTTCACCTTCCCGGGCGAGAGCACGGACGTGGCGCGCACGGTGGTGTGCCTGCCGGGGCTGGGCGCCAGCGGCCGCTCCTTCGCGCTGCAGCGGCCGCTCGCGCGCAGCCTGCGGCTGCTGCTGTGGACGCCGCCCTTGCACACGCCCCTCACCCACACTCCGCTCGAGTGGAACCTGCGGGTGCTCGAGAGCCCCGAAGCGCAGCTGCCCGCGCGCTTCGCGCTCGTGGGCTCCTCCTTCGGCAGCCTCGTGGCGCTCTCCTTCGCGCTGCGCCACCCGGAGCGGGTGAGCGCGCTGGTGCTGGTGAGCCCGGTCGCGACCGTGCGGCGCATCCGGCGCGTCGCGCTCAGCCTCAGCACCCTGGTGCGCGCGCCCATGCCGCTCACCTACCTGTTCGCCCCGCTCGTGGCGCGCGCGCTGGGCGGGCTGCACCTGCCGGCCGAGGGGCGCGCGGAGATCGTGCGCGAGGCGCGGCGCATCAGCGGCGCCGAGATGCTGCGCCGGCTCAAGGACGTGCTCGCCGCGGACCTGGTGCCGCAGCTCTCCGGGCTGCGCGTGCCCACCCTGGTGGTGCACGGCGCGCGCGACCACCTGGTGCCGCTGGAGGCCGCGCAGTCCGTGCAGGCGGCCATCCCGGGCGCGCGCATGGCGCTGCTGCCGCACGCGAGCCACCTGCCGTACATGAGCCACCCGCAGGAGTTCAACGCGGCGGTGGGGGACTTCCTCGCCGAGCACCTGCCGCGCGCGGCGCTGCCCTCGGACGCGCGCGAGGCCGCGGCCGCTGAAGCGCCTGGAGACCCGACCCCCGCCCGCTGAGCGCGCAGGGTGCGCGCGCTCAGGCGAGGAGGCGGGGCGTGCCGTCGGCCGGCGCGTCCGCGTCCGCCGGGGGCTCTGGCGCCGCAGCGGCAGCCCGCGGCAGCAGCAGCGTGAAGCGCGCGCCGCCCTCGGCGCGGTTCTCCGCGTGCAGGCTGCCCCCGTAGCGCTCCACGTACTCGCGGCTGAGGGCGAGCCCCAGCCCGGTGCCGCGCCCGGGCGCCTTCGTGGTGAAGAAGGGCTCGAAGAGCCGCTCCAGCGCCGCCGGGGGCAGGCCGGGGCCGTTGTCCTCCACGCACAGCTCCACGCCTCCGGTGGGCAGCACCCGCGCGCTCACCCACACGCGCGCCGGCGCGCGCGCGCCCTCCAGCGCGTCCGCCGCGTTCATCAGCAGATTGACCAGCACCTGCGAGAGGCGGCCCGGGGCGATGGCCGCGGGCGGCAGCGGCGCGGCGAGCGCACAGTCCACCTGGGCCACGCGGCGCAGGCGCACCGAGGCGATGCGCAGCGCTTCCTCCACCACGCGCGCCACGTCGCAGCCGGCCGGCTCTTCCTCCCCCTCGCGCGCGAAGGTGCGCAGGTCGCTCACGATGAGCCGGATGCGCTCGAGCCCCACGCCCATCTCCGCGAGCACCTCCCGCTGCTCGTCCGCCGGCAGCGCGAGGCCCTTCGGCCCCAGGTCGCGCTGCAGGCAGTGCAGGTTCGCCGTCACGAAGGCGAGCGGATTGTTCACCTCGTGCGCCACCCCGGCCGCGAGCCGCCCCACCACCGCGAGCCGCTCGGACTCCGCGCGCCGGCGCTCGCTCGTGGCCAGCTCCTGCAGCGCCGCGAGCCGCGCGCGGTTCGACGAGAGCTCCGCGTCGCGCGCGCGCCGGAAGAAGAAGGAGCCCGCCACCCCCACCACGCTCGAGGAGGCCAGCAGCAGCGCGAGCACCAGCACCTCGCGCGCCGAGCGCCCCTCGTGCAGCAGCAGCAGCGCCCCCACGCCCACGCTCGCCGCCGCGTTCGCCAGCACCGCGCGCACGTGCTGGTGCACGAAGACGGCCGCCGTGGGCGGCATGGCCACGAGCCAGTAGAGGATGGGGTTGTCCGGCACGCCCGTCACCCAGACCACCGCCCCGATGAAGATGGGCGCGCTCGCCGCGAGCCCCGCGTGCACGGCGCGCTCGTGGCGCTCGCGCGTGCGCTGCAGCAGCGCGCGCGCCGCGAGGAACTGCGCCGCCCAGAGCAGGCGCAGCCCCAGCGCGGCCCAGACCATCCGCTGCGCGATGAGCACGTCCAGCGCCAGCGCGCCCAGCGCCACCGCGGCGCACAGGACGAAGCCCCGCCCGCGCTGGCGTCGTTGCTCGGCGAGCACGGCGTCGTCGACCGAGCCGTCGGCAACCGAGCCGTCGGCGACCGAGCCGTCGGCGACCGGGCGGCCCTCGCGCACGCTGGCACCGGGCGACGCGGATCTCGAGCTGGACTGCGACACGCACACCCCCCGGCGGGCTCCACTGCGGCGCCGGAGTCTAGGCGGGATGCAGGGCGCTGGCACCCCGCAAGCCGGGCACGCGCACGCTCAGGGGGCGGGCGGCCGCTCGACGACGAAGAGGTCGTGGTCCAGCCCCGCGTGCTCCACGCGCCGCAGCGGGCGCATCCCGAGCCGGGCGGCCACGCGGGCGGAGGGGAGGTTGTCCGGGTGCACCAGCGCGATGACGCGCGGGGCGCGCAGCACCTCGAAGGCGAGCCGCACGCAGGCGGCGGCGGCCTCGGTGGCGTAGCCGCGGCCCCAGTGCTCGGGCGCGAAGTGGTAGCCCACCTCCACCTCGGGCTGGCCCTCGGGCCGCTGCATCACCAGCCCGCAGTCGCCGAGGAAGGCGCCGTCCGCGCGCCGCTCCACCGCCCACAGCCCACAGCCATCCACCGCGTAGCGCTGGTGGTTGCGGGCAATCCACACGCGCGACTCGTCGCGGGTGCGCGGGCGCGGGAAGTAGCGCATCGCCACGGGGTCTCCCAGCAGCTGCGCGAGCGGGTCGAGGTCGTCCTCGCACAGGGCCCGCAGCACGAGCCGCTCGGTGACGAGGGGGAGGTGGGGCATCAGGTCCATCGCGCCCGGCAGTGTACGCAGCGCGCGCGGGCCCGGGTGGGTTTCTGGCGACCCGGCTACGGGAGACCCCCTTGACGCAGGGCGGCCGAGCGGGCACCTTGCCCCGCGTCTGCGCACCCCGCGCGCGGCGGGAGGTGGACCATGGGGCTTGTACGAAACGGTGTCTCGGGTCTCTCCGCCGCTGCCTGCGCCTGACGTCCGCCTCCGCGCCCGTCCCAGCCGCGTGCCTTCGTGCTCCGCCCCTCCGGGTGCGGCGCGCGGCGGCCTCGCGCGCCGGGGGCCCTGAGGCGCACCCCACGCGCCGGCGCGCGCGGAGCCTGCTGCACCCCCGCTGAAGAAGGCCGCGCTTCCATCCGGAGGCCCGGGGCCGCTCGCGCCTGACGCGCGAGGGCTGCCGGGCGGGCGCGGCTCCAGGGAATCCGTCTCCACATGAGTCACTCCAAGCAGTCCCGCCGCGCCCGCCCGGGCCGCGGCAGCCGCCGTGCGTCGTTCTCTTCTCCCGGTTCCGAGTCCATCCCTTCAGTCCCCTCACTCCATGTCCACCACCTGCGCGTGCAGCAGGCGCTGCGAGAGCACCTCGCGGCCCTGCTGCGCGACGGGCTGCACGACCCCCACCTCGAGGGCCTCTGGCTCGTCGCCCTCGAGCTCTCCGAAGACGGCCGCCACGCACGCGCGAGCGTGGCGCTCGAGCCCCGAGGCGCGAGCGAAGCGGCACTGACACCCGAGGCATCGCAGGCCACGGACGCGGTGCGCGCCGCGCGCGTGCTGCCCGCGCTCGCGCGCGCCGGGGGCTTCCTGCGTGCCGCGCTCGCGCAGTCGCTCGACCTCAAGCGCCTGCCCGCGCTGCGCTTCACGCTGGTGGGGGTGCTGCCGTCCACCGCCGCGGAGGGAGATGCGAGCGCCTCCCCGGAAGCGCCGGCCCCGGAAGGAGGTGACGCATGAAGGGGCCCCTGCGCTTCTTCGACACGGGAAGCGGCCAGCGCGTGCCGGTGCTCGCCTGGGCGCGCGAGGTGCCGCCCGAGGCCCTGCGCCAGCTGGTGCAGCTGGCCTCGGAGCCCTACGTCGTCGGCCACGTGGCGGCGATGCCGGACGTGCACGTGGCCTCCGGCGTGGCAGTGGGCACGGTGTTCGCCACCCGGGACACCGTCGTCCCGGGCGCGCTCGGCGGAGACCTGGGCTGCGGCGTCAGCGTGGCGCCGCTGCGGCTGCAGGGCGAGCGGCTCGAGCGCGGCGAGCTGGAGGCCGTGCTGCGCGCACTCGCGCGGGCCCTGCCGGTGGGCGATGCCGGGCACCGCGGACGGGGCCTCGCGCTGCCGGAGCCACTCGACCCCGGGCGCCTCTCCACCCGCGCGCTCGCCCGGGCCTGCGAGCGGCTCGCGCCGCGCCACCTGGGCACGCTGGGCGGCGGCAACCACTTCCTCGAGCTGGACCGCTCGGCGGATGGGCGGCACTGGCTGCAGGTGCACACCGGCTCGCGCGGCGTGGGCGGCGCCATCGCGCACCACCACCAGCGCGCCGCCGAGGCCCACGGCGTGGGCCGGCTGCGCGGGCTCTCCGTCGCGCAGGAGGCGGGGCGCGCCTGCGTCTCCGACAGCGCGTGGGCGCTCGCCTTCGCGCGGGCGAACCGCGACGCGCTGCTCGCGCGCGCCGCCGAGGTCCTCGACGCCGAGCTGGGCGCGCAGCTCGTGCTGGAGGCGCGCGTGGACGTGCACCACAACTTCGTGTCCGAAGAGGTGCACGGCGGCGAGCGCCTCTGGGTGCACCGCAAGGGCGCGCTCGCGCTCGCGGCGGGACAGGCCGGGGTCATCCCCGGCTCCATGGGCAGCGCGAGCTACCTCGTCGAGGGGCGCGGCCACCCGGACGCCTTCGGCTCCTGCTCGCACGGCGCGGGCCGGGTGCTCACGCGGCGCGAGGCCCGCGCGCGCATCCGCCCCGCCGCGCTCGCGCACGCGCTGCGCCGCGTGGTGCACGACGCCTCGCGCCTGCCCGCGCTGGTGGAGGAGGCGCCCGCGGCCTACCGAGACATCCGCGAGGTGCTCGAGGACGAGGAGGCGCTGGTGACGCCGCGGCTGCGGCTCGAGCCGCTCGCCGTGCTCAAGGGCTAGGGCGCGGGGCCCCGGGTTTTCACCGTCCCGGGAACTTCACGCTCCGGGGCTTCGTCCGAAGCGGGGCGGGTGCGGCGCACGCTTGCACCCACCTGCCCCGCTGTCCTCTGCTGAACGGCCTCACGCGCTTCCCCACTCTGGAGACCCCTGCATGCCCCGTCCGTTCCGCACCGCCCTGCTGCGCTCGCTCCTGCCGGCCCTCGCCCTCGGCCTCGCTGCCTGCGGCGGCGGCGACAGCGGCTCCTCGGATCCGGGCGACGAGCACGTCCACGCGGGCAGCGCCACCGGTGCCACCTGCGACAGCTCGCTGACGTACGCGAACTTCGGGCAGGGCTTCATGACGGCGTACTGCACGTCCTGCCATGACGCGCATCTGCAGGGTCCTGCGCGCAGCGACGCGCCTGCGGACCACAATTACGACACGCTCGCCGGCGTGCAGAAGTGGAAGAGCGAGATCGAGCTGTTCGCCGCCGCCGGCCCCCAGGCCACCAACACCCAGATGCCCCCGAGCCGCCCCACGCCCGACCTGGCCGCCCGCCAGAAGCTGGGAGCGTGGCTGGCCTGCGGCGCGCCGTAGCGCCGTCACGCGCTTCATTCCCGCCCCCGCGGCGCGCACCGGCTGTCGGCCGCTGAGCGCTGCAAGGGGGCGGAGCGCAGCACCCCGGGGCCGTGGAACGCCCCTCCCCAACCCCCTCCCGGTGCACCCCAGTACGAGGCGCCCGGGTTGCGGGGTTCCCGCCGCCCCCCGGCCTCCTTAGCTTGGAGCCAATGCGCGGGATGGCCCAGCCACAGCGGAGCCCGGAGGCCGTCGCCGGGTGGAAGGCGCGTGCGCGCGAGGAGCTCGCCCGCGCGCGCGCCCGCACGCTGCGCATGCTGCAGCCGCTGCCCGAGGCGGAGCTGGTGCGGCAGCACTCGCCCCTCATGTCGCCGCTCGTCTGGGACGTGGCGCACGTGGCCAACTACGAGGAGCAGTGGCTGCTGCGCGCGCTGGGCGCCCCGGCGCTCACCGACCGCGCCTTCGACGCGGTCTACGACGCCTTCCGCCACCCGCGCGCCAGCCGCCCCACCCTGCCGCTGCTCTCGCCCGAGGCCGCGTTCGCCTACGCGGCCCGGGTGCGCGCGCGCGTGCTCGAATATCTGGAAGTGCTGCCGGAGGAGAGTCCCGAGCCGCTGCTCGCCGGCGGCTTCGCCTTCGGGATGGTGGCGCAGCACGAGCAGCAGCACGCGGAGACGCTCGCCGCCACGCTGCAGCTGATGACGCACTTCGAGTACCGCCCGGCCGCGCGGCCCCGGCCGCAGCCCGCCGCCGTGCCGCTCTTCGAGGTGTACGTCCCCGGTGGCCCCGCGCCGCGCGGCAGCGACGCGGCGTGGGCCTACGACAACGAGCGCCCCGCGCACGTGGCGCCGCTCGCCCCCTTCTTCATCGACGCGCACCCGGTGACGAACGGGGACTTCCTCGTCTTCGTGGAGAGCGGCGGCTACGCGGACGCGCGCTGGTGGACGCCCGAGGGCTTCGCCCACGTGCAGCGCGAGGGGCTCGCCCATCCGCAGTTCTGGCTCCCGCAGGGCAACCACGTCTGGCTGCGGCGGCGCTTCGGGTGGGTGGAGCCGCTGCCCAAGGACGAGCCGGTGCAGCACGTGTCCTGGTACGAGGCGGACGCGTACGCGCGCTTCTGCGGCAAGCGCCTGCCCACCGAGGCCGAGTGGGAGCGCGCCTGCGCGGGGCCGGCGGGCACGGAGCCTGCGCGGACCTGGCCCTGGGGCGAGGCGCCCGCCACGCCCGAGCGCGCGAACCTGGCGAGCGGGGACGCGGAGACGTGGGCGCCCGCGCCGGTGGGCAGCTACCCCGCGGGCGCGAGCCCCGAGGAGATCCACGGCCTGGTGGGCGACGTATGGGAGTGGACCGCGTCCGACTTCGCGCCGTACCCCGGCTTCCGCGCGTTTCCGTACCGGGAGTACTCGGAGGTGTTCTTCGGCCCCGCGCACAAGGTGCTGCGCGGAGGCGCGTGGGCGAGCGCGCCGGTGGCGGTGCGCGCGAGCTTCCGCAACTGGGACCTGCCGGTGCGCCGGCAGATCTTCGCAGGGTTTCGCTGTGCACGGGACGGGGAGGACGGTCGATGAGAGAGCAGGTGGAGGAATTGCTGGCGCACCCCGCGCTGGCGCGCAACAGGCTCCCGGTGGCCGTGGACGTGTACGTGGGCGCGCAGGACGCGGCGCGCGCGCTGGAGCGCGAGGTGACCGAGGCCTTCCGCGCCCCGCCGCACGCGCGCGAGCTGAGCCCGAAGTGGCTCTACGACGCGCGCGGCAGCGAGCTCTTCGACGAGATCACCCGCCTGCCGGAGTACTACCCCACGCGCCGCGAGCGGGAGATCCTGCAGGCGCGCGCAGGGGAGATCGCCCAGGCGAGCGGCGCGGACACGCTCATCGAGCTGGGCAGCGGCACGAGCGAGAAGACGCGCCTGCTGCTGGACGCCTTCGAGGCGCGCGGGGGCTTCGAGCGCTTCGTGCCCTTCGACGTGAGCGAGTCCTTCCTGCGCGACGCGGCGGCGGCCGTGGCGCGCGAGTACCCGGGGCTGCGGGTGCACGCGGTGGTGGGGGACTTCGAGCGCCACCTGCCGCTGCTGCCGCGCGGAGGGCGAAGGCTGGTGGCCTTCCTCGGGGGGACCATCGGCAACTTCAAGCCGGCGGCGCGCGCGCGCTTCTTCAACGAGCTCTCGGCGACGCTCGCGCCCGGGGACGGGCTGCTGCTGGGCACGGACCTGATCAAGGACCGCTACCGGCTGCACGCGGCGTACAACGACAGCGCGGGCGTGACGGCGGAGTTCAACCTGAACCTGCTCGCGGTGCTCAACCGGGAGCTGGGCGCGAACTTCGACCTGGAGGCCTTCGAGCACCTGGCGCGCTTCGACGAGCGCGAGCGGTGGATCGAGATGCTGCTCATCTCGCGGCGCGCGCAGACGGTGAACCTGCCGCGGCTGGGGATGCAGGTGGCCTTCGAGCAG
The DNA here is from genome assembly GCF_009659535.1 of Aggregicoccus sp. 17bor-14. Lineage (NCBI taxonomy): Bacteria > Pseudomonadati > Myxococcota > Myxococcia > Myxococcales > Myxococcaceae > Aggregicoccus > Aggregicoccus sp. 17bor-14. The sequence continues at coordinate 47,155 of NZ_VJZZ01000014.1, forward strand.
GGCGAGCGCTTCCGCACCGAGGTGAGCTGCAAGTTCGACCGCGACGACGTGGAGGGCGAGCTCACCCAGGCGGGCCTGCGCCTCGAGCACTGGTGGACGGACGCGGCCGGAGACTTCGCCCTGTCCCTGTGCGTGAAGCCGTAGCGCCGCGCTCACGCAGGCCGTGAGGAAGCGGGCGAAGGTGTCCCCTCTCCCCCTGGGAGAGGGAATGGGTGAGGGACGAGGGCATCTCTCCCGCGCCTACTCTCGACGGCGAGACACCCGTTCCACATGGAGCACGTCGCGCGCTGCGCGCGGGCTGCGCTCGCAGAGCATCCACGCGACGAGCATCAGCCCACCCGCGAGGGTGGGTGCGACGAGCCAGCCCGTGTCCTCACCGCCGGGCACGTCGCTCTCGAGGAAGAGGCGCAGCAGACCGACCGAGAGCAACATGCCGAACAGCTGCAGACCGATCAGAGCTCCCGCAGGAACGAGCGAGGAGCTGCCGTCCCGACCGCGACGAGTGCCGGCACGCAGGCCGGTGCCACCTAACAGCACGTCGCGTGGGTTGCGCGCGCTGTGGCGGAGCCAGAGCAGCAGGGGGAGTCCCACCGGAATCAGCAGGAACGCCCACCACCCGAGGAGCAGCTCGAGCAGCGACGGCGAAACATCGTCGACGAGCGTGAACTGCATCGCTTCCTCCTGTGTCGCGCGCCGTGCCTGCAGCGCCATCCCTCACCCCGTCCCCTCTCCAGGGGGAGAGGGGACAGCTGCGCCCGGTTCCGCGTGGAACCGGGTGCCCTGCCCTCCTCAAACGCGCAGGAGATAGAAGACGTATCCGTAGCTCTCACCGCACTGCCGGTAGAGCGCCACCTCCTGGCGCGTCTCGGCGATGAGCCCGGTGAGCTCGGCATCTCCGTGCACCTGGCGCTCGAGGCGCTCCATCCGCGCCTCGAGCGGCCGGTAGTAGGCCTCCCACGCCTCGGGCGGCAGCACGAAGGTGTCCTGCACGCGCAAGCCGAACGCCTGCGCCACCGCGCAGTTGAAGTCCACCGTGCCCATGTTCGGGTACGCGCGGCGCCAGAAGGCCCGGGCCTCCGCAGGCGGCGCGTGCGTGAGCCAGGTGAGCTCGCTCAAGGCGAGCGCGCCGCCGGGCGCGACGAGCGGCCGCCAGCGCCGCAGCCCCTGCGCCCAGGTGAGGTGGTTGATGGCCCCCTCGCTCCAGAGCAGGTCCACGCTCTCCGGCTCGTCGTCGAGGGCGCCGAAGTCCGCCTCCCGCGTGCGCACGAGCTCCGCGAGCCCCTCGGCCTCCGCGCGCGTGCGCAGCTGCTGCAGGTAGGGCGCGTGCAGGTCCATGCCGGTGACGGGCACCTGCAGCGCGCGGGCGAGCGCGAGCGTGGAAGCGCCCGGCCCGCAGCCGAGGTCCAGGACCCGCGGCGACGCGGGCAGCGGCCCGAGCCGACGCAGCGCCTCGAACGTGCACGCGTCGCTGCCGGGCGCCTCGCGCGCGAGGCCGCTGTGCAGCAGGAAGAGTGCGTCCAGGCTCATGCGCCGAGAGTGCCCGCGTTGGGCGGGCACCGCCATCAGCGATTTCACCGCAGGGACACGCGGTGAGGGCCCGCGTCGCTCACCCGTCCCTTTCTCGGCGGGAGAGGGCGGACTCAGCCGAGGCGGTGGTGCTCGATCTTCATGCACCGGTCCTGCACCACCTGGATGCCCGCCTTCGCGAGCCGCTCGGCCGCCGCGTCGTTGCGGATGCCGAGCTGGAACCAGACGGCCTTCGGCTTCTTCGCGAGCAGGTCCTCCACGTGCGCATCGATGTCTGCCGGCTTGCGGAACACCTCCACGATGTCGACCGGCCCCGGCACGTCCTGCACCCGCGCGTACGCCTTCTGCCCGAGCACCGTTCCGCCCGCGTCCTTCACCGGGACGGGGACGATCTCGTAGCCGTGCTCCTTCAGATATGCCGGCACCGCGTGGCCGGGCTTGTCCGCCTCCGCGTCCGGCTTGATGCCCAGCACCGCGATGCGCTTGGCGCCCTTGAGCAGTGCGTGGATGCGCGCGTCGTCGACGAGCAGGTTCGCCTTCCAGTCCGGGGTCATGCCTTCTCCGCTTGAGGGGGTGACGTGGGGTTAATCACGCGGGAGGCGCCGCGCGAGCGTCATCGCGGTGAGCGTCTGCAGGGCATGTCCCGGGCAAGGGCTGGTCCGTCTCGCCAGGGAGGGGCAGCTCTCCTTTCGACAAAGCCGGAACACCTGAAACTCAAGAACCCAGATCCGTCGACGGCCCTCCTCTGCTTTTTTCGGGGTCCGCGCGCGGCCAAGTCGGCAGAGGGGGCGAGCTCAGCGAGCGTCGCTCGTGCGGTGACGCATGTAACGTCCGCGCGCACAAACGCTTCCGGGCGGCGTGAGCCATCGCAGCGTCCGTGCGCGCAGTCTCGGCCGCGCGGCACGACTCATCGGAACGTCCGTGCGCGCAGCATCGCCCGGGCGGCGCGAATCATCGGAACGTTCATGCGTGCAGTCTCGTGGGTGCGACGCGAGCCTTCGGAAAGTCCGCGCATGCAGCGCCGTGTGCGACGCGGGCCTTCGGAACGTTCGCGCGAGCAGTTTTGCGTGTGCGGCGCGAGCCCTCGAACCCGACCGCAGCGCCGCACTGCCTGGGCGTGAGAAGCGCCGGAGGTCCCGCGGGTGAGAGCGAGCGTTTCCGCGGCACGATCGGGGCTCCGCCGGAGCGTGTTTACGACAACCCCTCGGAGCGCGCTCTGGGTCCCGGTCTCGGCGACCCGCCGAGGGGAGCGGTGTTTCGCGCGTCAGCTGCGGCGAAGTTCGCGTTCGGGCGACACCGGGCGCAGCGCGGCGAAGTCCGGCTCCGAGCGCTGGGCCTGGCACCTCCTCGCTGCGGCACGAGCGCTGCTCGGCTCACCCGGGAGTGAGAGCCTGCGGGCGGCGCGGCGTTGCACGTGGAACGGGCACGCAGCGGCGGCCCTCTTCCCTCACCCCGACCCTCTCCCAGAGGGAGAGGGGACAGCTTCGCCCACTCGACTCACCCGGTGCAGCCGTGAGGAGCAGAGCGGGCGCGAGCGCCTACTTTCCGCCCTGCCGCTCGATGTCGCGGCAGGCCTCGGTGGCGAGCCGCACCTCGTCCCCGGTGACGTTGGGGAGCGTGGAGCAGAGGAAGAGGTCATCCCCGGCGCGCTTCGCACCCACGAGCGCCGGCCACTGCGGGCCCACGCCGCCGTCCGGGAGCTTCGGGGCCACGGTCACCCGCACGAGCGTGCGGCGCGCATCCCCCTCCTCCTGGTCGAGCGAGGCGGCGAAGCCCCACTTCCAGTCCGCCGTGGGCTGGGCGAACTGCTGCGGCACGCTCGCCGCGAGCGTCTCCGTGTCGGGCAGCTGCGCGCCGGCGCCCGGGCGGATGTCCACCCGCAGCACCGCGCGCCCTGCGGGGCCGGCCTGGAAGCTGCCGTCCGCGCCCAGCTGCGCCGTCCACCCCGGAGGCAGGGGCACCTTCACCCCGGCGCGCGGAGCCGGGCTCCCGCGCGGGGCCACGCCCGCGTCCGGCGGCTCCTGGGCCACGGAGGCCGCATCGCCTCCGCGCCCGGAGCACCCCAGCGCGAGCACTGCCGCGGCCGCGGCGCCGAGCCGCGTGGCCTCCCGCCTCGGCCGCAGCACCCGGGCCACCTACTTCTTCGCCGCGTCGGGATGAGCGCCGGGGCCGGGGACCGGCGCGCCGGGCTTGCCCAGGTTCTCCATCTTGCAGCTGCCCTCGAAGATGACGCCGCGGTCCATCGCGAGCGCCGGGGTCTCGAGGTTGCCCTTGATGCGGCCGGGCTGATGCACCTCGATGATGGAGGTGGCGCGCACGTTGCCCTCCACCAGGCCGTTGATGATCACGGTGCCGGCCTGGATCTCCGCGTTGACGCGGGCCCCATCGCCGATGACGAGCGTGTCCTTGGTCACGATCTGACCGTTGAACTTGCCGTCGATGCGCACCTGTCCCTCGAAGGTGAGCTTCCCCTCGAACTCGCTGCCCTTCCCCAGAAGGGTGTGAACCTCACCTGCTCGCGTCGACACGGAGTCCTCCTCCCGCTTGGTGACAAAAGAGCTACCGGTTGAACCTTCCCGCTTCCCGAGGAGCGCCACGCGCTACTCCTTCCTGAAGTGCTTCAAGAGCCGGTCGAGGTCATCGTACGAGAAGAAGTCGACCTCCAGGGTGCCTTTTCCGCCGCCGCGTTCGACGAGCCGCACCTTGGTGCCCAGCGTGCGCTGCAGCTCCTCCACCAGCGCGCGCGTCTGCGCGCTCTGCTTCTGCGCCTTCGCGGGGCCCGCCTTGCCCTTCGGGCCCTTCGCGTCCTGCACCAGCTTCTCGGTCTCGCGCACGCTGAGCTTGCGCGCGGCGACCTGGGCGGCGAGGTCCATCATCTCGGGGATGCGCGGTACGCCGAGCAGCGCGCGCGCGTGGCCCATGTTGAGGCTGCCGTCGGCGACCATCGCCTTCACCTCGTCCGGCAGCCCGAGCAGGCGCAGGGCGTTGGCCACGCTGGAGCGGTCCTTGCCCACGCGCGCGCTCACCTGCTCCTGGGTGAGGCCGAACTCGTCGGTGAGGCGCTTGTAGCCCTCGGCCTCCTCGATGGGGTTGAGGTCCGCGCGCTGCAGGTTCTCCACCAGCGCGAGCTCGAAGGCCTGGCCCTCCGTCACCTCGCGCACCAGCGCCGGGATCTCCTGCAGCCCCGCGGCCTGGCTCGCGCGCCAGCGGCGCTCGCCGGCGATGAGCCGGTAGCCGTCCCCGTCCTTGCGCACGAGCACCGGCTGCAGCAGGCCCTGCGCGCGGATGGAGGCGGTGAGCTCGGCGAGCTTCTCCTCGTCGAAGTGGCGGCGCGGCTGGGCCGAGTCGCGCTTGATGCTCTCGATGGGGATCTTCAGCACCCCGCCCGCGCGCGGGGCCGCGGCCGCCGCTGCTGCTGCGGCATCCGCGGCCTGGGCGGCCGGGGGCGGCGCTGCCTGGGGGATGAGCGCGGAGAGCCCGCGTCCCAGCGCCCGCTTCTGCTTGTCACTGCCGTTGAGCACGTTCGTGTCCCTTCACCTTGCTGCCGTCTCGGTCCCTGCCGCCCCGCGGGTGCCGGGCGCGCACACGCCCTGCCCGAACCGCCGCGGCGCGCGCCGCGTTCCCGCGCGCCCTACGCCACCTGCGCCGGCCCGCCGCCTGCCCCCTCGCGGTGGAGGATCTCGCGGCTGAGGGCGAGGTAGCTCTCGCAGCCCTTGCTCTTGATGTCGTAGAGGATGATCGGCTTGCCGAAGGACGGGCACTCGCTGAGGCGCACGTTGCGCGGCACCACCGCGTCGAAGACCTGGCTCTTGAAGTAGCCGCGCACCTCGTCCACCACCTGGTGCGCGATGTTCGCCCGGGCGTCGAACATGGTGAGCAGGATGCCCTCCATCTTCAGCTCCGGGTTGAGCCCCTGGCGCACCAGCTCCACGGTGTGGGTGAGCTGGCTCAGGCCCTCGAGCGCGTAGTACTCGCACTGCAGCGGGATGAGCACGCTGTCGGCCGCGGTGAGCGCGTTGAGGGTGAGCAGGCCGAGGCTCGGCGGGCAGTCGATGATGATGTAGTCGTAGTCCGCGGCGAGCGGGCGCAGCGCCTCGCGCAGCCGGTACTCGCGCCGCTCCACCCCCACCAGCTCCACCTCCGCGCCGGTGAGGTCGGGGGTCGCGGGGACGACCTGGAGGAAGCGCAGCTCGGTCGCGTGCAGCAGCTCGCGCATCGGGGTGCCGCCCAGCAGCGCGTCGTACACGGTGCCGTTGAGCGCCTCGCGCTTGAGGCCCAGCCCGCTGCCCGCGTTGCCCTGCGGATCCATGTCCACCAGCAGCGTCTTGCGCTCGGCGGACGCGAGGCTGGCGGCGAGGTTGATGGCGGTGGTCGTCTTGCCCACGCCACCCTTCTGGTTCGAGATGCAGATGATTCGGCCCACGGTTGCCCTTCCTCCAGACCCTCGCCGCGCTGGCGGGGGCCCGCTTGGGGGTGGGTGGTAGCACGCTCCCCGCCCCTCGGCCACTTCGCCTCCCCTCATAGTTCAGGGGCCTGACGGGCGGGCAGGCAGGCGCGGCGTTCCACGTGGAACAGGGAGTCGGGCGCACGCGGATGGGCAGCGCGTTCGGAAACGTCACGGGCGTCTTTCACGGGCGCCCTCCGAGCGGTTGGCGGCGAGCCCCGCGTGGGCGGCAGAGGCATCGCGATCACCGGTCCCCCGCTCTCACCGCACGCCGGACCGTCTCTGCCGCGGCTCTCTCCGGAGACCCCGGCTGCCTGCCTGCCCAGCCGCAACCGCCGGGCATGGGCGTGGGCGTTCCACGTGGAACACCTCCTGCCTCCAGACCCACGTTATGCTGGAAGCCCGAGCCCGATCCGAGCGGCCGAGGCCCGCACTGCCGCCCCACCCGCTGCTGCCCATCTGGCCGCCCGAGCGCATGTCGGGCGGCCCGGCCGGCGAGCCGCTCGCTGCGACCGAGGCGGGCGCCCCACGCACGGCGCCGCCTCCCCTGCTGGCATTCCGGCAACCGCCCGCTGCCCCCTCCGCCATGCGGGCGGGACACCTCCTCCTCGGGATGTTCCACGTGGAACACGACACGCGCCGCGCTGTCCATCAGCGCCCCGCCACCCCCGCCCCGATCGCCCGTGCGATCGGGCAGGCCGCTTCGGGTCGGCCCCGTCCCCATGAACGTTCCACGTGGAACACGGCAGCCGCCCCACCGGGCCTCTGGCGGTCCCGCGCCTCCCCACCCGGCATTCCGAACGTCCACCATCCACCCTCCCCCTGCGGCCCCCGGACACGGGCACGCGCCCGGGGCGACGACATAAACACTCGTCACCCGGGCAGGCCTTCACCCCGCCGCCCCTTCCCACAGCGAGACCTCTCCATGCTCTCCTCCCCTTCGCTCGACGATGCGGGCGTGCGCGCACTCCACCTCGTCCACCACCAGCTCCAGGGCGACTGGGCGGCGCTGCGCGCCCAGCTCGAGCCGGCCGCCCCGCTCCAGGTGGACCGGCTCGCCGACGCCTGGGCAGACGCGCTCGGCCGACTCGGCGAGCTCGTCGCGGTGGAGGAGCCAGCGCTGCACCTCGGGGAGGACCCCACCACGGTGGTGGTGGACGTGCCCCTGTGCTGCGCCCGGGGGGAGCTGCACGAGCGGGTGACCTTCGATCTCGAGGGCCGCGTCGCCTCGATCGACCTGCTCGCTCCGCGCTGAGCCGTCAAAAGCACCCTTCGCTCCGCGGCGAAACATCGCCCCCGCCCGGGCGCCGAGGATGGCTCCTGCCATCCCCTCTCGCCCCCGGAGCCGACCGTGACCGCCGCGCCGCCGCCCCCTGCCGACCCGCTCGAAGCCGCCACCCACCCCGACCCGCGCGCCTACTACGCAGCGCTCGCGGCGCAGCCCGCGCTCACCTGGGACCCGCGCCGCGAGGCGTGGATCGCGGCGGGCGCCGGAGCGGTGTGCGCCGCCCTGCACCATCCGGGACTGCGGGTGCGCCCCCCGCACGAACCCGTACCCCCTCCCCTCCTCGAGCACCCCGGGCTCGCGGCGCTCTACGCCCGGCTCATCCGGATGACGGACGGGCCCGCGCGCGAGCCGGTGCGCCGCGCGGTGGCCGAGGCACTCGGCGCGCTCGAGCCCGCGACGGCGCACGCGCTCGCCCGCCATCGCGCCGCCGCCCTGGTGCCCGCCGCACCCCGGGAGGGCGCGGCGCTCACGGCCTTCACCTTCGCGCTCCCGCTCGGGTGCGTGGGGGTGCTGCTGGGCCTCGGCGAGGCGGAGCTCGAGGACGCGGTGCCGGAGGCACAGCTCCTCGTCGCCGCGCTCTCGCCCCTGGCCACCTCCGGGGAGCGCGCCTCCGGAGAGCGCGCGGCGCACGCGCTCGAGACCCGGCTGCGCACTGCCGGAGGAGGCCCCCTGCTGCAGGCGCTCCGGCGCGCGCCCGGCGTGTCCGAGGAGGTCGCGCTCGCCAATGCCGTGGGACTCCTGGTCCAGACCTGCGAGGCCACGGCGGGGCTCATCGGCCAGGGCCTCCTCGCGCTGGGCACGGACGCTTCGGCAGCGCTTCCGGAGGCGCACCCCGACGGCGCTCTCCCTGTCCCCCACCCCGCCATGGCGAAGCGCACCGAGCTCCCCCCGGCACCGCCCGACCGGCGCCGGAACACGGAGGCCCGCGGCGATGGAGCACAAGACCACGCACCGGTCCAGGCCGGCTCGGCGCGGGTCGACGCCGCACTCACGCATGCGCTCCTTCAGGACCCCCGGGTGCAGAACGCGCGACGCTCCGCAGCCGAGGGCCTCCCCCGCTCGGTGCTCGGGGTCGATCAGGCGCGGGTCGATGCCGCGCTCACCCACGCACTGCTCGAGACGCCCCCGGTGCAGAACACGCGGCGTTACGCGGCCGAGGACCTCACCCTGCTCGGCACCCCGGTGCGCGCAGGCCAGCTGGTGCTGGTGCTGCTCGCGGCGGCGAACCAGGACCCCGCCGCACCGGCGCATCCTCGCCCGGACGTCCCGGGCCACGCCTTCGGCCTCGGCGCGCACGCCTGCCCGGGCGCGACGCTCGCGCTCACGCTCGCGCGGGCCGCGCTGCTGCACCTGCTGGAGGTGGGGCTCGAGCTCGGGGGACTCGCCTCCGCGGCCTCCCTCCGCCCCTCGCTCAACGGGCGCATCCCGCGCTTCACGGGCCGGCTCGGCGCGGAGGTGCAGCGGTGATCGCGGTCATCTTCGAGGTGTGGCCCGCCGAGGGCCGGCGCGACGAGTACCTGGCAATCGCCGCCGCGCTGCGCGCCCGGCTCGAGCACATCGACGGCTTCCTCTCCATCGAGCGCTTCGAGAGCCTCACCACCCCGGGCAAGCTGCTCTCGCTCTCCTTCTGGCGCGACGAGGCGGCGGTCGCGCAGTGGCGAGCCCAGGACGCGCACCGCGCCGCGCAGGCCCGGGGGCGCAGCGAGGTCTTCACCGACTACCGGCTGCGGGTGGCCGCGGTGCTGCGCGACTACGGGATGGACGCGCGCGAAGAGGCGCCGCGCGACAGCCGCGAGCGCCACGGCTGAGGGGCCTGCCTCATCGACGGGAGCGCACGCGGGGCGCGCACGCGGGGCGCGCACGCGGGGAGCGCACGCGGCACCCTCGAACTCCATCGGGCTCGACACGGGTCCCCGCCTCCACCGGGGGGCCCGTCGCCCACGGGAGGCGCGCCCCTCCGCCACGGCCGCGCGCGCATCGCCCGCGAGCCGCGCGCAGGCGCCCCCGTCGCTCCCACCCCCCCTGCCGGCTCCCGCGCGCGTCCTGCTATCGTCGCGCACATGCCTCGCGCCTCCCGCGGCCACGCCCTGCTCGGCCTCCTCTTCCTCGTGGGACTCGGGGTGAGCCTCTTCGCGGCGCTGCTCGAGCTGCGCACGCAGGGTGGGCCGGGCCCGCTGTGGCTGCCCGGCGGACTCGCCCTCTGCGGCGCGAGCGGGTGGGCCCTGGGACAGCGCAACCTCGCGGGCCTGCTGCAGCTGCTGCTCTTCTGCGCCCTCACCCCCGCGCTCGTCCTCACCGCCTTCGCGCTCGCCACTCCCGGAGAGAACCCGACCGCGGCGAACCTCGCGCTGCTCCTGCTGCTGCTCGCGGCGGGGCCCGCCTACGGCCTGTGGCGCGAGCTGCGGCGTCCGGAGCGCCTGCCCAACGTGCTGCTCGAGCTCGCCCCGCCGGGGCACATCGTCGAGCGCGACGGCCTGCAGCTCTGCGCCCAGGTGGCGCAGCTGAGCAGCGGGGCCTTCGAGCTGCGCGTCGCCGTGCAGAGCTGCGTGGACCGCGAGCGCCACCTCGCGCTGCGGCTGCGCGGGCCCGCCGCCGACCGGCTCAGCTACCCCACTCGCGTGGAGGCCCGCCTCGGCCCCGCGGAAGTCGGGCTGCTGCGCGTCACCCTCCACCCGCGCGCACAGCTCACCGCCGGCGAGCGGCTGCACCTGCGCCCGGACATCTCCGGTCCGCCCGCGCAGCGCCTGCGCCACTGGCGCCCGCGCGGCTACGCCGAGGGCACCCCCACGCTGCTCAAGGTGCTGCTCGCCGGCAGTGGCCAGCTGAGCTGGCGCGGCGGCTGGCGCGTCCCGCTCCCGGTGCGCTTCGGCTCCCCCACCGTGGAGGGGCCGCCGCCTGCACCGACGTGGGAGTTGCTGTGGTCGCCCGGCGGCGCGCACACCGCGCCGCAGCCTGCGCGCGCGGCGTAGGCGCGCGGCTCGCGCCCCGTGTTCCATGTGGAGCGTGGGGGCATGGGCACGCTCCCGCTCCGGCACTTCCTCGCACGGACGCGGCCTCGCCCGGCTCCCTCACCCCGAGGGAAGACACGGGGCGCTACGGCGCCTTCGCGAACACCGCCACCTGGCGCTCGGCACCCGAGAACGGCAGCCGGTAGGCGCGGGCCGAGCGCACCTGCAGCCCGCGCGCGCTGCCCTCCGCCGCGAGCTCCGCGTCCGTCGCGGCCTTGCCGAGCATCGCCACCACGCGTCCGCCGGGAGCCACGTAGGCCGGCGCGAGGTCCAACCAGTCCGGCAGGTCCCGGAACGCGCGCGCGATGAGCACCTCCGCGCGCGGCAGCCCCTCCGCCTCCGGCTTGCCCTCGGCGCGCGCGTGCACCCCGCGCACCTCGGTGAGGCGCAGCGCGCCGGCCGCCGCCTTGATGAACGCCACCTTCTTGCCCACCGCGTCCACCAGCGTCACCGCGAGCGGGGGGAGCGCGAGCTTCAGGGGCAGCCCCGGGAAGCCCGCGCCCGCGCCCAGGTCCATGAGGCTCGCCGCGCCGGAGACCTCGGGCAGCACCGCGAGCGAGTCGAGGAAGTGCTTCTCCAGCACCTCCTCCGGCGCGGTGATCGCCGTGAGGTTCACCTTCGCGTTCCACTTGAGCAACTCGCCCATGAGCTGGAAGAGCGCCGCGTCCAGCCCCGCCGGCAGGCTCAAGCCCAGCGCCTGCGCACCCTCCGCCAGGCGATCTCCGAACCGCATCTTATCCACAGCGCCTCCTCCGACCCGGGAACCCTAAACCCCCGGAAACACTCATACCCTGGTCCGGGCCCCAGTTGCCCACACGTTGTCCACAGCCCCTGTGGGATCAGGGCCCGACCCCAGCGATTTCCCACACCTGCACTGTCCCCACACCGCCACTGCGCTACAGGCGTGGCTCACCCCGCGCCCGGGCCGACACGCCGCAGCGCCCCCACCAGCAGGCTGAGGGCCGCGGGGGTGAGGCCGGGGATGCGCCGCGCGTGGCCCAGCGTCTCGGGCCGGTAGCTGCGCAGCTTGTCCGCCGCCTCGCGGCTCAAGCCGGGCACGCCTTCGAAGGCGAAGCCCGGGGGGATGCGCCACGCGTCCCACGCCTCGCGCTCGCGCGCCGCCGCGCGCTCGGCCTGGGCGATGTAGCCCGCGTACTTCACCTCCACCTCCACCTCCTCCTGCACGTGGCCGGGCAGCTCCGCCCTCCCCTGCCCCTCCTGCGCGAGCTGCGCGTACGTGACCTCCGGGCGCTTGAGCCGCGCGGCCGCGCCGGTGCGCGCGAGCCGCGCCACCTCCTCGGACACGGCGCGGGCGCGCGCCTCCACCCGCTCCAGCGCCTCGCGCGGCAGCAGCCCCACCCGGTGCCCGTGGTGCGCGAGGCGCAGGTCCGCGTTGCCCTCGCGCAGCCGCAGCCGGTGCTCCGAGCGCCCCGTGAGCATGCGGAAGGGCTCGTCCACGCCGCGCGTGACGAGCTCGTCCACCAGCACCGCGCCGTGCGCCTCGTCCCGGCCGAGCAGGAGCGGTGGCTCGCCGCGGACCTGGAGGCCCGCGTTGATGCCCGCGTACAGCCCCTGGAACGCCGCCTCCTCGTAGCCCGAGGTGCCGTTGAGCTGCCCCGCGAAGAAGAGCCCCGCCACCGCGCGCGTCTCCAGCGTGGCGCGCAGCTGCGTGGGCGGCGCGTAGTCGTACTCGACCGCGTAGCCGTAGCGCACCACCTCCACCCGCTCGAGCCCGGGGATGGTGCGCAGGATGGCGAGCTGCACGTCCGCGGGCAGGCTCGTGGACAGCCCCGCCGGGTACACCAGCGGGCTCTCGGGCCCCTCCGGCTCGAGGAACACCTGGTGGCGCTCGCGCGCGGCGAAGCGCACCACCTTGTCCTCGAGGCTCGGGCAGTAGCGCGGGCCGCGGCCCACGATCTCCCCGGCGTAGAGCGGCGAGCGGTGCAGGTTCTCGCGCAGCAGCGCGTGCGTGGCCTGCGTGGTGTACGTCACGCCGCAGACGACGCGCGGCTGCTGCGGGAAGCACTCCCCTGCCCCGGCCTCCTGCGCCCAGCGCGTGCGCCAGGAGAGGGGGCGCGGAGGGAAGTCCCCGGGCTGCCGCTCCACCCGCTCCCAGTCGATACTCGCTCGCGCGAGCCGCGCCGGGGTGCCCGTCTTGAAGCGGCCCAACGTGAAGCCGAGCGCGCGCAGCGAGTCGCTCAGCCCCCGCGCCGCCTCGTCCCCCAGCCGCCCGCCCACCTCCTTGCGCTCGCCCACGTGCATCAGCGCCTGCAGGAAGGTGCCGGTGGTGAGCAGCACGGCCCTCGCCTGCAGCTGCTCGCCGCCCGCGAGCTCCACCCCCGCGATGCGCCCGCCCTCCACCCGCAGCGCCGCCACCTCCCCCTCGCGCACCGTGAGCCCCGGCTGGCCGAAGAGGGCGCGCTGCACGATGGAGGCATACGCGTCGCGGTCGCAGAGCACGCGCGTGGCCTGCACCGCGGGGCCCTTGGAGGCGTTGAGCGTCTTGAAGTGCGTGCCGGCGAGGTCCGCCGCGCGCCCCATCTCCCCGCCCAGCGCGTCCAGCTCGCGCACCAGGTGGCCCTTCGCCGAGCCGCCCACCGCCGGGTTGCAGCTCATCACCGCCGCGCGCTCGCGCTTGAGGGTGAGCGCGAGCGTGGAGAGCCCCATGCGCGCACACGCCAGCGCCGCCTCGCTGCCGGCGTGGCCCAGGCCCACCACGATGATGTCGTAGCGCTGCGACGCAGACATGGGAGGAGTCCTTCCGGGCGCTCCTATGTCGCGCGCGGGCCTCGAGTGCAAGCCCGGCAGAGGGCCCTGCCCCCTGTTGCAACCGGGTTGCGAATGCCGCCCTGCCCTAGTCTGCGAGCGCGACGAGCGGCTGGCCGAGGTGCGCCGCCCGCTCGAGCGCCGCGCGCACCACGTGCAGCGCCGCCACCACGTCCGCGTCCGCCGCGGCGCTCGCCACCCGGTCCAGCTCCCGCGCGAGCCCCGGCAGCTCCGCATGCGAGAGCTCCGCGTCCGCGTTGAAGTCCGCGAAGCGCATCAGCAGCGGCAGCCCCAGCGCCCTCGCCTGGCCGATCAGCGCCGCGTGCTGGCGCACCCCCAGCGACGAGATGGCGCCGCGGCGGCGATCGTCCTCCAGCACGGTGAAATCCAGCGGCATCGACCCTCGCACGGGAAAGCCCGGGGGGCGGAGGCTCGCGCATGTGCCCGGCCTCGCGCAAGGCGCAGACCCGGCCGCGGCGGCCGAGACGCCTGCGGCGCGGGGTGCACACATCGCCCACCGGACGCCCGCCGAACCGCGGCCCTGCCCTTCGCCTGCGCGGGGCCTACCTTGCCAGCCCATGCGCCCGGCACGCCTTCCTTCCCACCCTCTTGCTCCGCAGCTGCGAGCGCTGCTGCTCGCCGCCTGCGCCGCCTGCGCCGCCGCGCACGGCGCGCCGGCCTCGGCGAGCGCCGCGGCGGCTGCGGCCTCGCCCCCACCGGAGCGCGCCGCCGTCCCGGCATCGGGCGACCCCGCCGCCCAGGCCCCTGCTCCTCCTGCGGCGCCTGCCCCCACCCCGGCGGCCTGCGGCGTCTGCGAGGACTACGCGCCTCCCCAGCGCAGCGGGCACAAGGTGCCGCACGCGCTGCGCGAGCTCTCCGGCCTCGCCGCGAGCCCCCGCCACCCGGGCGCGCTCTACGCCCTCAACGACTCGGGGGACGCCGCGCGCTTCTTCGCGCTCGACGTGAGCGGCGCGCAGCTCGCCCAGTTCGTCCTCCCGGACGCGCACGTGCGGGATGTCGAGGACCTCGCGCTCGGCCCCTGCCCCGAGGGGACCTGCCTCTACCTCGCGGACATCGGGGACAACGCGCGCGCTCGCACCGGCTACGCGCTCTACCGCGTCCCCGAGCCCCCCTCGCTCCCCCCGAGCGGCAGCCCGCCCGTCGCGCTCCCCTTCGTCCGCGTTCCCTTCACCTACCCGGACGGCCGCGCGCGCAACGCGGAGGCGCTGCTGGTACACCGCGACGCCCTGTATGTCGTCACGAAGCGCCGCGGCGCGGAGGCCACGGAGGTCTTCGCCGTGCCCGCGGCCGGCGGCTCGGCGCGCTTCGTCGCCCGGCTCGACCTCCCGCCCCCGGGCGAGCGCCCCATCACCGGCGGCGCCGTCCACCCCTGCGCGCCGCGCGTGTTGCTGCGCACCACCGCCCACCTCTACGAGCTGCGCGCCCCACCCGGCGCCCCCTTCGAGGCCGTGTTCCACGCGAAACCGCGCGAGCTCTCCGCCCCCGACGAGCCGCAGGGCGAGGCCGTGACCTACGCCGCGGACGGGCGCGGCTTCCTCACCGGAGGCGAGGGGAAGAAGCAGCGGCTGCACGCGGCGCGCTGCGCGCGGTGAGGCGTCGAAGATCCCTCACTCCGCATCCGGGTGCGCGGCCTCCTGCGCGAGCTCCGGGCTGCGGCGGCGCAGGGCGCGCGCGACGAGCGCACTGAGGAGCGCCCAGGCGAGCCCCGCCGCCCAGCCCGCGAGCACGTCCGTGGGGTAGTGCACCCCGAGGTACACCCGGCTCAGGCCGATCAGCACCGTGAGCAGCAGCGCGATGCAGATGACGTACACCTTCAGCCGCCGCTTCGGCACCAGCGCGGACACCTGCAGCGCGAGCGTGAGGTACACCACCGCCGAGAGCATCGAGTGGCCGCTGGGGAAGCTCGCGGTGAGCGTCTGCGTCAGGTGCGGCACCACGTCCGGGCGCGGGCGCGCGAAGCCCTCCTTCAGCAGCAGGCTCAGCGCGAGGCCCCCCAGCGTGGTGCCCAGCACCAGCCAGAGCGAGCGGCCCTTGCCCGAGAGCGCGAGGAAGCCCGCCACCGTGAGCGTGATGAACGCGAGCACCGGCACTCCACCCAGCGCCGTCGCGTCGCGCGCCGTCTCCGGCAGCCACAGGGGGCCCAGCGGGCGCGCCGGGTCCGCGGGGTCTCGCAGCGCGCGCACCACCTCGCGGTCCAGGTGCTGCGTCTCGCCCTCGTGCACCTCGTCGGCGATCTGCAGGAAGACCCAGAGCGCAGCGACCAGCAGCAGCAGGGTGAAGAAGAGCGGGCTGCCCACGGGGGCGCGGCGCAGGAGCGAGAGGGGAGAGGGGCGCACGGGACGAAGCTAGGTCCTCGGCGGCGCGCAGGGAGGCGCCGCGCGCGCGAATGTCCGGCCCCCGGCAGGCTGCCCGCTTATGAGGGGGACGTGAGGCACAGCTCCCGCACGCTGCCGGGCCCCGAGGGCGCGCTCGCGCTGAGCGAGGCGGGGGAGGGCGGTGTGCCCGCGCTCCTCGTGCACGGCGGCGGCGCGGACCGCGGCCACTGGGAGCCGCTGCAGCAGCTGCTGCCCACCCGCAGCCTCGCGCTCGACCTGCGCGGCATGGGCGAGAGCGCCCCACCCGCCGACGGCCGCTACGGCGTGGAGCCCGCCGCGGAGGACGTGGCCCGCGTGGCCGAGGCCCTGCTGCCCCAGCCCTTCTGCCTCGTGGGGCACAGCTTCGGCGCCGCGGTGGCGCTCGCGTACGCGGCGCGCCACCCCGCGCGCCTCGCGGGCCTGGTGCTGGTGGACCCGGCGTCCGACCCACGCCACCTGTCCGCGCCGCAGCGGCAGGCGCTGCACGAGGGGCTCTCACCCGGGCGCTTCCGCGCCTTCACCGAGACCTGGTTCGAGGGGCTCCTCGTCCACGCGCGCGCCACCACGCGCGCGCGGGTGCTCGGCTCGCTGCGCGCCACCGCGCCCGCCGTCTTCGCGGCCTGCCTCGAGAGCAGCCTGCACTTCGACCCGTGCGCCGCGCTCGCGCGCTACGGCGGCCCGCGCCTCGCGCTCGTGAGCGAGGCGCTCGCGGGCCCGGACTCCCTGCACCTCCAGGCCGCATCGCGCCTTCCGCACGTGACGCTCGCGCAGGTGAGCCACTGGCCGATGCTGGATGCGCCCGGGCAGGTGGCCGCGCAGCTCGGGCGCTTCCTCCAGCCGCTCGGCTGAAGCGCCCGGAGGCGCGCTCACGGCGCCGGGTGGTAGCCCGCCTCGCCCCAGGGCCGCAGCCGCTCGAGCCACAGCGCCTCGAGCACCTTCAGCTCCTCGCGCAGGGCGGCCGGGTCCAGGCGCGTGCCGTCCTTCGGCTCGGGCAGCAGGTCCAGCGTCTCGAAGGCAAAGGCCTCCGGGCCCAGCTGCTCCCAGTCCGCCTGCAGCGCCGGGGCGACCCGGTGCAGGCGCTGCTGCAGCTCGAAGCGCAGCCGGTTGAGCATGCCGGGCACGTTGGGGCTCGCGCCCAGCAGCACCTTGCCGCTGCGCAGGTTGCGCACCGCCCAAACACCCGCGGGCGGCGCGGCCTCGCGGTACTGGCGCTTGAGCTCGGCACGGCTCGCCCTGGACTCAGCCATGGGCCACCTCCCCGTAGCCGAGCTGCCGCAGGCGCTGCTCGAGCCGGGCGCGCGCAGCGGGGTCCTTCGGCCGCGCCCAGTCGTGCCCGATGCGCTCCCAGTCCGGGTCCGAGGGGTCCAGCCCCAGCGCGCGCACGAAGCCCGGCTCGCACACGACGAACTGGCGCGGGCCGTAGGGGAAGAGCATCCCGGGCGCCGCCTGCAGCGAGGCGCGCGCCTCCTCGTACGACGAGAACCAGCGGTTGAGGAAGCCGTGCAGGTTGCCCCGGAACAGCGTGCGCGTGTCGAGCGCGGGGGCTTCCGCCTCGCGCGCCGCCTTGAGCTGGGCCCAGGAGGCGAAGCCCTGCTCGTGGGCGATGCACGCGAGCGCGTGCTTGCGCTGCACGTCCTCGCGGTGCTGCAGCAACTGCTCGAGTGGGACGGAGGCGAAGCCGGGCAGGGTGCGCAGGCGCAGCGCAGCCTCGCGGGCGCGCGCGGCGTCCGGGCCGTGCAGCGCCTTGAGCAGCAGCGAGGCGCGCACCCGGCACTCGGACAGCGGCAACGGGGTGGAAGTTCTCATGAGGCTCCCTCGACGTCGGCCCGCACCCGTTCGGGGACCGTGGAAGGAACTTCAGCGAGAACTGGAGCAGCGGGTGAGGCGAGGGTGACGTCGTCTTTTCGGGCAGGCGCCCCTCGGCACCTGTGACCGCGAGGAGTACCGGTGGCCGGCGGGGCAGGGCAAGGGCTTTCATCCGCCGCGCCCCGGCGCCCGCGTCACCCTGGAGAGCCTGAAAGGGCAGGGGGGGTGCTCGACGACGGGGCGCACGGGTGCGGGCCCTGCCGCAACGAGCTCCCCCGAGCTGCTCGCGGTGGCGCGCGCGCTGAAGGACCCGCCGGTCACCTTCCTCGCCGTGCACGACGAGTCCACGCGGGGCGCCCAGAACGCAGTGGAGGACTTCATCCTGAGGAAGCCGGATGCACAGGGTCGCTTCGTGCCGTCCCCTGCCCAGCACGGCGCCCGCGCCTGGAGGAAAGGCGGGAAGGGCAGGGGGCCTCCCGTGGCCGCCGAGCCCGTGGGGCGTCGGCCTGCGCGGCGCTCGGGGGTGACGAAGGGGAGGGTGTCCGGCGGGGTGGTGCGCGCACCTGTTCTGGGATGTCGGGGGTTTTGCTGAACAATTTTCAGCGCTTGAGACCCCTGCCGCCCCCGAGCACCCCTGGAATGAAGCTTCCATCCAAGCCTCCGCCCGTCGCCCGACCGAGGCTGGAATGAAGCTTCCGTCCAGCGCTCCGCCGGGCCCGGAGGCTCCCTGGACGGAACGCTTCGGGTAGGGGACGGCACGAAGCGCCCCTGGCCTGCCTCACTCACGGGGCCGCGTGAGCTCCGTGCAGCTCGCGAGCTCCGGCGCCTCCACCCAGCGCCCCTCCTGGAGTCGCGAGACACAGCGGGCCTCGGGCTGGGCGCTGCGCTCGGGGCAGGGCTCCTCGCGGCACTCGTAGCGTCCATCGCCATCCAGGTCCCACTCGCGGCGCAGCAGCGTGTCCTCGAAGTCCTCGTACTCGCGCGTGCGGAGCCCGCTCGTCGGCCAGCGAATCCGCAAGACCCGCACCCACGTCCACTGCCCGTCGTGGCGGCGCACCGGGCGCAGGTTCCAGAAGAACACCGCGACGAGCGTCACGAGCAGCGCGAGCGTGAACAGCCCCAGCAGGCGCCAGCCCCAGCGCGCCTCGCGAGCACTCCGCGCCTCCACGTCCTGCATCGCGACCTTCCTCCCTCGGTCGTCCCGCGCCAGATGCTCATCCCGGGGCTCATCCGCCGACAGCCCCCGCCGGTGGAGCGTCCGTCACCCCACAACGTCCGGATGCGCGGGCCTTGCGGGAAAGGGAGGGATGGGCAGCTTGCGCCGGAGCACCGGGGCGGGAGACGGGGATGAAGGCAAAGTGGCTGCGTGGAGCGGTGGTGGCATTGTGGCTCAGCGCCTGCGGGTCGCCCCCGCAGACGGCGGCACCGTGCGAAGGCGCGTGCGGCGCGGAGGCAACGCCCGCCCCAGGGACCTCCCTCCCTGGCGAAGAGGGGACCGCCCCACACGCGGACCCGCCGGACGCCGGGCAGGGGGAGCACCTCCCCGACGCGGGCGTGCCGCCGGTGGCCGACGCGGAGTGCGCCCCCACCGTGAAGCTCGCCGAGGCGATCCCCGAGCCCGAGGGCGGCTGGGAAGCCGTGAGCCGGCCTTCCGCGGCCTACCAGCCCCCGGCCGACGACGCGCCCTTCGGCCTCACGGAACCCGCGGCGTGCGTTCCCTCTGACGGTCGTCCTTCTCTCGCGAGCTGGTGTGAGCGGGCGCTCTATTACAACGACGGCGTCCTCATCGAGCGCACCACCCGCTCGGCCACCGGCACCCACTGGACGCAGACGCACGGCTGCAGCCCTTCGGAGCCCTGCACCCATCCCCCGAACGAGTTGCAGTACGACCCGCAGGAGCGGCCCCTCGAGCGCTCCTACTGGGACTGGGGCCGCGACAGCGTCATCCACGAGCTGTGGCAGTGGAGCCCGGACGGACTGCTGGAGACCTTCCTCGAGGAGAGCTCGCACCTCGGTGCGGTCGGCCACACCCGCTGGCAACTGCACCGCGCGTGCGACGGGAGGCCTGCCCACTACGAGGTCTCCTACCCCGATTCGCCCTCCCGCCCGGTCGAGCGCCGTGAGCTGACCTACGACGCACGCGGCCACCGCACCCTCGAGCTCACCCCCCTGCGCAGCGTCGCGCGCGCCTGGGATGCCTCGGGACACCTGCGGGCCGAGGAGGAGGCCATCCTCACCTCCAACACCACCACCTCGACCCGGCGCTACTTCGACGCGGCGGGGGCGGAGCTGGCGAGCCTCTACACCTTCAGCGGGAACATGGGCGAAGCCACGACCTGGACCTGGGACGAGCGCGACGCGCAGGGCCGCGTGGCGGTGCGCCGCCAGCTCCACACGTACAGCGGGAACACGTCCTACCTCACCCGCTTCGCCTACGACCCGGAGGGCCGACAGGCGCTCGCGTGGACCACCGCGCGCAACGCCTCTGGAGGGCTCCGCCAGGCACAGCGCTGGACCTACGCCTGCGGCGCCCCGGACCCCGTGCGCCTCGAGACGAGCAGCAGCGTGGACGGCTCCGTAGGCGAGGTGACCACGTGGACCTGGGACCCGCTCACGCGCACGATCGCGGAGCGCCAGGCCAACAGCTACTACTGGACCCAGTACCGCTTCGACTGCACCCCCTGAGCGGCGCTACGCCGCGTCCGCAAGCCGCGCATTGGCGCCCACCTGCTCCCAGCGCCGCAGGGCGTTCGCCGCGAGCTGCGCCACGTCCACGCCGAGCCCGCGTGCGAGCGCGTGCTCGCGCGAGAGGTCCGTGCCGAAGTTCGCCGGATCGTCCGTCGCGACGGCGCAGCGCACCCCGTGCTGCAGCAGCACCGCGAGCGGGTGGAGTCCGCCGTGGCGCGCCGAGAGCTCGGCGAGCGTGGGCCCGATGAGCAGCGCGTTGCTCGTGGGGCACACCTCCAGCGTGGTGCCCAGCTCCGCGAGCCTGCGCATCAGCGGCTCGCTCTCCACCGCGCGCACGCCGTGGCCCAGGCCGTCCGGGCGCAGCGCGAGCGCCTGCTCGATGGACTCCGCGCCCTCGAGCTCGCCCGCGTGCAGGGTGAGGTCCAGCAGCTGCGGGCGCAGGCGCTCGAGGATGCGCACCAGCCCCTCGGGCAGCGGCTCCGCGAAGCCGCGCGCGGGCTTGCCCTGCACGTCCATGCCCACCAGCGCGCCCGTGTACTCCTGCACCATGTCCGCCATGGCGGCGTAGCGCGGCTCGCTCTCGAAGGTTCGGCTGAAGCCCAGGCGCAGGCGCACGCGGCGGCCCGTCTCGCGCTCGGCGGCGTCGCGCCCCGCGAGCACCGCCTCCAGCACGCCGCGCGCGTGCACGTCCGCGAAGGGGACGGGGGCCAGGGTCTCCACCCTCGTCCCCACGTTCGCCAGGTAGTCGCGCGTCATGGAGTAGAGGCCGAAGCGCAGCTCGCAGCGGTCCATCTCCGCCGCCACCTCCACGCAGGCGAGCCGGGTGAGCTCGCGCACCACGTCCAGGGACGCGTAGGCGCGGCGCGCGAAGAGGACGCAGCGGTAGAAGTCGTCGAAGGTGCCCGGGCCCTGCATCACCAGCCCCTCGGCGATGGCGGGCGGCAGCAGGGGCGCGCCGGAGGCATCGCGCAGCGCGGGGATGGGGAAGTGGCGGGCCACCTCGGCCAGGGCCGCCGGCGAGTGGCTCCCCTCCAGGTGCCGGTGCAGGTCGATGCGCAGCATGGCGCCTCTTCATGCAAATGCTGCAATTCGTCAAGTTCCCGCGCCCGGTGCGCCCCACACCGTGGAAGGGGTTGCGGCCGCGGCGGCGCTCTGTGAGAGGACGGGGAGCGCACCTGAACCCCCTCGCACGGGAGCCTGCCCATGAACCTCGAGCTCGCGAACAAGGTCGTCCTCGTCACCGGTGGCTCGGACGGGCTGGGCGCGGCCGCCTGCGTGCGGCTCGCGGAGGAGGGGGCGCGGGTGGCCTTCTGCGGCCGCGATGCCGAGCGCCTCGAGCGCACGCGCGCCGCCGTGAAGGCCGCCGGCGGCGAGGGGCTCGCGGTGAGGGCGGACATCACGCGCGCGGAGGACTGCGAGCGCTTCCTCGCGGAGAGCGTGCGCGCCTTCGGCCGGGTGGACGCACTCGTGAACAACGCGGGCACGGCGGCCGCGCGCCCCTTCGAGTCCGTGGACGACGCGGCCTGGGCCGCGGACCTGGACCTCAAGCTGATGGCGGCCGTGCGCCTCATCCGCGGCGCGCTGCCGCACCTGCGCGCGGCCGGCGGGGGCAGCATCCTCAACGTGCTCGCCATGGCGGCCAAGGCCCCCGGCGCCCGCTCGGCTCCCAGCAGCGTGTCGCGCGCGGCCGGCATGGCGCTCACCAAGGCGCTCTCCAAGGAACTGGGGCCGGAGGGCATCCGCGTGAACGCGGTGCTGATCGGCCTGGTGGAGAGCGGGCAGTGGGAGCGCAAGGCGAAGGCGGCCGGCCAGAGCGTGGAGGCGCTCTACGGGCAGCTCGCGCGCGACAGCGGCATCCCCCTGGGCCGGGTGGGGCGCACGGCGGAGTTCGCGGACCTCGTCGCCTTCCTCCTCTCCCCGCGCGCCGCCTACCTCAGCGGCACGGCCATCAACCTGGACGGCGGCCTGTCGAGCGCGGTGTAGACCGGGAGGCCCCATCTCGACGCCCGCCGAGATCCGCGCTGCTGCGAGCGCCCTCTTCGACGTCCTCGAGCAGCCGATGGGCGACGCCGAGCGTGAGGCCGCCCTGCGCCTGGCACTCGATCGACTCGCGCTCGCACAGCACTTCGCTCACGGTCCTGGCGATGAGCGGCGCTTCCCCGAGCCCGCGCTCACTCCCCACGACGCCCTGCGCGCACGACTCGGCCCGCTCTTCCCCGGGCTCGGCCTCTACGACGCGGTGCTCGAGTCCACCGAGCACCTCGGCGAGCCCGAACTCGGCATCGGGGATGCGCTCGATGACCTCATCGACATCGCGCGCGAGCTGGAGGGCGTCCTCCTGCGCTGGGAGTCCACGAGCGAGGCCGACGCCCTCTGGCACCTCCGCTTCGGTTTCGACTCCCACTGGGGAAAGCATCTGCGCAGCCTGCAGCTGTACCTGCACCGGCGCGCGCGCTGACGCGGATGAGCGCCATAGACCGCGCGCCCCACGTCACGCGTTCGAGCATCCCATGCTCCCCGCCGCGCTCTTCCTGACCCTCGCCGTCCTCGCCTCATCCCCGCAGGACACGCTCGCCCAGCGCTTCCCACCTCCCGCGGGCTACGTGCGCGAAGATGCCGCACCCTCGAGCTTCGCCACCTGGCTGCGCGCACTCCCCCTGCGCCCCGCGGGCAGCCCCGTGCGCCTGTACACGGGCGCGCTCAAGCGCCGGCAGGACGTGCACGCCGGGGTGCTCGCGCTGGACACCGGGACGCGCGACCTGCAGCAGTGCGCGGACGCCGTCATCCGCCTGCGCGCGGAGTACCTCTACGCGCGAGGGAGGCTCTCCGAGCTCCACTTCCGCACCACCTCCGGCGAGCCGCTTCCCTTCGCGCGCTGGGCCGCGGGCGAGCGGCCGCAGGTGCGCGGCCGGCACGTGACGTGGACGCAGGGCGGGCGCGCGGGGACGGACCGCGCGAACCTGCGCGCCTACCTGGACGTGGTGTTCACGTACGCGGGCACGCAGTCGCTCGCGCAGGAGCTGCGGCGCGTGGACGTGACACACCTGCAGGCCGGAGACGTCTTCCTGCAGCCGGGCGCTCCGGGCCACGCGGTGCTGGTGGTGGACACGGCGGTGCAGCCGCGCACGGGCGCGCGCCTCTTCCTCCTCGCACAGGGCTACATGCCCGCGCAGGACGTGCACGTACTGCGAAACCTCGAGCAGCCCCTTCTCGGCGCCTGGTACGCGCTCGACTTCGGGGAGCAGCTGCGCACGCCGGAGTGGACCTTCACGCCCAAGGACCTGTGGCGCTTCGAGTGACCCGGCGCGCCCGCGCATCACATGCCGAAGTACTCGCGCAGCCCCTCGCAGTAGGACACGTGGCTCTCGTAGTCCGACGCATCGAAGGGGCGGAGCACCCACTCACGCAGCTGCGACAGCCACTTCGGGTCCACCGTGGGATCGAGCGCGAGCCCGTCCAGGAAGGCCCCCATCTCCTCGCGCGTGCGGTGCATCGAGAGCATCTCCACCTCGATGCTGCATGCCGCGTCGAAGCTCGACGTCTTCGCCTCGTAGATGAGCGTGGCGTCGCGCGCCTCACCCTTCAGGTGCAGCAGGAAGCACAGCGCGCGCGGGGCATCACCGCACCTGTGCTCCCGACGCATCGCCTGCGTCTCGTGCCGGACCAGCAGCCGCGTCAGCGCGAGGTCCTCGGGCCTCCAGTTCCGCCACAGCGCCAGCGCCACCTCGAAGAGGGCGCGGTCCCGCGCGTCGCCTCCGGAGGGCAGCCCCGCGAGGGAGGCCGCGACGAGCCGCTCGCGCTCCTCCGGCGCTCGCACGTCTCGGGCGCGCTGCACCAGGGACATCGGATCGGAGTGCTCGCTCGCCGGGGACATGGGCTGCTCCTTATCGCAGTCTCGGGAACGCAGCTCCGCCCGGCACCCTCACGCAGGCCCTCTCGTCACAGGTCCACGCGAGCGTTGGCGGGGTAGGGCGCAGGGCCGGGGAAGAAGTCCGGCTGCGCCTCCACGCGCGCAATCCACGCGCGCACCGCGGGGAAGGGCCCGAGCGACACGCCGGCCTCCGGCGCCAGGTGGCTGTACGCGTACAGCGCGATGTCCGCGACGCTGTAGTGCTCCTCCACGAAGAAGCTGTAGCGCTGCAGGTGGCGCTCCATCGTCTCGAGCGCGCCCTTCCCCGCCTCCTTCAGGTATGCGAGCGCCGCCTCGCGCCCCTTGTCCCGCCCGGAGAGGATCCAGAAGCGCGCGCTGCCCAGCTTCGGCTCCACGGCGTTCTGCTCGAAGAACATCCACCCCAGCGTGCGCGCGCGAATCGCCGGGTCGTCACTGAGCAGCACCGTGCCCTGCGCGAGGTAGAAGAGGATGGCGTTGGACTCGGGCAGCCACTGCCCGCCCTCCAGCTGCAGCACCGGAATCTGTCCGGAGGGATTGCCCTCGAGGAACGCGGGCGTGCGGCTCTCGCCGCGGAAGATGTCCACCTCCACGAGCTCGTAGGGGCGGCGCAGCTGCGCGAGCAGCAGGCGGACCTTGTAACCGTTGGCAGAGGCAGCGCAGTCGTGCAGGCGCAGCATGGGCAGGGCTCCTTCGAGAGAGGGATGCGAGCTCCTGTCTAACGCCGCCCGCCCCCGCGCCGCGCTCCGCTTCTTGCGCCCCTATCGCGAAGGCGACGGGCGCGCCTGGGCCCCGGACGCCTCGCGCCACAGCGCCGCGCGGGTGAGGGGCGTGTCCGCCTGCGCCCAGGCCTCGCGGAACTGGGCGCGCACGGCCTCGGCCTCGGGGGCGTGGCCCTCGCCCTGCAGCGCCTGCGCGAGCCCGAACAGCGCCCAGCCGTTCTTCGGGTTTCGCCGCAGGTCCTCGCGGAACACGGCCTCGGCCTCGGGGAAGCGCTTCGCGTCGATCAAGGCCGCGCCCTGGAAGTGGCGCACCGGGTAGAACCAGTCCGCGGGCTCCGAGTACGCGAGCCCGTCCGCCGCCTTCACCGCGGCCGCCCAGCGCTCCAGCGCGTCCGGGGCGCGCGCGCGCTCGGCGATGCCCGCCTCGAGCACCTGCGAGGCCACGCCCAGCACGTCGCGCGCGGTGTTGTTGCCGGCGGGCATGTCCGCGGGCACGGTGCGCGCGAGCTTCGCGAGCTCCGCAGCCGCCTGGCGCGCCTCGGGCAGGCGCCCCTTCGCCGCGAGCGCGAGCCCGTGCGCGTGCAGCCACAGCCCCGTCATCACCGGGTACTTGGGGTCCGGGCGCGGCTCGCGCAAGAGCGCGTCGTAGCGGCCGAAGCGCACCATCGCGAGCAGGGGCTCGGAGATGAAGAAGTCCATGCCCGGCATCATCTTCAGCATCTCGGGCGGCGCGGCCCTGGCGCTCTCGCGCGCCGCGTGCACGGCCTCCTCGGCGCGCCCCTGCATGCTCGCGCTGAAGGCGAGGAAGCCCCAGTTGTGCGCGAGGTACATGGGGTAGTAGCCGGGCGGCTTCGTGCGCGCGAGGTACGCGTCGTCGGCCTTCACCGCGCGGCGGTTCGCCTCGCTCGCGTCCGCGTAGCGCCCCACGCGCTGGAAGATGTGGGCGGGCATGTGCACCACGTGGCCTGCGCCGGGCATGAGGCCCGCGAGCCGCTCGGCGGACGGCAGCGCGCGGTCCGGGGTGGGCGAGGCCTCCACCACGTGGATGTAGTAGTGGTTCGCGCCCGGGTGGTCCGGGTCGCGCGCGAGCACGCGCTCGAGCCGCGCGACGATGGCCTCGGTGCCGGGTGCGGGCGTGCCGTCCAGGCCCCACAGCTTCCACGGGCGCAGGTTCATCTGCGCCTCCGCGGTGAGCACCTGCACGTCCAGGTCGTCCGGGAACTGCTGGGCCACGGCCTCCATGGCGCGCGCGTAGGCCTCGCTGTAGGGCTGCATCGCGGGCGGGTCCTTCGGCTCGGGGCCGGGGTAGCGCTTCGCGATGGCGCCGATGAGCGCGCGCTGCACGGGGCTCGCGCTGGGCGCGAGCGCCTGCGCGCGCTGCACGCCCTCCCACGCCGCCTGCGCGCGGTCCGGCAGCATGGGCACGTTGTAGTTGGGCCCCAGCGCGAGCGCGGCGCCCCAGAAGCAGAGCGCGCACCGGGGGTCCAGCTGCGCGGCGCGGGCGAAGGAGCGCGCGGCCTCGTCGTGGTTGAAGCCGTACACGAGCCTCAGGCCCTGGTCGAAGAAGGCCTGCGCCTGGGCGTTCTGTGTGGCCGGGTAGTGCAGCGAGCCGAGGTCCGGCAGCAACAGGGCGCCCTGGGCGAGCGCCTCCAGCGAGCCGGGTGCGGCGCCGTGCGCCGCGGCGTGCGGCGGGGTGGCGTGCGAGGGCGGCGGCGGCGTGCCCGCGCACAGCAGCAGACCGAGGGCGGCGAGGGCGAGCAGGGCAGGGCGCATGGCGGACCTCCGGAGGCGTTCGACTTCGACGGAGGGGGCCGGCGCGGGGCCGCACGTCGGGCGCGCGCGCAGGTGGACGCACGGACCGCCCGCAACACTGCGCACCCCGTGGCGCGCGCGCAGCAGCCGCGCGGTGCGGGCGCTGCGTGCGCTGGTGCACGTCCGGCCGCAGGGTGCAGCGCTCGACCCCCCGGGCGACTCGGACGAAGGTGCAGCGGGCCGGCGCACCCGCCCCCTCGCGCAACGCACGGAGCGCCGCCCCCCTTCCGCCCGCCCCGCACCGGCTGTCCGTGGGCAACCCCCGCTCCGGCTGCGGCGAGCGCCGCCGCCCGCCTCCGTGCGAGTCTGGGCTCCCCAGCGAGGCACTCCGGGAGGGAAGGCTGACCGCTCCAGCGACAGGACGCGCCCCCGGGCTGCGGCAGCGGCTGGTGCTCTTCGTCGGCTACGGGCTCTTCCTTCCGGGCTCGGCGCACTGGCGGGCAGACCTGCCGGGCGTGGGCCTGATCCTCTCGGCAGGCCAGTGCCTCGGCGTGTACCTGGTGGACCGCGGCCACCGGACGGCCCGCGTCGCGCTCGTGGCCGTGCTCACCCTCTGGGCGCTGGACCTGCTGGGCGGCGTGCACGCGGTGTGGCGCCACAACCAGGGCGAGGACGTGCGGCGCTTCAACCGGCCCGGCCGCGGCGCGCTCATCCTGGGCCTCTCCGTGCTGCTGGGCCTCGCCCTGCACCCGCTCGTGCCCCCCATCGCCCCCGCCGAGGTGCGCGAGCGGCTCGCGGCGCTCGCGCTGCAGCTGGCGACCCGCCACTCGGCCGAGGACGCCTGCGACCCGCGCCGCGAGAAGTGCCTCACCCCCCCGGCTCCCGTCTGGCAGGACGATGGGCGCTGGTAGCGCTCCGCGCCCCGGTGGCCGTGCCCCGCCCACCCCGGCTGTGGTACCAGGGTGCACTGTGAGCTCATCGGGCGAAGGGGCGGCGCCGCGCTGGCGGCTGGAGTTGCTCGGAGGCGCTGCGCTGCAGGGCGTGGCCGCGGGGGGCGCGGAGGCCGTGCGCCTGCCGCTGGACCTGCGCCCCGCGGCGCTGCTCGCGCTGCTCACCCTGGAGGGGCCGCAGCCGCGCGCCCGGCTCGCGAGCCTGCTCTGGCCCGCCTCCCCCGAGACCACCGCGCGCAACAACCTGCGCCAGCTGCTGCGGCGGCTGCGCCAGGCGGCGGGCGAGGAGCTGGTGGAGGACGTGGAGGGCCGGCTGCGGCTCTCCCCGCAGGTGGCGGTGGACGCCGCCGAGCTGGAGCTGCACGCCACCGCCGGGCGCTACGCGGACGTCGCGCGCCAGGAGGGCGAGCTCCTGTGGGGCCTCGACTACGACGCCCTGCCCGAGCTGGGCGACTGGGTGCACGCCCAGCGCGAGCACCTGCGCGGCGTGCGCGCCGGCGCCCTGGAGCAGGAGGCGGCGCGGCTCGAGCGCGCGGGGGCGCTGCACCCGGCGCTCGAGTGGAACGCGCGCCTGCTGGAGCTCGCCCCGGCGCAGGAGGCGGCGCACCGGCGCAGCATGCGCCTGCACGCGGCGCTGGGCGACCGCGCCGCCGCGCTGCGCGCCTTCGACCGCTGCCGCCTCGCGCTGCAGCGCGAGCTGGACCTGGAGCCCTCCGAGGAGACGCGGGCGCTCGCGCGCGACATCGAGCGCGGCCGCGCCGGGCGCAGCGACCCGGGCGCCCCGGCCGCCGCCCCCGCGGCCCCCCGCGCGGCCCTGCTGCCCACCGCCATCCTCCGCCCGCCGGTGCTCGCAGGGCGCGCGCGGGTGTGGGCGCAGCTCAACGCCGCGTGGGAGGCGCGCCAGTCCGTCTTCCTCTACGGCGAGCCGGGCTCGGGCAAGACGCGCCTGCTCACCGAGTTCCTCGCCTCCCGCGGCGAGGACACGCTGCTCGTCCCCGGCCGCCCCGGCGACGCGCTGGTGCCCTACTCCACCTCCGTGCGCCTGTGGCGAAAGCTGCTCGCGCGCAGGCCCGGGGCGGCCCTTCCCTCGTGGGCGCGCCGCGAGCTCGCGCAGCTGGTGCCCGAGCTGAGCGAGGAGGTGCCCTCGCGCGGCGGCGAGACGGACAAGGCGCGCCTCTTCGAGAGCCTGGTGGAGCTGATGCGCCACACGGCGGACGGGCTCGGCGCCATCGTCACGGACGACCTGCAGTACATCGACACCAGCAGCATGGAGACCGCGGGCTACCTGCTCGCGCGCCAGGCAGAGGGGATGGAGCTGCCGCGCTTCATGACCGGCATCCGCTCGCACGAGCTCGCCCCGGAGATGGAGGCGCAGGTGCAGCGCCTGGTGGACGCGGGGCTCGCGGTGCGCCTGCACGTGGAGCCGCTCACGGCCGAGGAGGTCGTGGAGATGGTGCGCGGCCTCGGCCCCGCGTTCGGGGACGCGGACGCGCTCGCGCCGCTGCTCACGCGCCACACCGGCGGAAATCCCCTCTTCGTGGTGGAGACGCTCAAGAGCCTCATGGAGAGCGGGGAGCTCTCCGCGCGGCTCCCGGAGCGCCTGCCGCTCAGCAGCCGGGTGGAGCCGGTGCTCAGCCGCCGCCTCAAGCGCCTCAGCCTTCCGGCGCTGCAGCTCGCGCGGCTGGTGGCGGTGGCGAAGGACGACTTCAGCCCGGAGCTCGCCGAGGAGGTGCTCGGCGTGGCCCCGCTGGACGTGGCGGGCTACTGGCAGGAGCTGCTGGACGGGCAGTTCATGCGCGAGCGCTGGTTCACGCACGACCTGCTCTACGAGGCCGTGCTGCGCGAGATGCCCGCGCCCGTGCGCCGCTGGTTCCACCGCCGCGTCGCCGAGGCCCTGGAGGCCCGCGCCCTGCCGCCTTCCCGCATCGCGCCGCACTGGCACGAGGCCGGCGAGGTGGAGCGCGCCCACTGAGCGACCCCCGCCGTACACCACCGCCCACCCGCCCCTGAGCGCCTGCGCACTGGCGGACGTCCGGGCCGCGGCCCCCTTCCCCGAGCCTCCCCGCGTTCCTACCTCGGGCGCTGGCGGGGCAGGGTGGGGAGGGGGAGGCGATGGCGGGGAGCAGGGGAGTGCACGCGCTGGGTGCGCTGCTGGCGCTGGGGCTGCTCGCGGCGGGCTGCGGGGGGACGGAGGGGGGCGGGGGGCTCGCCACGACGCGGCTGCAGGCGAGCGCCGCGGCCCTGCGCTTCGAGCCGGCCTTCGTGGGGCAGCGGCGCGAGGGCATGGTGCGGGTGCTCAACGCGGGAGAGCGCCCACTGCGGGTGACCTTCCGCTCCGACTCCCCGGCCTTCACGGCGCCCGAGCCCCTGGAGCTGCCGTCGCTCGGCTACCGCGAGGTGCAGGTGCAGTTCGCGCCGGAGGCGGTAGGGCTCTTCGCGGGGCGGCTGCGCGTGGAGGGCGAGGGCGGCGAGGCCGTGGAGGTGGAGCTCGAGGGGCGCGCAGCCCCGGCGCCCCGCTGCGAGGCGCTGGGCCCCTGCCGCACGGCGCACCTGGATGTGGAGGCGGGCGTGTGCACGCACGCGCTGGCGCCGGACGGAACGGCGTGCGGGGCGAACGCGTGCGCGGGGGTCTGCGCGGCGGGCACCTGCGTGACGGACAGCGGCGAGCTGAGCGCTGCGTGGCGCTACGCGCAGCCAGAGGGCAAGAAGCTGAACTTCCCCGGGCTCGTGGACGCCGAGGGCAACGTGTACTGGTTCGAGTACGTGCGCCTCAGCGCGGGCGCGGACTGCGAGCTGGTGTCGGCGAGCCGGCAGGGGCTGCCGCGCTACCGGGTGGCGCTGGGCAAGGGCGACTGCGCGAGCACCGCACAGGGCACGCTGCTGGTGTCCGGTGACGACGTGGTGCTCGGCGTAAACGGTCCGCCAGAGTGGCGCAGGCGGGAGGACGGCAGCCTGCGCTGGCGCCCGGAGCTGGCGGATACGCTGGGGTTTGCCCTCGGGGTCCCGGGCAGCGCGCTGCAGGGCACGGCGGTGTGGGGGCTCGCGGCGCGCAGCAACGGGGACGTCTACGCCCTGGTGCACACCGCGACCCAGCAAGCCCCCGCCTCACTGCTGCTGCGGCTGCAGCCCGCGCAGCGCGCGGTGCACGTGCTGACGCGCTTCGAGCAGGGCTACGCCCCCACCCGCCTGCTGCTGGACGAGGGGGGCTGGGTGTACGTGGGAGACGAGGCGCTGCACGAGCTGCGCGCGCTGGATGCGCAGGGCAACCTGCGCTGGCGCGCCCCGCAGGTGGGCACCCCCCGCGCGGCGTGGGGCGTGCGGGTGTGGACCGACGGGGGCCAGGTGCTGGACGCGCAGACGGGCGCGCTGCTCTATGGCAGTCGCGGAGCGGCCTGGATGCCCAGCCCGGTGGGCGGCGATGCGCTGGCCTTCGCCTGGACGAACGCGACGGAGGGCCGCACGCAGCTCTCGGCGCTGGACGTGCGCACGGGGCTGCCCCGCTGGAGCGTGGTGACGCCGCAGCCGAGCCGCGCGCTGTACACCGCGCGCGGCAGCGTGCTCCTGCCCGTGCGCCCGGGCGACGGCAGGAGTGAGCTGCGGGAGGTGTCGGCGGAGGGGCAGACGCTGCAGGCGCCCGCACTGTGTGAGCAGGAGACGGTGCAGGGGGACTGGGCGCTGCACGCGGGGCGCGTCTTCGCGCTCGCCACCGCGCCCGGCGGCACGCCGCAGGTGCGCGCCTACGACCTGCCGCAGCGGGTGGAGCCCGCCGAGCGCGGCTGGGCGGTGGAGCGGGGCACGGTCACCCGCGCGAGCACCGCGCGCTGACCGCCTGGAGCTTCACCCAGCGGAAGCTCGCGAGCGAAGCCGTCCCCTCTCCCCCTGGGAGAGGGACCTGCGCCGCGCTACTTCCGCCCCGCCGCCGGCACCGGCGTCCCCTCGGCGCTGCGCGCCTTGGCCCCGGCAAAGTCCCCCGCCCGCACGACGGTGAGCTTCGCGGGGTCGATGTGCCGGCGCAGCGCCTCCTGCACGTCCTTGGGGGTGAGCTGCGCGATCCTCCGCTCCAGCTCCGCGTCCCACTGCAGCGTGCGTCCGAGGAACAGGTAGCCGCTCAGCTGGCGCGCGAGCCCTGCGTCCTGGGCGCGGCCCGACTGGCGGTACTCGAGCAGCCCCGCGCGCCCCTTCTCCAGCTCCTCCTTCGTGAAGCCCGCGTCGAGCACGCGCTGCAGCTCCTCGCGCACGGCGGTCTCCAGGCGCTGGGCGTTCTCGGGGGCGTAGATGGCGTTGGTGAAGAAGGCGCCCACGGGGTCCAGCGCGCTCGCGGTCAGGGAGCTGCTCACCCCGTAGCTCAGGCCCTCCTTCTGGCGCACGCGGGTGGCGAGGCGCGAGTTGAGGAAGCCGCCGCCGAGCAGGAAGTTGCCCAGCACGAGCGCGGGGTAGTCCGGGTCGTCGTCGCGCAGGCGCAGGTTCTGGCCCGCGAGGAACACGGCGTTCGCCTTGTCCGGCGTCTCCAGCACCTTCGTCTGCGCGGGCACGTCCTTGAACTCGCCGGGCACGCGCACGTAGGGACGCGGGCTCTTCCAGCGGCCGAAGAGCTCGCCGGCGAGCTGCGCGAGCGCCTTCTCGTCGAAGTCGCCCACGGCGGCGAGCTCGGCGTGGTCCGCGCCGTAGAACTCCTTGTAGAAGGCGCGCGCCTCGGCGAGCGGGGTGCGCTGCAGGTTGTCGATGTTCTCCTGCAGGGTGGGCACGTAGAAGGGGTGGCCCTTGGGGTAGGGCAGCAGGGTGCGGCGGTAGGCGGTGTAGCCCTGCGCATCCGGCTCCGAGCGCTGGGACTCGGCGGAGGCGAGCCAGGCCTGCTGCAGCTCGCCGAACTCCTTGGGGTCGAAGGCGGGCTGCTGCAGCACCTCGGCCACCAGGCGCAGCACGGCGGGGAGGTTCTCGCGGGTGGTCTCGATGAAGGCGCTCGCGCCGAGCGCGCCGCCGCCCACGCCCACGCGCGCCTTGAGCTTGTCGAAGAGATCCTTGAGCTCCTGGCGGCTGTGCTTCTGCGTGCCGCGCATGAGCATGGCACCGGCGTAGTCGGCCGCGTCGCTCTTGCCCTTCACCGCCTCCAGGGTGCCGAAGTGCAGGGACAGCTGCACGTTCACCATCTGGCCGCGCGTCCTCTTGCTGAGCAGCGCGAGCTTGAGCCCGCCGGGCAGCTGCGAGCGCTTCACGCGCGCCTCCACGCTCGCGGGGCTGGGATCGAAGGCCTCGCCCTGCGCGACCTCGGCGCGGCCCTTGTAGCCCTCGAGCATCTTCGCCACGTCCACGTGCGGGGGCTGCGGCGCGCGGTCGGGCTTCGGCGTGGGCACGAACTCGCCCAGGGTGCGGTTGCTCTGCTTCAGGTAGTCCTGCGCCACGCGCGTCACGTCCTCGGGCTTCACGGCCTCGATGCGGTCGCGGTGCAGGAAGAGCATGCGCCAGTCGCCGATCGCCGCCCACTCGGACATGAGGATGGCGGCGCGCTCGGAGTTGTTGAGCGTGAGCTCGATGCCCTTGAGCAGCGTGGTCTTCGCACGCGAGACCTCCTCGGCGGTGAAGGGCGCCTTCGCCGCGCCCTCCACGGTCTCGAGCAGCGCCGCGCGCGCGGGGGCGAGCGGGGCGCCCGCGCGCAGCTCCGCGCTGAAGGCGAGCACGCCGGGGTCCTGCAGCTGGTAGTTGAAGGCGCCCGCGCTCGCCGCCTTCTTCGTCTCCACCAGCGCCTTGTAGAGGCGGCCGCTGGGCGCCGAGCCCATGATCTCCGTGAGCACGTCGATGGCGGCGAAGTCCGGGTGGGCGCCCTCGGGCACGTGGTAGACGGCGCCCACGAGCCCCACCTCGCCCACGCGCCGCAGGGTCACCTCGCGCTCGCCGTCCTGCACCGGCTCCTCGGTGTAGCTGTGGGGCAGGGCGCGCTTGGGGCGGGGCAGCTTGCCGAAGGTGGCCTGCGCGAGCTCGAGCGCGCGCTGCGGCTCGAAGCGCCCGGCCACCACGAGCATCGCGTTGTCCGGCTGGTAGTAGGTCCGGTAGAAGGCCTGCAGCCGCTCGATGGGCACGTGCTCCAGGTCCGCGCGCGCGCCGATCGTGCTCTTGCCGTAGTTGTGCCAGAGGAAGGCGCTGCTCATCATCCGCTCGAAGAGCACGCCGTGCGGGTCGTTCTCGCCGCGCTCCAGCTCGTTGCGCACCACGGTCATCTCGCTCGCGAGGTCGGAGGCGCGCACGAAGCTGTTCACCATCCGGTCCGCTTCGAACCCGAGCGCCCACTGGAGGTTGGCCTCGGAGGCGGGCAGGGTCTCGAAGTAGTTGGTGCGGTCCAGCCAGGTGGTGCCGTTGGGGCGCGCGCCGCGCTCGGTGAGCGCCTGGGGCACGTCGGGCGTGGTGGGCGTGCCCTTGAAGAGCAGGTGCTCGAGCAGGTGCGCCATGCCCGTCTCGCCGTAGCCCTCGTGCTTGCTGCCCACGAAGTAGGTCACGTTCACCGTGACGGTGGCCTTGGTGGGGTCGGGAAAGAGCAGCACGCGCATCCCGTTCGCGAGCCGGTACTCGCGGATGCCCTCCACGCTGGCCACGGGCGCGGGCAGCGCCGGGGCCGCAGCGGCGGGGGGCGGCGCGGCGGAGGCGGCGGGCGCCGGGGCAGGGCCGGCTGCCTGGCTGCTGAAGGCGACGAGGAGGAGGGCGAGCGCGAGGCGGGTGAGCATCGTAGAGCTTCTAACCCACCGCCCCGCAGCCCACATCCCGGATGGCGGCTCTCGCTTGCGTGTGCGGGCGCGAGCGGTCAGCGTGGAGGTCTTCTCTGGAAGGAGTCCACCCCCCCATGAAGCGCTTCCTCATCGGCCTGCTCGCCGCCATCGGCGTGCTCAGCCTGCTCCTCTTCTTCGGCCTGATCGCGCTGGTGTTCGTGGGCGCCTCGCGCAAGCCCACGGTGCCCTCGGCCACGGTGCTCGAGCTGCAGATCGAAGCGCCCCTGCCGGAGAGCGCGCCGGAGGGGGACCTGGCCTCCGCGTTCGGCGGGAGCAAGACCACGGTGCGCGACGTGGTGGACGCACTGGAGAAGGGCGCGAAGGACGGGCGGGTGAAGGCGCTGGTGGTGCGCATCAGCGGCAGCCCGGGCTCCTTCGCGGCGGTGCAGGAGCTGCGCGACGCGGTGAAGGCCTTCCGCAAGAGCGGCAAGAAGGCGGTGGCGTACGCGGACACCTTCGGGGAGTTCAGCGGCGCGAACGGCGCGTACTACCTGGCGAGCGCCTTCGACGAGGTCTACGTGCAGCAGAGCGGGGACATCGGGCTGGTGGGGCTCTCGCAGGAGACGCCCTTCGCGCGCGAGGCCTTCGACAAGCTCGGCATCCAGCCGCAGATCTCCAAGCGCTACGAGTACAAGAACGCGCCCAACACCTACACGGAGAAGGGCTACACGGCGCCGCACCGCGAGGCGACGGAGAAGTACCTGGGCAGCCTGCAGGGACAGATGCTCCGGGGCATCGCCGAGGACCGCAAGCTCACGGTGGAGGGCGTGCAGGCGCTGGTGGACCGCGCGCCCCTGATGGCGAGCGAGGCACTGCAGGCGAAGCTGGTGGACGGGCTCGCGTACCGCGACGAGGTGATCGAGAAGGTGAAGAAGGCGGCGGGCCACGACGCGGAGCTGCTCTACCTGAGCAAGTACCTCAAGCGCGCGGGGCGCCCGCACGAGTCGGGCCGCGACAAGGTGGCGCTGGTGTACGGGGTGGGCGGGGTGGAGCGCGGCAAGAGCCACGGCAACCCGCTCTCCGGTGACGGCAGCATGGGCGCGGACACGGTGGCCGGGGCGCTGCGCAAGGCGATCGAGGACGACGCGGTGAAGGCGATCGTGTTCCGGGTGGACAGCCCGGGCGGCTCCTACGTGGCGAGCGACACCATCCGCCGCGAGGTGCAGCGCGCGAAGGAGGCGGGCAAGCCGGTCATCGTGAGCATGGGCGGCCTCGCGGCGAGCGGCGGCTACCTGGTGTCCATGGACGCGACCCGCATCGTGGCGCAGCCGGGCACGCTCACCGGGAGCATCGGCGTGTTCGGCGGCAAGTTCGTGACGGCCGGGCTGTGGGAGAAGCTGGGCGTGAACTGGGACACCATCGCGCTGGGGAAGATGGCCACGCTGACCAGCTCGGACGCGCCGTACACGCCCGAGCAGCAGGCGCGCATCGAGGCGATGATGGACCGCATCTACCTGGACTTCACCACGCGCGCGGCCGCCGGGCGCAAGCTGCCGCTCGAGAAGCTGCAGGCGATTGCCCGCGGGCGCGTGTGGACGGGCGAGGACGCGAAGGCGCTGGGCCTGGTGGACGCGCTGGGCGGCCTGCCCACCGCGCTGAAGCTCGCCAAGGAGGAGGCGAAGCTGGCCGCGGACAAGGAGGTCCGCGTGGAGCTGTTCCCGCGCACCAAGAGCCCGGGCGAGCTGATCGCCGAGCTGCTCGGCGGCGGCCAGGAGGACAACAGCGACGAGGAGGTGGGCGAGGCGAGCGTCTCGCTCCAGCCGCTGCGCCAGAGCGCGCGCACCCTCTCGCGCCTCGCGCAGCAGCTGGGCGTGGGCACGCAGCAGGAGCAGCACGTGCTCGCGCCCATTGCGGACCCGATGAACTAGGGCCGCTGCGTCCTCCCTCTCCCACGGGGAGAGGGAGGACGCCCTAGAACGCGTAGCCCTCTTCCGCAGCCTCGGCCTTCGCGCTCTGGAGCACGGCGCTGTCGAGCGTGGCGGCGCCGGCCGCGGCGCTCTTCTTCTCCTCCGCGGCGAGGAAGGCCTGGCGCTCGGCGGCGAGCTTCGCGATGCGCTGCTGCAGCTGCTCGCGCTCCTTCGACTTCTTCTCCACGTACGCCTCGCGCTCGGGCTCCGAGAGCGCGCGCAGCTCCGCGGGCAGCTGTGCAACGGGCGCTGCCGCCGCGACCGACTCTCCCTTGCGCTTGCGGTCCACCAGGTCCCAGCTCGAGTTGTCGTACGCGCCCGAGGCCTTGCTCACCGCGCGCTCGGCCGCGGCGCTCGGAGACGCGCTCTTCGCGTTCGCATCCTGCATGCCCTGGCGCGCTGCGGCCGCCGGCGCCTGCGCGCCGTAGCCCACGTAGGTGCGGTTGAGCGCCTCACCCAGCTGGGCAATCTCCGCGTCCTGCGGCGCCGCCACCTGCGCCACCGCGCGCGTGTGGTCGAAGGCGAGGTAGCGCCCGCCACCCGCGAGCGCCGCCTCCTTCCAGCCCGTGCGCGCGCCCTCGTCCGCGTCTCCGCAGTGCAGCGTGTTCACGCGCACCCCGTGCTCCTTCGCCGCCGCCACCGCCGTCTTCCATGCCACGGGCCCCTGGCTGAAGGGCTCGTTGCCCGCGATGTAGAGCAGCTTCAGGTCGCCCTTGCGCGTGCTCCACGCGAGCTGCTGCGTCGCGCGCTGGATGACCTGGCCGCAGTACTCGCTGCCGCCGTTCGTGGTGAGCCCGAAGAGCGCCTCGGACACGCGGTCCAGGTCGCGCGTGAAGGGCAGCACCTGGCGGATGTAGCCCCCCTCCGCGCTGAGCGAGTCGTTGCCGTACTCGTAGAGCGCGATCTCCAGCGTGGGCCGCACGCCCTCGCGCCGCGCGTGGGCGAAGGTATTGACCACCTTCCACAGCTGCTCGCGCGCCTGGTGGATGAGCCCGTCCATGCTGCCGGAGGTGTCCAGCAGCAGGGCGATCTGCACCCGCGGCGCCGCGGCCGCGGCCTCCGGGGAAGGCTCTCCCACGCGCACCGGAGGCGTGGGCGCAGCGGCGAGCGCGGGAGCGGCGAGGAACACCAGGGCAGAGAGCAGGGCAGGGCGGACGCGGGACATGGCTTTCCTCTCTTCCGCCGGAGGCGCGCACGGGGGCGCAGGCTCCGGCAGGAGGGCAGGGTGGGACGCAGCGACGGGGACGCGGGCCGGTGGCAGCAGGCCCAGCGAGGTGAACGCGCCGCGCGCGAAAAAGGTCTACGGCCGCGCGCTAGTGCCGCGCGTCCACACCCTGGGGCCGCTCGGGCAGCGGGCGCACCACGCGGCCGAACACGGAGTCGTAGCGCAGCTGGCGCAGGTGACAGCGCTGGCGCGCGAGGTCGAACACGAGGCAGCTGTCGATGGGCCGCGCGTAGACGTGGAGGCTCACCGCGGGGCCGTCCAGTGCGCGCACCCGGTGCACCGAGGCGCTCGGGGTGCGGTGGTCCACGTGGCCCACGCCCACCGGACCCACGCACTCGGGCGGACCCAGCCGCGCGTGCCCCGGCACCCGCCCGCCCGCGAGCAGCGGGAAGTTCTCCAGGAGGAAGGCGCCGGCCTGGATGGAGAACCAGCACTCCTGCCCCGCGTGCTCGTGCACGGGGCTCACCGCCCCGGCGTCCCAGCAGTTGAGCACCAGCTCGAAGGCGTCGTCCCGGTAGACGAGGTTGCGCGTGTAGTGCCCGGGGCGGAAGAAGAGGTAGGGCCCGAGGCTCTCGACCTCGATGCGCACGCCGGCGAGCTCCGAATCGAGCTCCGGTGCGGACACGGCCACCGTCCCCGCGTCCGGGGACGAGGGCTGCAGCCGGTCGCGCAGGCGCGCCAGCAGGGCTTCCAGGGTCATGCGCTCCACGGGGGCGAACGTGCGCACTGCGCCTACATCCCACCAGCGGAGAGTTGGACGGCCCAACAGTCGGACAGTACGTTTGAGGGCAAGCGGGAAGAATGAAGCAGAGTGTCCCACCGTCACGGACACGGGCGGTGGCGGTCCGGCTACCCTCCGGGCGAGCCTCGGGATCGGGAAATGCGAGCAGGTCCGGGCGGTTGCAGCGCGGTAGGCGTTCGGCAGGGCAGGAGAGCAGCGAGGGACGATGAAGCGGCGACTGGGTGACATCCTCGTGGCGCAGGGAGCGCTCGATCCGCTGCAGCTGCAGGCGGCGCTCGCGTACCAGCGCACGTGGGGGGTTCCCCTCGGTCAGGTGGTGGTGGACCAGCGCTTCTGCTCCGCCGGCCAGGTGCTGCAGGCGCTCGCCACCCAGACGGGGCTGCCCGCCGTGGACCTGGACGCACAGCCCCTGGACCCGGCGCTCGGGCGGCTCGTGCCGCTGAAGGTGGCCGAGGCCCACCGCGTCGTCCCGCTGCGCGTGGAGGGCCCGCGCGACACCGTGCTCGTGGTGGCCATCGCCGCCCCGGCCACCCTCACCTCGCTGGACGCGGTGAAGAGCGTGTCGGGCAAGGGGCGCGTGACGCCGCACCTCGCCACGGACGCCGCCATCCAGCGGGCCATCCAGCGCATCTTCCACCCCGAGGAGGCGGCTCCGGCGAGCGCCGTGCCGATGACGCCCATCAGCCTCCCCGAGGCCGAGGCGGACATGCCCTTCGAGGTGGAGTCCTGGGCCGCGACGGTGAACACCCCCGTGCACGGCATGGACGTGCGCGCGCTGCGCCAGCCCGGCACCCCCGGCGGCCCGCCCGCGGCGCGCCCCTCGGGGGTCACCCCCACGCCCTTCCGCCCACCCGCTCCGGCCCCTGCCGCCCCGCGCCCGGCCCCCGGCGCGACGCCGCTCCCCTTCCGCCCCGAGCCCGCCGCCCACCGCCCCGCGCCCGGCGCGACGCCGCTCCCCTTCCGCCCCGAGCAGGGCACAGCCGTCCGCCCACCCGCGGGCGCCACCCCGCCGCCCCTGCCCAGCGCACGCCGCCCCACCGGCTCCTTCCCGGCCGTGACGAGCGCTGGCGCCGCGCCGGCGCACGAGGGCGCTTCGGCGAACCGCGCCTCCGCCGCCCCACCCTCCGCCGCCGCGAGCCGCGCTCCGCTGGCGCACGAGCCCCCTGCATCCGCGGCGGCCCCGCCCGCCCCTGCGGCCCGCCCCAGCGGGGTCCATGCCGCGGTCCCCTCGGTCGCGCCCACCGGCGTGCGCGTCCTCTTCTACGGCTGGGGCACCGAGGCGACGGCGGGGCTGCTGCGCGCGCTCGCGGCCGAGGGCCTGCCGATGCAGGTGGCGAGCACCGCGGACGTGCTCGCCGCGGACGCGCGCACCGTCGTCATCGCCCCGCTGCCGGCGATGGAGGGTGTGGGCCAGCGCGTGCGCGCCCAGCTCATCGTGGCGGGCAAGGCACCCGAGGTGGACCTCGTGCGCGCCCAGGCGCTCGGGGCGAAGGGCTTCCTCGCCGCGCCGCTCGATGCGGACCTGCTGCTGCGCGCGGTGCGCCGGCTGCGCAAGGCGCTCGAGGAAGAGGCCGCGAAGGGCTGAGAGGCCTAGCCCTCCTGCGGGAGCCAGAGCACCGCGAGCTCGAGGGGCACGGCGTCGAAGGGCTCGGGCCGGCACACCTCGTCGCGTCCGAACACGCCGCGCAGCACCCAACCCTCGGGCGAGTGGCGGAACACCTCCAGCGAGCGCTCGAGCGGATCGATGAGCCACGCGTGCGCGACACCCTCGCGCGCATAGGCCGTGAGTTTGCGCCCGCGGTCGTGCAGCGCGATGGAGGGCGAGAGCACCTCGCACACCCAGTCGGGCGCGAGCGTGACGAAGGGCTCGCTCGGCGCAGGCGGCTTCACCATCCGGTCGCGCCGCCAGCCCGCGAGGTCGGGCACGAGGATGTCGCGGCCCAGGTGCAGCTCGGGCTCGTCCAGGATCCACCAGCCGCCGGGGCCGTTGCGCCCGCGGTCGAAGGGCCCGCTCAACTCCCCGCCCAACATGGACGCGACGCGCGCGTGCCCGAACGCCGG
The DNA here is from genome assembly GCF_009659535.1 of Aggregicoccus sp. 17bor-14. Taxonomy (NCBI): domain Bacteria; kingdom Pseudomonadati; phylum Myxococcota; class Myxococcia; order Myxococcales; family Myxococcaceae; genus Aggregicoccus; species Aggregicoccus sp. 17bor-14. The sequence goes on from NZ_VJZZ01000014.1 coordinate 87,060, forward strand.
GCGCGGCGTGGCGAACAGCCCGTCCTCGACGATCTCTCCCACCCAGCCGACGGGCAGCGCCTCGATGTCCGCGTACGTCGCCGGCTTCTTCGTCTTCACGTCCATGCGTCACCACCCCCTGCTGCAACCCCGCAGCGCCCGCCGTACAGTCCCGCGCACCAGTGTAGCGAAGCGGCTGACGGAGACCTCGTGACCCCCTTCTTCGAGAAGAGCAGCGATCGGGTGGGTCTTGCTGCGGCGGAGCCGGAGTGGCTGCTCGTCGCAGCGGCGGTGCTCGGTGCAGTGGCACTCATGGGGGTCGTCGTATGGCTGCGCAGGCCGCGGGCGGCGCTCACGTCCCTCTTCCACGGGGAAGACGCATGCGGCGACTGATCTTCCTGTTACCGCTGTGCGCCTGCGCAGCCGCGCCCGTGCGTTTCACGCCGGAGGCCTGCCTCGACCCAGAGCCCAGCGCGCAGGAGAAGGCCGTGTACGCGGTCGCGCTCCCGCTCCTCTACCGGGGCGTGCCGCTGCACCTCGAGCCGCGCGTGCTGCCGCTCACGCACCGCCTCTCCGTCTCCACGGAGGATGCGCCCCCACCTCCGCCCGCGCCCCACACGCAGCGCGCCGCATGCCTCGCCAGCCTCCCCGCGATGCCCGCGCTCGCGCCCGCGAGCTCCAGTGCAGCACCCGTCCGCCTCAGCCTGTCGCGCGTGCAGTTCAGCGAGGACCAGCGCCGCGCCGAGCTCACCGTGTCCCTGAGCTGCGCGGACGCGACCGCGCTCGCCTTCCCCCAGCCGCTGGTGCTCGAGCTGCGCGAGGGCCGGTGGGTGGACGCGTACGGGCTCGCTCCGCGCATCGAGCCGGAGCCCTGCCGCTGAGGCGGTGCGCGCCGCGCAGCCCAGCGCGCGCGTGCAGCGAAGCAGCTGACAGGACCGCAGGCTGCGCTCACGTCCCTCACCCCGCCCTTCTCCCAGGGGGAGAGGGAGGACGCATCGGGCAGCGCGCGCGACGCCTGCCGCTCATCGACCGCGCTACTTGCCGATGCAGAAGCGGGCGAAGAGGGTGTCGAGCAGCGCCTCGGAGACGTTCGTGCCCGAGACCTCGCCGAGCGCCTCGAGCGCGAGGCCGACCTCACCCGAGACCACCTCGAGGGGCGCGAGCGCGGCGGCCTCCTCGGCGCGCGCGAGCGCCTCGCTGCAGCGCCGCAGCGCATCCGCGTGCCGCTCCGAGGCGAGCAGCACCGCGCCCGGCATGCCCCCGCCCCACAGCCGCGCGAGCACCTCCCCGCGCAGCCGCTCCACGCCCTCACCCGTGAGCCCACTCACGCGCAACGTCCCCTCTCCATCCGCGTGAGGAGGCCGCCAGGCCGTGTCCGCCTTCCCGTACACCACGAGCACCCCATCCGCCGCCTCCGCGCGCCACGCCTCGGCCTCGCGCGCGCTCACGCCCGGGGGCAGCACGAGCACGGCGAGGTCCGCACCGCGCAACGCCTCGCGGGTGCGCGCGATGCCCAGGGCCTCGAGGCGACCGGGCTCCTCGCGCAGGCCCGCGGTGTCCAGCAGGGTGAGCCCGAGCCCCTCCCACTCCACGCGCGCCTCGAGCACGTCGCGCGTCGTGCCGGGCTCTGCATCCACGAGCGCGCGCTCCTCGCCGAGCAGGCGGTTGAACAGCGTGCTCTTGCCCGCATTCACCGGCCCGTAGAGCACCACGCGCGCCCCGCGGCGCACGAGCCGCCCACGCGCGAGCTCCGCCCCCAGCGCGCGCGCCTGCGCAGCGAGCGCCGCCACGCGCTCGGCCGCACCCGCCTCCGCGCCCTCCGCCTCGTCCGGGAAGTCGAGCGCGCCTTCCAGATCCGCGTGCAGCGCGCGCAGCGGCTCCTCGAGCGCGCGCACCCGCGAGGACAGCGCCCCGGCGAGCCCCGCGGCGGCCGCGCGCACCGCCGCCTCCGAGTCCGCCTCCACCAGGTCCGCCACGGCCTCGGCGCGCGCGAGATCCAGCCGCCCGCTCGCGAGCGCGCGCCGGGTGAACTCGCCGGGCCCCGCGGGGCGCACGCGCGGATCCTCGAGCGCCCGCGCGAGCAGCATGCGCAAGAGGCGCGGGCTGCCATGCGCGTGCAGCTCCACCACGTCCTCACCGGTGAAGGAGCGCGGTGCCTGGAAGTAGAGGAACAGCCCCTCGTCGAGTCGCTGCCCGCCCGCGTCCACGAAGGCCGAGAGGTACGCGTGGCGCGGGGCAGGGGACTGCGGGACCTGCGGCGCGAGCCTGCGGCCCACCTCCAGCGCCGCGGGGCCGCTCAGGCGCAGGATGCCCACCGCGCCGGGCACGGGGGGCGTGGCGAGCGCGGCGAGGGTCATGGGTTGCATGGCTTCGCTCACGTCCCTCACCCCGACCCTCTCCCAGAGGGAGAGGGAGGACACGCTAGCGCGAGGCGGGCGGGGGCGGCGGGTTGGAGCCGCGCGCGGCCTTCTCCACCGCGTCGCGGTGCTCGACGATGTACTGCTCGACGGCGGCGTCCTGCAGCTCGAGGTCGCGCAGCACGCCCGGGTACACCACCTGGAAGGCGGGAGAGTCCTCGTCGCCGCGCAGCCGGAAGCTCATCTTGAGCACCGCCGCGCCGAACAGCTTGTCCTTGAGACCCTTCGCCTTGCCCATGTGCCCCTGCCTCTAGTCCTCGAGGTCCTCGTCGTCGTCCACCGGCAGCGCACTGCTGCGGCGCGGGAGCGGCGCGGGCTTCTCCGGGGTGAACACCACCCGGCGGTTGCGGCCCTCGCCCTCGCACGCCACGCGCACGCCGGCCACGCCCTCCACACCCTTCAAGACGCGCGCGCGGTCCTCCGGATACATCGCCGCCAGGGCGTAGAAGCGCCCCAGGCCGCTGGACTTCTGGGCGAGCAGGCGCGCGGCAGCCTGCAGCGCGGCGTCCTCCGCCACCTCCAGGGTGCGCTCATCCTGCTCGCGCGGGCGGGCGGGGGCAGCGGCCGCCGCCGGCGCGGGCTTCTGCGCAGGCGCGGCGCCCTTCTGCGGCGCGGCGGGCTTCGCGGCGGCAGCGGCGGCGGGAGCGGCGGGCGTCCGGGCGGGCGCGGGCGCGGGCGCCGCGGCGGGGGCCTGGGCCGCGCGCGGCGGCTGGGCGGGGCGCGGCTCGGGGTGTGCGCCGCAGCCGAGCGCCACGTGGCGGCGCTCCTGCCCGGGACGCTGCAGCATCTTGTTGAGGAGGAACTGCAGCGCGTCCATCACCTGGCTGCGCTTGCCCACCTCGACGCCCGGGGGCGGCGCGCCCTCGAAGTGCAGCGCGACCGAGAGGCCGCCCGCCTCGGTGTCCTTCACGTCGAGGCTCGCGGGGCAGCCCATCATCCCGAGGATGTCCGCGAGCAGCCGCACGGTGCGCTCGCGTAGCTGCGCGAGCGCGGCGGCGGCGTCCGCCGGAGCAGGCGCTCCAGGCGCGGGAGGCAGGGGCGCGCTCACTTGCGCTTGCCTCCGGCGCTCACTGCGGTGGCCGGCTCGAGCGCGGGCGCGCGCCGGGCGATCCACCGCTTGAGGCCCCACTGCTGCACGATGGTGAGCAGGTTGTTGGTGAAGATGTAGAGCGAGAGGCCCGCGGGGTACTGCATCAGCGAGAAGGTGAAGACGATGGGGACCACCCAGGTCATGATCCGCGCCTGGGCCGCGTCCATCATCTGCGGCTGCAGCTTCTGGGTGATGATCATCGTCACGCCGAGCGCGAGCGGCAGCAGGTAGGTGGGGTCCTTGTAGGTGAGGTCGCGCCACACCGGGCCGACGAAGGGCTCCCAGTAGATGTCGAAGCTGTTGCGCAGGGCGGTGAAGAGCGCGATCCACACCGGCATCTGGATAAGCATCGGGAGGCAGCCGCCCAGGGGGTTCACCTTGCCCTCCTGGTAGAGCTTCATCATCTCCAGGTTCTGCCGCTCGCGGTCGCTCGCGTACTTCTTGCGGATCTCGTCCATGCGCGGCTGCAGCTTCTTCATCCCCTCCATGGCGACCATGGACTTGTGGGTGAGCGGCAGCAGCACGAGCTTCACCAGCACGGTGAGCAGGATGATGGCGACGCCCCAGTTGCCGGCGATGCCGTGGAAGAACTTGAGGATGATGAGCAGCAGGTTGGCGATGACCGCCCAGAGGCCCAGGTTGATGGTCTTCTCGAGCGGCGGGTGCACGCTGCCCGCGGCCCCGGCGACGCCCAGGCCCACGGCCTTGAGCAGGTCCGGGTCCTTGGGCCCGAGGTAGGCGCCGAAGGGCAGCTGCACCTCCTGGCCCGGTGCCACGCTGAGCGGGAAGGCCACCTCCACCGTGCGCTTGTCCGCCGTGGCGCTCAGCACGCAGCGCCCGTCGCGCGCGCCGCCGGTGGGGTAGAGCGCGGAGAGGAAGTACTGCTGGTTGATGCCGAAGTAGGCCACCTTGCCCACGCCGTCCGCGGGCTTGAACTCCTTGCCCGGGTGCAGGTCGTGCGCGTCGTCACCGACGAAGCAGGTGGGCAGGCTCTGGTTGCCCACGCCGCCGAAGAAGGAGGGGGCGTGCTCGAACTCCGGGTCGATGGCGCGGTTGTGGTGCATCACCAGCTCGCCCTGCTGCGGCTGCGCGGAGACGTTCTTCACCGTCACCACGTACGAGAGCTCGAAGCCCTCCTTCGGCCAGGTGAGGCGCTTGGTCAGCTCCCACGGCCCGCTGCGGCCGACGAAGGTCACGCCGTTGCCGCCCGCGTCCTCCTGCACCGCGTAGCGCGTCTGGGCGGGGAAGGGCTGGGCGCCGGTGATGGAGACGCTGAAGGGCAGGGGCTCGCCGGCGACCGGGTGGGCGAGGTTCATCTGCGGCGCGTCGATCTTGTGGGTGCCGAACAGCAGCCCGAAGCCCTCGCGCACGCTGGTGTTCTGCTGCTCGCGCATCTTGGGGCCCTCGAGCTCCGCGAAGGTGAGCCCCGCGCCCTCCGAGCTGAAGCGGTAGCGGGCGGTCTCGCGGGCGCGCTCCACCGTGCGCACCGGGGGCGCGTCGGCGGAGGGCGCGGCCACCTGGGCGCCCGTGCCCGGAGCGGGCACGGCGGCGGTCGCGGCCGGGGCGGCGGTGCCGGCATCGGCGGTGGCGGTGGCGCTCGTCGCGCCGGGCGTGGGCGCGGGCGGCTTGGGCCCGAACAGCTGCCAGGCGGCGATGACGGCGAAGGACAGCGCGAGCGCGGTCATCAGGCGCCGCTGCGACTCGTTGGACTGGGGGTTCAGCGGGTCGTTCATGGTCTCGGGTCTCGGGGGGCCTCCCGGCGCGGGCTGCGCGCGCGGGCGGCGGGGGAGGGGAGGCGGGGTCAGGCGCCCGTCAGGGCACCGGGTCGAGCCCACCGGGGTGGAAGGGGTGGCAGCGCAGCAGGCGGCGCACGGTGAGCCAGAGGCCGCGCAGGCCGCCGTGGCGCTCGAGCGCCTGCAGCGCGTACGCGGAGCAGGTGGGGTGGAAGCGGCAGGTGTTGGGCGGCAGCAGGCGCGAGAGCGTCGCCCGGTAGAGCCGGATGGGCAGCGCGAGGAGGAAGGCGAGCGGGCTCATGCACACAGGGCTCCGGGCGCGAGGCCTAGCGCGGGGTCCCGTCCTCCGGGGAGGGCGGCGGCGGCGCACTGCTGCTGCTGGCGTTGCTGCTGCTGCTTCGAGCGGCGTTGCTGGCGCTGCCGGCGGCGCGGGGCATGCCGGGCAGCTTCGGGATGCGGCGCTCGAGCTGGTCGAAGGCGCGCGTGAGCTCGGCGAGCCCCGCGTCCTTCGCGGAGGTGCGCGCCACGAGCACCACGTCCACTCCGAGGGGCCAGCGCGCGCGGCGCTTGCGGTACAGCTCGCGCATGAGGCGCCGCAGCCGCGCCCGCACCACCGCATTGCCCACCTTGCTGCTCACGGTGAGGCCGATGCGGGTGTAGGGGCGGCCATTGCGGCGCACGAGGGCGAGCAGCGGGTCCGCGGACACCTTCTGCCCCCCCTCCTGCACCTGGAGGAACTCGCGCCGCTTGCGCAGGCGCTGCGCCTTCGGGAAGCGCTCGGACGGCCGGGCCTGCGGGAGCTCCTCGGCCGACACGCTGCGGGCCTACTTCTTGGCGGCGGAGACCACGAGCCGCTTGCGGCCCTTCGCCCGGCGGCGCTTGAGGACGTCCTGCCCGGCCCGGGTGGAGTTCCGCTTGCGGAACCCGTGCTTGCGGTTGCGCTTGATCTTCGACGGCTGGTACGTGCGCTTGGACACGGCGAATGCTCCTGACGGCAAGGTGCCCAACGCCCGCGGAACTGCGCGCGCGAACACCCATCAAAGAAAAGGCGGCGCTCGTAACCCGATCTCCCACTCAAGTCAACGTCCTGCCGCACGCGGGGCGCCGGAGCCGCCCTTCCTGCCTGCCTGGCAGATCGGTCTGGATCACCCGCACGCGGAGTCAAGTTCTCCGCACCGTCACTAGGGCTTGGGGGGCGGGCCGGCCGGGGCCACAACCCCTTCCGCGCGGCACGCCCGTTGCCGATCGAAAACAGGGGGCGAAGTGGGCGAAAGTCCTGTGCTTCCGGCCGGGAACTTGATCGCCCAGGAGGCGTTTGTTAGCACGGCCGCTCGCCCGCAGAGCCACCCGCCGCGCCCGCGTACCCCTCCCGTGACCGCCCTCGCCGAAGCCGCCTCCATGCCCCTAAGTGCAGAGAATACCTGGGCTCTCGCCCTGGATTCGATCCGCCACGAGGGCAAGACCTACGCGCTCACCTGGCTGGAGCGGATGCGCCCGCTGGAGGTGCGCGAGAACGCGCTCGTGCTCGGCGTCCCGGACCGCTTCTTCCGCGACTGGGTGGACGACCACTACCGCGCGCTGCTCGAGGGCACGCTCGCGCGCGTCGCCGAGGGGCTGCAGCGCGTGGCCTACGAGGTGGTGGAGGTGGCGGCCGTGCCCGAGGCGCTCGTACCCGCACCGGGAGTTCAAGGCGCAGCCCGCGGCGCGCCGCTCGCGCGGCCTCCGCGGCTCAACCCGCGCTTCACCTTCTCTACCTACGTGGTGGCGGACAGCAACCAGCTGCCCGCGGCCGCCGCGGCCGCCGTGGCGGATGCGCCGGGGCGGGCCTACAACCCGCTCTTCATCTACGGCGGCACCGGCCTGGGCAAGACGCACCTCTTGCACGCGGTGGGCAACCGCGTGTTCGAGCGCGACCCGAGCGCGCGCATCGTCTACCTCTCCAGCGAGCAGTTCACGAACGAGTTCGTGGAGAGCGTGCGCGACCACCGGATGACGGACTTCCGGCGCAAGTTCCGCGAGGAGTGCGACCTGCTCCTCATCGACGACGTGCAGTTCCTCGGCAAGCGCGAGGAGACGCAGAAGGAGTTCTTCTACACCTTCAACACCCTGCACGAGATGGGCAAGGGCATCGTGCTCACCAGCGACACGGTGCCCGCGGAGATCCCAGGCCTCGAGGACCGGCTGCGCAGCCGCTTCGCGATGGGCCTCATCACGGACATCCAGGAGCCCAACTACGAGACGCGCGTCGCCATCCTCAAGAAGAAGGCCGAGGCGGACGGCTTCCGCGTCCCGGACGGGGTGTGCCACTTCATCGCCAAGAACGTGCACAAGAACGTGCGCGAGCTGGAGGGCGCGCTCGTCAAGGTGAGCGCGGTGCACTCGCTCACGGGTCAGGCCGTCACGGAGGAGTTCGCCGCGCACGTGCTCAAGGACCTGCTGCCCGCGAACCGCCCGCTGGACGTGGAGACCATCCAGCGCGAGGTGGCCCGCTACTACCGCGTGGCCGCGGAGGCGCTGAAGGAGGACCGGCGGCACAAGGCGCTCGCCCATGCGCGCCAGGTGGCCATGTACCTGAGCCGCCGCCTCACCAAGTGCAGCTTCCCGGAGATCGGCGTGCACTTCGCCAAGGACCACTCCACCGTCATCTCCGCGGTGCGCAAGGTGGAGCGCCTGCGCGACACCGACCCCGCGGTGAAGCGCGAGCTCGACGAGCTCGAGGGCAAGCTCGGCTCGCACTGAGTCCGTGTCCTCCCTCTCCCCCAGGGAGAGGGTCGGGGTGAGGGTGCCGGGTTCCCCGCTGCGCGCCCCCGCAAAGCGCCTTTACGCGCGGCTCGCCGAAATTCGGTCACCCTGCGGCGTGCGCGCTCCGCCCACACCTGCAGCGGCCCTTTCCGCTCCGCCGGATTGACTCGCCAGTCAATCTCGCAACTTCCGCTCGCCCCACGGTGCGGGACACGCGCCGCGGCCCCTCCCGCCGTTGAACTGCTTTCGGTCAGGCGCCGCTGTGGGTGCGGGTCGCTCACGCGCCGCGTCGTCCTCTGACGGAGGCCTCATGACGCGCAATGGCACGGACGCTGCTCAGGCCCCGCCCCCGGCGTGCTGCGCGCGGGCCTCCAAACCGCACGTGGTGGACGCCCTGACGTGATGCTCCCCACCCGCTGCCGAAGGACCGTCCCATGAATCTGTCGCGCTCCACCCTTGCTGCCGCCGCCGCTGCGGCGCTCGCCCTCGCGGCGTGCGGGGACCCCGAGGACTCCGCTCCTGCCGAGGACACTGCCACCCCCACCGCCGTGAACCCCGAGGCGGGCCGCACCCCGCAGGCGCTGGACCCGCTCTTCGAGAGCGCGGCGGCCGAGTACAACGTGCCCTCGGAGCTGCTCAAGGCCATCGGCTACGCGGAGACGCGCTGGGAGATGGTGAGGGGCGAGGTGGAGTTCGAGGGGCGCCCTGCGGCCTTCGGCATCCTCGCGCTGCGCGGCGAGCAGCTGGAGAAGGGCGCCGCGCTCGCGGGCGTCAGCGTGGAGGCGGCGAAGACGGACGCGCTCTCGCACCTGCGCGCCGGCGCCGCGCTGCTGAGCGCGTATGCGGACGAGCTGGGCGTGGACCGCGCGGACCTGGGCGCGTGGGCGCCCGCGGCGGTGCGCCTGAGCGGCATCGAGAACGAGGAGGCGCGCTCCGAGTACGTGCACAACGAGGTGTACCGCGCGCTGCGCGACGGAGCGATGGCCACCACCCCCGCGGGCGAGGTGGCGGTGAGCCTGCTGCCGCGCGAGGTGCAGGCGAAGTACGAGCGCAGCGTGCGCGCGATGACCGCGGGCCCCGACTACGCGGCCTCCATCTGGCGCCCCAGCCCCAACTACAACAGCCGCCCGGCCGGTGACATCGGCGACCCGGCGTTCATCGTCATCCACACCTGCGAGGGCAGCTACTCGAGCTGCTGGAGCTGGCTCGTCAACTCGGCCTCCCAGGTGAGCGCGCACTACGTGGTGAACGAGAGCGGCTCGGAGATCAGCCAGCTGGTGCGCGAGGCGAACCGCGCCTGGCACGTGGGCGCGAGCTACGACTGCAGCCTCAACTCCAGCGTGGAGTGCTGGCGCAACGGCTACTCGGTGAACCACTTCGCGGTGGGCATCGAGCACGGCGGCTACGCGAGCCAGACCTCCTTCCCCGCGGGGCAGATCGACGCGAGCGCGAAGCTCTCCTGCGACATCTCCAAGGGCCAGGCGATTCCCCGCGACCGCTACCACATCGTGGGCCACGGCAAGCTGCAGCCCGCGAGCCGCACCGACCCGGGCCCCAACTGGCCGTGGACGGACTACCTCAACCGCATCAACAGCTACTGCGGCAGCACCACCTCCACCTCGTTCGTGGTGGACAGCAACAACGCGAACAACGACAGCGCCAAGGCGCGCATCGAGGTCTCGGGCAACTGGACCAGCACCTCGAGCACCGCGGGCTACTACGGCAGCGGCTACTACTACGCGAGCACCGCAGCCATCAGCGACCCGGCCACCTTCTGGTTCTACCTGCCGGCCGCCGGGACGAAGACCATCGATGCGTGGTGGACCGCCGGGACCAACCGCGCCGCGGCCGCGCCCTTCATCATCTACAATGCGGCGGGCACCAAGCTGGCCACCGTGAGCAAGGACCAGCGCGTCAACGGCAGCCAGTGGAACGCGCTGGGCACCTGGAGCTTCAGCGCGGGCTGGAACAAGGTGCAGCTGAGCCGCTGGACCACGGACGGCTCGGTGGTCATCGCGGACGCGGTGCGCATCCGCTAGGAGTCTCATGCATACTGCCTCCCCGGACAGGCCGCTCCGCCGCACCGTGCGCCCGGGCGCGCTGCTCGCCCTCGTGCTCACCGTGGCCGGCGGCTGCACGCAGCGCGGCTGCGGCGGAGCAGGCCCGTCCGTGGAGGCGCTCCCCCTCGCCGAGCGCCGGGCCATCCCCGGCGCCCTCGCCTTCGTCTCCGAGCGCGGCGGGAACAAGGACGTGTGGCTCGTCACCCCCGCGGGCGAGGAGCGCCCGCTCACCCGCGGCCCCGCGGACGAGTACCCCGCGGCGGTGCGCCCGGATGGACGCGCGCTCGCCATTGCCGCCGCGCGCGAGGAGAAGGGCGTGCACCTGGAGCAGCTGATGCTGCTCTCGCTCGAGCCCGGCGCGACGCACGAGCCCGAGCCGCTCTCGCGCCCCAGCGCCCGCTCGCGCGCGCCCAGCTGGGGGCCGGATGGCACCTGGCTCGTGGCCGAGTCGGATGCCACGGGCTTCAGCGACCTGGTGCAGCTGCGCGTGGGGAGCCCCGGGGAGGGGATCGCGGGGGGGAGCACGCCTGCGCCGCGCCGCCTCACCGAGGTGCGCGAGGGCGCCTTCGAGCCGGCGGTGAGCCCGGCTGGAAAGCAGCTCGCGTTCGTCTCCAGCCACGAGGGAGACCCCGAGCTGTACGTGATGGACCTCGCGGGCGGCCCACCGCGCCGCCTCACGTTCTTCCACCTGGAGGACGTGTCTCCGGCGTGGAGCCCGGACGGGCGCTGGCTCGCGTTCCTCAGCAACCGCGAGGGGCGCGACCGCGTCTTCGTGGTGCGCCCGGACGGTACGGACCTGCGCGCGGCGAGCGGCGCGCAGACGCACGGGGACGAGCGCGACCTCGCGTGGCGTCCGGACTCGCGCGCGATTGCCTTCGCCGAGCGCACCAGCGCGGACACGACGCGGCTGTGGCTCGCGCCTCTCGAGGGCGGCGTGCCCACGCAGCTCACGGATGGCAAGTCGCGCGACGACAGCCCGGCGTGGAGCCCGGACGGGCGCTACCTCGCGTTCGTGTCCAGCCGCACCGGGGACGACGAGCTCTTCCTCATGCGCGCGGATGGCAGCGCCCCCACGCAGCTCACCCACGCGAAGGGCGCGGACTGGCTGCCGCGCTGGGTGCTGCCGGCGCAACCTCGCGTCTCTGCTTCCTCGCCGTGAGCAGTGGCCCCTCTCCCCTGGGAGGGGAAAGGGTGGGGGAAGGGGCCGGTCGCTACGCCCCTGCGCGCTCGCCTGCCTGCTTGCGACCTCCGCGCGCGACCCACAGCTTGTCCACAGGAGGCTGCGTGGCGGAGCTGAAGGACAAGCTGAAGAAGGCCCTGCAGGAGAACCGCATCCTCGTGCTGGGCACCCAGGTGCTGCTGGGCTTCAGCTTCCGCGCTGCCTTCGAGGAGGGCTTCAGCGAGCTGCCGCGCGCGACCCAGCACCTGGAGCTGCTGTCGCTCGGGCTGCTGCTGCTCACCTTCGCGCTGCTCATCACCGTGCCCTCCTTCCACCGCATCGTGGAGGGCGGAGAGGACTCGCACCGGCTGCACCACCTCACCGGGCGCCTCATGTGCTGGGTGCTGCCGCTGTTCGCGGTGGGCATCGGGCTGGACCTCTACGCCTCCGCGGAGAAGGTGCTGGGGCGCGGCGCCGGGCTCGCCCTCGGCGTGAGCGGCGGCGCGGTGGGGCTGCTGCTCTTCATCGCCTTCCCCGCCGTGCAGCAGCGCCGGCGCGCCCCCGAGATCGAGAGGAAGAAGGCCATGGACCCGCAGCAGGAGCAGGGCGGCAAGGGCACCGAGCTGAAGGACAAGATCGACCACGCGCTGCAGGAGAGCCGAATGGTGCTGCCCGGCGCTCAGGCGCTGCTCGGCTTCCAGATGGCCATCCTGCTGATGAAGACCTTCGACCAGCTGCCCTGGGGCTCGCGCGTGGTGCACCTCGCGAGCCTCGGCTGCGTGGCCCTCAGCGTGCTCCTGCTGCTCACCCCGGCCGCCTACCACCGCATCGTGGAGCAGGGCGAGGAGACGCAGCACTTCCACCGCGTGGCGAGCGCGCTCGTGCTCGCCTCCACCGTGCCGCTCGCGCTGGGCTTGAGCGGGGACGCCTTCGTCGTCGTGCGCAAGGTGCTCGGGTCCACGACGGCGGGCCTGTGGGCAGGCGGTGGGAACCTGGTGCTATGCCTCGGGCTGTGGTTCGGGTTCACGCTGGTGGCGCGGGCGCGGCGGCAGCGCGGGCGGGAGCTGCAGCAGGCGGCGGCGTAGGGCGCACGGCAACTGCGGACATCCCTCACCCCGACCCTCTGCCTCCAGGACAAAGGGAGCGGGGACAGTTTCCGGAATAAGGGACCCAGGAGGCAGGTACCCCACGAGGCCGGCCCGGCGCCCGGTGCGCCGTGGTAAGCCGCACCCCTTCCCTGGAGCAGGAGAAAGCCGCCTCATGAGAGCGATCCTCGCTGCCGTCGTCCTCGGCCTCGCCGTGCCCGCGCTCGCGCAGGCACCGCAGGCCCCGACGCCGGCCTCGGCCCCGCAGAAGCAGCAGCAGCCCGGCCTCGACATCCCCTTCCAGAAGTACACGCTGAAGAACGGCCTCGAGGTCATCCTCAGCGTGGACCGCAAGCTGCCGGTGGTCGCCGTCAACATCTGGTACCACGTGGGCGCCATCGACGAGCAGCCGGGGCGCACCGGCTTCGCGCACCTCTTCGAGCACATGATGTTCCAGGGCTCGAAGCACGTGGGCGACGACGTGCACATCTCGATGCTCGAGCAGCTGGGCGCCAACGACCTCAACGGCACCACCAACTTCGACCGCACCAACTACTTCGAGACCGTGCCCAGCAACCACCTGGAGACGGCGCTGTGGCTGGAGAGCGACCGGATGGGCTTCCTGCTGGACACGCTCACCCCGGAGAAGCTCAAGACGCAGCAGGAGGTGGTGAAGAACGAGCGGCGCCAGGGCTACGAGACCGCGCCCTACGGGCTCGCGCGCGAGAAGCTCTGGCACGCGCTCTTCCCCCAGCCGCACCCCTACTACGGCTCGGTCATCGGCTCGATGGAGGACCTGGACGCGGCGAGCGTGGACGACGTGAAGGCCTTCTTCCGCACCTGGTACGCGCCCGCCAACGCGACCCTCGCCATCGTCGGTGACTTCGACGTGGAGAAGACCAAGGCGCTCATCGAGAAGTACTTCGGCTCGCTGCCCAGCGGGCCCAAGCCGAAGCAGCCCACCATCGCGCCCGTGAAGCTCACGAAGGAGGTGGAGATCCGCCACGACGAGCAGGTGGCCACGCTGCCGCTCGTGTACATCGCGTGGCACAGCCCCGCCTTCTACAAGGAGGGCGACGCCACGGCGGACGTGCTCGCCACCGTGCTCAGCGACGGCAAGGCGAGCCGGCTCTACCGGCGGCTCGTGTACGAGAAGCAGCTCGCGGTGAGCGTGAGCGCGAGCCAGCAGAGCCTCGGCGCGCAGAGCGTGTTCGCCATCCAGGCGGTGGCGAGCCCCGGCGTCTCCACCGACACGCTGAAGAAGGAGATCGACGCGGTGCTCGACGAGGTGCGCCGCGACGGCGTGACGCCCGAGGAGATCGCCCGCGCGCGCAACCGCTACGAGACGCGCACGCTCTCGGGGCTGCAGTCCATCGGCGGCTTCGGCGGCAAGGCGGACACCCTGCAGGGCTACAACCACTTCCTCGGCAACCCCGACTTCCTCGCCCAGGACCTCGACCGCTACAACCACGTGGACGGCGCCAAGGTGAAGGCCTTCGCCACCCAGGTGCTCGCCCCCGACGCGCGCGTCGTCGTGCACGCCGTGCCTCCCGGCGCGGCCGCCCCCACCGTCTCCCAGGAGAAGAAGTGATGCGCCGCCTCTCAGCTGCCCTGCTCTGCGCCGCCGCGCTCGCCAGCGCCTGCGCCTCTGCTCCCAAGCCGCAGCCCGCGCCGGCCCCCGCCCCCGCACCCGCGGCCGCCGCCGCCAAGCCGCAGCCCGCGCCGGCCGGAGACAACACCGTGGGCTCCGCCGCGGACGAGCCCTTCCGCGCGCACGCGCCCGCGCCCGGCCAGAAGCCGGAGCTGGTGCTGCCCAGGTTCGAGCAGGCGAAGCTCTCCAACGGGCTCACGGTGATCGTGAGCACGCGCAAGGAGCTGCCGCTGGTCTCCATGGGCGTGGCCTTCGCGGACGGCGGCGCGCAGGACACGCGCGGCAAGGCGGGGATCAGCGACCTCGCGTACGCGATGCTGCTCGAGGGCGCCGGCGGGCTGGACGCCATCGCGCTGGACAACGCCTTCTCGGACCTGGGCGCGAGCCCCTCGCTCAACGTGGGCGCGGACGGCGCCTTCCTCTCCACGCGCGTGCTCACCCGCAACCTGGAGCCCGCGCTGCAGCTGCTCAGCCGCGTGACCCAGCAGCCCACCTTCGCGCCCAAGGACTTCGACCGGCGCAAGAAGCAGCACCTCAAGGGGCTGGTGCAGCGGCTCGGCAGCCCGGGCTTCCTCGCGCAGCAGGCCTACCTCGCGCAGATCTACGGGGAGAACCACCCCTACGGGCACGTCTCCGGCGGCACGCCCGCGACCGTGCAGAGCGTGAGCCTGGCGGATGCGCGCAACTGGTACCGCTCGCACACCGGTCCGCGCGCCGCCGCGCTGGTGTTCGCCGGTGACATCACGCTCGCGGACGCGCAGGCGCTCGCGCAGAAGTACTTCGGTGGCTGGAAGGGCGGCGCCGTGCGCCCGAAGCCGCCGCCCGCGCCGCCCGTGCCCCCGCGCCAGGCGGTGCTCTACGTGCCCAAGCCGGGCCTGCAGCAGACGCTGATCACCGTGGGCCGCCCGGGCCTGCAGACGGGCCACCCGGACGAGTACGCGCTCGAGCTCGCCTCCACCGTGTTCGGCGGCTTCTTCGGCAGCCGGCTCAACATGAACCTGCGCGAGGCCAAGGGCTACACCTACGGCGCCAACGCGAGCAGCAGCGCGCGCTACGGCGTGGGACCGCTGAGCGCGAGCAGCGCCGTGCGCGCGGACGTCACCGGCCCCGCGCTGCTCGAGGTGATGAACGAGCTGGAGGGCCTGCAGGAGCACCCCATCACCGACAAGGAGCTGGAGAGCGCGCGCGAGGGCCTCGTCGCCGCGTTCCCGGGCGCCTTCGACAGCGTGGAGGGGCTCGCGGGCAGCGCCGCGGCGCTGTTCCAGCAGGACCGCCCCATGGACGAGTTCAACCGCACCGTGCAGGGGCTGCAGGAGGCGAGCGCCGCGGAGGTGCAGCGCGTGGCCGAGCTCTACTTCAAGCCGGAGCTGATGCAGATCGTCCTCGTGGGGGACCCGCAGGTCATCTCCGAGGCCGTGGAGCCGATGCGCCTGGGCAAGCTGCAGGCGCGGCCCGTGCCGGGGCTGCCCTCGGGTGGCGCGGCCGGTGCGCCTCAGGGCACCGCGGGCAAGAGCAAGCCCTAGCGCCCGCTCTCCGGGCTGCTGTTCAGACGCGGGCGTCGGTGCTCCTCCCGGGAGCCCGGCGCCCGCGTCCTTTTTCGGGCAGCCCGGGGGGCAGGCAGGCCCCGGCGGCTCCGGGGGCGATGGCTAGGTTGAACCCATCACCTCATCGCCAGCCCTGGAGGCTCCACCCCCATGTACCCGGTGACGCTGTACACGAAGACCTACTGCGCGTTCTCGAAGCGGGCGCTCGCGCTGCTGGATTCGAAGGGGGTGCTCTACGAGAACATCGACGTGACGGACAGCGACCAGCGCTTCACGGAGATGGCCAAGCGGGCGCACGGCGCGCTCACCGTGCCGCAGATCTTCATCGGCGGGCAGCACATCGGCGGCTGCAGCGAGCTCGAGCAGCTCGAGCGCGAGCGGAAGCTGGACGCGATGCTCGGCCGCGGCGACAGCAGCGTGCCCAGCCCCTCCTAGCGCGCCTCCGCTCAGGGCTTCGCGGTCCAGCGCACCGAGAGCACGCAGTGGGTCTCGGCGCGCTCGGTGACGGTGACCTCGGGCTGCACGCGCGTGCGCAGCAGGATGCCCGCGATGAGCCCGCCGCAGAAGTCCGCGAGGATGCCGCGCTCGCGCAGCGTCACCGACCAGTGGCGCTCGCCCAGCTGCACCGGCGTGACCTCCACGTTCGGCTGCGAGGAGGCCCACGCGCGCTTGAGCTTCTGCATCACCGTGTCCGGCCCCAGCATGGGCAGCGTGGCGCCGAGCATCTTGCCCGCCAGCGTCTGGAAGAAGCCCTCGATGAAGAGCTGCCCGAGCCGGTGCTCGCCCGCCGCGCGGGAGAGCTGCGGGAAGGTGTGCTGGCGCGCCACGTCCAGGCAGGCCTGCCACACGCGCGTGGGGTAGTCCGCGCGCGCCGGCTGCGCCGGGTCGTAGCCCGCCGCGCGCAGCTGCTCGGCGAAGCGCCCCGTGGGCTGCAGCGCGCGCACGAACATCCCCTCGAAGGCGGTACCGCGGGTGACGGACTCGGCGGGCAGGGGCGTGGACATGGGGAGCGGCCCGAAGTGTAGGGACACCTCCCGAGGCGCGTCACCTGGGGCACTCCGCACCCTCCACGCAGCGAGGGCGCGACCGCCCGGCCCTGGGTGAGCCGTGCCATCACGCCCTCGAGGGGTGCTGCTCCCGCGCCGCGCTAGCGGGTGGTGCTGCCGCTCGTGTCGCTCGCGCTGCCCGAGCCACCGGTGCTGCTGGACGTGTCGCTCGTCGTGCTCGACGACGAGGAGTCCTGGGTGGAGCTGGAGGAGCTGCTCGACGAGGAGCCCGAGCCGCCGGTGCCGCTCGTGTCGCTCATGCTGCTGCCCGAGCCGCCGGTGCTGCTCGTGTCGCTCATGGAGCCCGAGCCGCCGGTGCCGGACGTGTCGCTCATCGAGCCCGAACCCCCCGTGCCGCTCGTGTCGCTCATGCTGCCCGAGCCGCCGGTGCCGGAGGTGTCGCTCTGGTACGAGCCCGAGCCGCCGGTGCCGCTCGTGTCACTCATGGAGCCGGAGCCACCGGTGCCGCTGGTGTCGTCGCTCATGGAGCCCGAGCCGCCCGTGCCGGAGGTGTCGCTCATGCTGCCCGAGCTGCTGTCCTCCATGCCGCTGCCGCCGGTGCCGCCGTCCATCGCCGCGCTGCTGCCGGTGTGGCTCTTGGCATGCTTGGACGAGTGCTTGCTCGTCGTGGTCGTCGTCTTCTTCGTCGTGGTGCTGGACGTAGAGCCGGAGTCGCCGGTCTTGCCGCTGGTGCTGTCGGCGCTCCCCGTGCTCCCCGTGCTTCCCGTCCCACCCGTCGTCTGTGCCAGCGCTGCCGGCGCGACGGCCACCGCTGAGCCCACCAGGCCCACCGCAACCCACCGCTTCATACGCTTCATCGACATGCAGATTCCTCCCGTCAGGGTGTCCTGTTCTGAAGGGTTGAGCCGGGCCGGTCGGATGGGGAGTGCAATGGGGACGATCGTCACTGCACCTGGCCGGACGGCAGGCGTGAGGTCGACGCCCCCGGTGCGCCGCCTGCTGCGCGCACGGGCACGCCCACGGGGGATCTCGACGCTGGCACCGCGCCGACACTGAACACAGGTTCAGCGCGGACCCCCACACAGGAGCACGGACGCGAATGGCTTTCGACGATCTGAAGCGCAACGGGATGATGGCGCACCTGCTCTCCTCGCTCGAGGCGGGAGAGGACATCGGCCACTACGGGCGCCTGGTGTTCGCGATGGTGGCGCGCCACTTCGTGAGCGACGAGGAGCTGGTGCAGAAGCTGTGCGAGGGCGCGGGCGTGGAGGAGCCCGAGGCGCTCGCGCTGGTGGAGCAGGTGAAGGGGCGCGACTACTCGCCGCCGCGCCGCGAGAAGGTGCTGCAGTTCCAGCAGCAGCAGGCCTTCCCCATCCTCCCGGACGCAGAGGACCCGGACGCGGGCAACGTCTACAAGGACCTGCAGTTCCCGGACGAGGTGTACGCGCACATCCAGGAGTACCGCGAGCAGAAGGCACAGGCCCACGCGGGCGAGGGCGCGGCGGCGCACTGAGCGCGCCGCACCCTGCGCTGCTCCCTCTCCCGCGGGGAGAGGGACGCGCTCAGGAGTCCTCGCCCATCATGTTCGCCACGGCGCGCCGCGCGAGCCGCGGGTCCGTGGGCTCGTCGTCCGAGGTGCCGCCGCTATCGCTCGCGAACCTGCGCTCGGACTCCTC
Organism: Aggregicoccus sp. 17bor-14; assembly: GCF_009659535.1. NCBI lineage: Bacteria > Pseudomonadati > Myxococcota > Myxococcia > Myxococcales > Myxococcaceae > Aggregicoccus > Aggregicoccus sp. 17bor-14. The sequence continues at coordinate 105,203 of NZ_VJZZ01000014.1, forward strand.
GCGGCCGCGCGCCACGCGCGCCTCGATGTCCGCGTCCTCGATGACGGTGTGCACCTCGGGGTTGTTGCCGCCCACCGGCGCGTCGCTGTCGAAGGCGAACTTGTTCTCGCTCGTCGAGTGGATGGACTCCGCTGCGTAGAGCGGACGCGTGGTGTCCGCCTCCTGGCCATCCACCTGGTCCACGTTCGGCCGATCCTCGTCGCTGCGCCCGCTGCTCTTCTTGCCCTTGCCTGCCATGGGGAGCCTGCCTCCGGAAAAAAGGTGTCTGGCTCAAAGCTCTGCGCGCGCCGCCCACACACAAGCTTCCCGGGCGCTGCGCGGTGTCGGCCGCTCGCACGTCTCCGGAGCGAGCGTGTGCCGCGTCCGCCCGCGGAGGGCTAGGGTGGAGGGTGGCCCGACCCGCTGGAGGACTCCGCATGCGCCGCACCCCCGGACTCGCCCTGCTCACCCTCGCAGCCCTCGCCTCCGCAGCGTGCAAGCGAGAAGAGCCTCCCGCCGCGCAAGCGCCCCACGCCGCGTCCCCCGGCGGCCCCGACGCCGGCAGCGAGAGCGTGCCCGCGCAGAAGCGCCCGCTGCCGCCCGGCACCGCGGCGCGGCCCGACACGCCGGGCGTCGCGGGCCCGGGTCTCGCGGTGCCCACGGATGCAGGGATTCCTGCCGCGGACGGAGGCACCATCGCTACCGACGGTGGCAGCGCGGCGTCGGGGAGCACGAACGCGACGAGTGCGGGCAGCGTGAGCGCGACCGCAGCCGATGCCGGCACCGCGTCTGGCGCGGCTTCGGGCAGCACGGGCACGTGGACGGCCGGAGTCGTCGAGAAGGCGCGCTCCAAGGCGCAGGCGGGCTCGGTGCAGCTCGCGGCGGTGCGTGCGGCGAAGCAGCCCGGCTACGACCGCGTGGTGTTCGAGCTCTCCGGGGATGCGCTGCCTGGCTACCATCTCGAGTACGTGGACCGGCCCATCGTGCGCTGCGGCTCGGGCGAGCCCACGCAGGTGGCGGGACAGGCCTGGCTGCAGGTACGGCTCACCGGCGCGCAGGCGCACACGGACGCGGGAAAGCCCACGGTGGGCCCGCGCGAGCGCAAGGAGTCGCTCGGCGTGCTGCGCGAGCTGGAGCAGACCTGTGACTTCGAGGGCGAGGTGACATGGGTGCTCGGACTGCAGCACCCCAATCGCTTCCGCGTGCTGGAGCTGAAGGCGCCCACGCGCCTCGTCGTGGACGTGCAGCAGTAGGCGCACCCATGCCGCTGCTCTGAGGACACCCGGACCGGAAGGGTGACGGAGCGCTGCGGCCGCTCGCGGCGGGGCGTCGCCAGCTGTGCGTCGCTCAGGGGTGACACGCTAGCGTCCATGTGTTCGCGTCCACGGCGCTGCGCGGGATGAAGCTTCCGTCCTCGCTCGCACCCGCGCCGTCGGCCCTCCTTCGCCTGGAACGAAACGTCCGTTCCACGCGCGAGCCCTCCAGCTCGAGGTCGCGCTTCACTCAGCGTGTGTCCCCGCTCGGGAGCGGCGGCCTGCGTCGCGCAAAAACGTAAAATAGGATTTTACCTTTTTGCATCACGCGCCTTTCCGCGCCCGGGAGGGCGTCTCCTTTCGGGACAGCCGTCCCACGCGTCGTGGACGGCCTCTGCCACTCGGAGAAGCCCCGTTCCCTCCCGGCCTCTCCTTCTCGAGGCCGTGCCCCTCGCGCCACTCTCGCGTGTCCGATCTTCAGCCCTCCTCGGCCTTGGGGTCGGTCGAGGCGAGGTAGCGGTGCACGCGCGCCTTCACCGCATCCGGCACGAGCCCGCTCGCGGCGATGGCCAGCGTGTGGCCGACGTTGCCGCCCACCACCTTCGCCTTCCCTGCGAGCAGCGCCTCCACGCCCTGGCGCGCGACCTCCGCCGGGTCGTCCTTGCGCCGCTGTGCCACGCGCGTGTCGCCCATCCCCGCGTCCTCGAAGATGCCCGTCTCCGTGGGCGCGGGCAGCAGCGCGGTGACGCTCACGCCGGTGTCCTTCAGCTCCTCGCGCAGGGAGGCCGCGAACGAGGAGAGGAAGGCCTTGGACGCCGCGTACACCGCCTCGAGCGGCGCGGGCGTGACGGCGGCGACGGAGGAGACCACGAGCAGCCGCCCCTGCCCCCGCGCCACCATGCCCGGCAGCACGCGCTTGGCGAGGTGCACGCTGGAGCGCACGTTGAGCGCGATGAGCTGCAGCTCCTGCTCGAGCTCCGTCTCGCGCGCGAAGTCTCCGCCCACGCCGGCGCCTGCGTTGAGCGCGAGCACCTCCACGGGACGCCCCCGCGCTTCGAGGCTCTCCCACAGCGCCTCCACACCCTCGTGCGTGGCGAGGTCCACCCGCACGCCCTCCACCTGCGCGCCCGTGGAGGCCGCGAGCTCGGCCGCGACCTGGGTGAGCGCCTCGCCGCGCGCGGCGAGCAGCAGGTCGAAGCCGCGCCGCGCGAGCTCCCGCGCCAGCTCCAGCCCGATGCCGCGCGAGGCGCCCGTGACCACGGCGAGGGGCCGCTCGTTCGCGTCGCCCACTAGTGCCCCTTCGCCTTCGGGTCCTTCTCGGACATGTGGCGGTGCATCTTCGCCTTCGCCGCGTCCGGCAGGACCTTGTTCGCCGCCGCCATCACCTTGTTGGTGGTGGAGCCGGCCACGGCCTTGGCCTCACCGCCCATCAGCGCCTCGAAGCCCTGGCGCGCCACCTGTGCCGGGTCGTCCTTCTCGTCCTGGCCCACGCGCGTGTCGTCCATGCCGGCGCGGTGGAAGAAGTTGGTCTCGGTGGGACCCGGCATCAGCGCGGTGACGGTGATGCCCGCGTCCGCGAGCTCGTTGCGCAAGGAGGCCGCGAAGGAGGAGAGGAAGGCCTTGGAGGCGCCGTACACCGCCTCGAGCGGCGAGGGCATGGTGGCGGCGATGGAGGAGGTGAAGAGCAGGCGCCCCTCCTTGCGTGCCACCATGTCGCGCGCGAGGCGCTTGGCCAGGTGCACCGAGGAGGTGACGTTGAGCGCGATGAGGTTGAGCTCGGCCTTCAGGTCGGTCTCGCGCGCGAAGTCTCCGCCCACGCCCACGCCGGCGTTGAGTGCGGCGGCCGCCACGGGCCGGCCGAGCGACTGGATGCGCGCGTACAGCGCCTCCACGCCCTCGCAGGTCGCGAGGTCCGCCTGCACGCTCTCCACCTGGACACCCAGCCCCTCCAGCTCGCGCGTCGCGGCCTGCAGCGCGTCGCTCTCCGCGGTGACGAGCAGGTCGAAGCCGTTCTGCGCGAACTGCTTCGCGAGCTCGAGGCCGATGCCGCTCGAGGCACCGGTGACGACGGCAAGGGGCTTGGACATGGGGGCTCTCCAGAGCGGGGGGTTGGACGGAGCCTCAACATGGAGACGGCGCGCGGAGCGCACCAGCGCCGCGCTCCCCCCGCTGCCCGGGAAGCAGGCTAGCGCCGGTCTTCGAACACGCGCATGCGCTCGGGCGAGCCCACGCGCACCCAGGCCACCAGCGCGAGGAAGAGCAGCGCCGCGCCCACCGTGGCGATGCGCACCCCCACGTGGTCGCTCAGCAGGCCGAGCGCCACCAGCCCCAGCGCGTAGCCGCCGCCCAGCAGCGTGCTGAACAGCGAGCTCACGCGCGCCTGCATCGTGCGCGGCACGCGGCTCTGGCAGTAGGTGTTCGTGCCGGTCACCACCACCAGGTACACGCCGCCCAGCACGAAGATGCTCGCGGCGGCGAGGGCCGGCGTGGGGCTGAGCCAGTACAGCGCCGCCACCGGCCCGAGCAGCAGGCTGCCGCCCACCAGCAGGCGCCGGCGGCCCAGGTAGTCGTTGAGCGTGCCCACCCCGAGCGCGCAGGTGACGGCGCCCACACCCTGGCAGGTGGTGAAGAGCGAGGCGGTGGCCGCGCCCTGGTGGAACACGCGGATGGCGAACACCGGCACCAGGCCGATGAAGGGCGAGATGAGCGCCGAGACGAAGAAGGTGAGCGAGAGCGCGAGCCGCAGGCCCGGGTCCGCCCACGTGTAGCGCAGCCCCTCGCGCACGCCGCCCCAGAGGCTCGTGCGCTGGCCGAGGCGCTCGAGCACCTCGGTGCGCACCTGGGTGAGCGCGGCGAGCACCGCGAAGAAGGAGAGGGCGTTCACGCCGAAGGCCCACTGCGCCCCGCCCGTCGCGAGCACCGCCGCGGCGAGCGCCGGGCCGATGATGCGCCCGAGGTTGAACTGCGCCGAGTTGAGGCTCAGCGCGCTGTGCAGGTCCTCGGCCGGCACCAGCTCCGCGAGCAGCGCGGTGAAGGCCGGGTTGAGCAGCGTGTTGAGGCAGCCGGTGAGGAACGCGAGCAGCGCCACGCTCGGCACGGTGAGCCGGTGCAGGAAGGCGAGCACCGCGAGCGCGCTGGCCACCACGGCCTGCGCGGAGGTCATCACCGCGAGGTAGCGGCGCCGGTCGAAGCGGTCCGCGAGCGCGCCGCCGATGGGGCTGAGCACCACCGCCGGCAGGTACATCACCGCGGCCACCGCGCCCGTGGCCGCCGCGCGCCCCGTGGTCTCGGTGACGTACACGCCCACCGCCACCGTCTCCATCCAGGTGCCGATGTTGCTCACCAGCGCGCCGAGCCACAGCGCCACGTAGCTGCGGTGGCGGAAGGCGCGCAGCGAGGAGAGGCGCTGGAGGCGAGAGGCGGGAGCGGAAGCGGGAGGGGGCTCGGAGAGGGGCACGGCGGGGTGCGCTTGTAGCGCTTCCCCCGGGAGGCCGCCTCAACCGCGTGCGCCCACCTCCAGTGCTCGACACCCTGCATCCCGGCCAGGCGCAGCCTGTACCTCTTGCAGTGCGCCGCGCACCCACCCGCGGCGAGGCATGCGTCACCGTCACCACGCCATCGGCTGCCCGTCCCGGAAGAAGCCTCCCGTCGGTCCACCGGGAGGGAGCATCGCGGCCCACACCACGCCCGCGGCCCCCTCGGACACCGGCCGCGCGCCCAGCTCCGCCGTCCCCGGATGCGAGGCGATGAAGCCTGGGCACACGGCATTGACCAGGATGCGCTCGGCGCGCAGCGCCTCGGCGAGCTTCAGCGTGAAGGCGTTGAGCGCCGCCTTGGACACGCCGTAGGCCCCGAGCGTCTCGCCGCGCGACGCCATGCCGTACGGCGCCCCGAAGGAGCCGGCCTCGCTCGACACGTTGACGATGCGCGCGTGCGGGCTGCGCCTCAGCAGGGGCAGCAGCGCGCTGCTCACGCGCCAGGGGCCGATGAGGTTGGTCCCCAGCGCGGCGAGCAGCTGCGGCTCGTCCACGTCCACCGTGCGCACGCGGAAGTCGAAGTTGCTGCCGGCGTTGTTCACCAGCACGTCGAGGTGTCCGTGCTGCGCCTCCAGCTGCGCGGCGACTCCCTGTACGCTCGCGTCGCTCGTCACGTCCAGCGCGAGCGCCTGCACCTCGAGGCCGTCGCCCTGGAGGCGCGCGGCGAGGTCCTGCGCGCGCGTGAGGTCTCTTGCGGTGAGCAGGACGCGCAGCCCGCGCTGGGCGAGCTGGCGGCAGGTCTCGTAGCCGAGGCCCTCGGCGCGGCTCGCGCCGGTGACCAGGGCCAGCTGCTGCGGTGGGGCGGTCGTCATGGGCGGCCCTCCTCTCGTCTCGCGAGGGCCGATGCACGAGGGCGGGGCGGGTTTCACACGGGAGTGCGGCGCGGCGGCTCGAGCAGGGCCTCGAGCTCGGGCGCGTAGCCGCCGGGGCCCTCGCCATGGACGATGAGCGGCGGGCGCACCTCGAGCGCGCCCACCCGGTCGCGCACCGCGTGCACGAGGAAGCGCGTGGCGGGCGCGTGCACCCGCGCGTGCACGAGGCGCAGCGCGCGCGGGTGCAGGCGGGCAGCCGTGAGCGCGCCGAGCACCTCGGCGAGCCGGAAGGCCGGGTACACGAGGCTCAGCGCCCCTCCGGGAGCGAGTGCATGGCGCGCCGCCGCGCACACCGCGTCCACGCTGCAGGCGAGCTCCTGTTTGGAGAGCGCGCGCTCGGGGTCGGGGCTCTGCACGCCTGCCTCCGCGCGCCGGTAGGGTGGGTTGCTCACCACGTGGCCGAAGGCTCCCGCAGAGAGCAGCGCGCGCGCCTCGCGCAGGTCTCCGAGCAGCGGGACGACGCGCCCCTCGCACCCGTTGAGCGCCACGCTGCGCACCATCCGGGCGTGCACCGCGGGCTGCAGCTCCAGCGCCGTCACCCGCGCGCGGCCGAACTGGCGCGCGAGGAGCAGGGAGACCACGCCGCTGCCCGCGCCCAGCTCGAGCACCGGGGTCTCGGGGGCAGGCCCTTCCGTCGCGGCGAAGTGCGCGAGCAGCAGCGCGTCCAGCGTGAAGCGGTAGCCGCCCCGCCGCTGCAGCACGCACACCCCCGAGGTGCCGATGGAGTCCAGCGTCTCGTCGGGGCCTGGCGCGTCGTCGCTCACGATGCTCTCGAGCTTAGCGCCACCGGACTTGTGGAGAAGTTGTGAACAGCGCGCGAGCACGGCGCCCGCCTCTAACGCCGCGACGGCTTCTCGGGCGCGATGAGCGCGGTGAGCACGTGGTCTCTCCACTGCCCGTGGATGCGCAGGAAGTCGCGCGCGTAGCCCTCCACGCTGAAGCCCAGGCGCCGCAGCGTCGCCGCGCTGCGCTTGTTCTCCGGCAGGTGGTTCGCCTGGATGCGGTGGAAGCCGAGGCGGTCGAAGACGAAGGGGATCGCCGCCTGCAGCGCCTCGGTCATGATGCCCTGTCCCTGCCAACGGTGGTCCAGCCCGTAGCCCAGCTCGCAGATCTGCAGCGGCCCGCGGCGGAACTGCGTGAAGCTCACGCTGCCGATGATCGGCGCGAGCGCCGGCGCCGCCCCGCGCGGCATCAGGACCATCCTCAGCGCGCGGTCCTCCACGAAGTCCTCGCGGTCCTGCTCCAGCCGCATCCTCCAGTAGTCGAGCGTGTAGAAGTCCGGCGGGCGCTCGGGCTCGAAGGGGGAGAGGTGCTCGCGGTTCTCCTTCACGTAGGTGAGCGCGCGCAGCGCCGCGTCCGGCCCCGGCAGACACAGGCGCACACGCGGCGTCTCCAGCAGCGTGGGGCTGAAGGGGGGCTGGTGGGCCTCGTGGGTCTCGAGACGCGGCGGTCGGCTCATCGGTCTCTCGTCAGGCTCTCCGCGAGCGCGCGAGCCGCTCGGTCATGTCCAGCACCCGCGCCTCCACGGAGATGTGATCCAGCTGGTCGATCTCCACGAGCCCCGTGGGGCTGGTGACGTTCACCTCGGTGAGGAAGTCGCCGAGCACGTCGATGCCCACCAGCAAGAGGCCCCGCGCGAGCAGCTCCGGCTTGAGGCGGCGGCAGATCTCCTGCTCGCGCGCCGTGAGCTCGGTCTTCACCGGCTTGCCGCCGGCCGCCATGTTGCCGCGGTTGTCGTCCGCCGCCGGCACGCGCAGCACCGCGCCCACCGGCTCGCCCTCCACCAGGATGATGCGCTTGTCGCCCGCGCGGCTCTGCGGCACGTAGGCCTGCGCCACCACCGCCTCGCGCCCACCGCGCGTGAGCAGCTCCACGAGGCTGCGCGCGTTGCGGTCCTGCGGGGTCAGGAACACCACGCCGAGGCCTCCGAAGCCGTCCACCGGCTTGAGGATGGTGCCCTGCGGCTGGCGCGCGATGAACTCGCGCAGCGTGGCGAAGTCGCGCGCGATGAGGGTCTCGGGCATCAGGTCGCTGTAGCGCAGGGCGAAGAGCTTCTCGTTCGCGTCCCGGATGCCCGCGGGGCTGTTCACGAACAGCGGGGGCGGGTGGCCGCCGCTGAGCTCCACCAGCTGCGTCGCGTGCAGGTACTCCGTGTCCACCGGCGGGTCCTTGCGCAGGAAGAGCGCGTCCAGGCCGTGCACCGGCTGCACCGACTCCTCGAGCACCTCGAAGTGCCGGCCCGCCTCGCGCCGCACCCGCACGGTGCGCATGCGGCTGCGCGCGCAGCCGCCGGCGAAGTGCAGCCAGCCCTGCTCGAAGTAGCGCACGGTGTGGCCGCGCGCCTGGGCCTCGAGCATCAGCGCGAAGGTGGAGTCGTGGTTCACCACCACGCCTTCGAGGGGGTCCATGAGGAAGCCGAGGGTCAGGGGCATGGCGGACAAGGCGCTCCAGTGGACAGGGGGACCAGGCGGGAATGTGCGTCGGGCCGGGCGCTTTCGCCCGCGAAAACGGCAGGGGGCTGTTCACTCCAGGCAGTGGGGCAGGGGAGCGAAGGGCTGCACGGGCCGCAGGGGGGAGATACCCTCCACGAAACCACCTTCCTCGCGTCGCTTCTCCACCGTGTCCTCCCTCTCCCCCTGGGAGAGGGTCGGGGTGAGGGACGTGCCGGGAGCCTCCGTATGTCCGTGCACCCCGTCCTCGAGATCCTTCACGCCCGCCGCGCCCAGAGGAGCGAGCCCGGTGCCCGAACGGACGGCGCGCGCATTGCCCTCGTCGTAGAGGGAGGCGGGATGCGCGGCGTGGTCTCCAGCGCGATGACCCAGGCGCTGGAGGAGGCGGGGCTCACCGCGTCTTTCGACTTCGCGGTGGGCTGCTCGGCGGGGGCGCTGAATGCGGCGGCCCTGCTCGCAGGCGTGGCGAAGGGCTGCACCGTCGAGTACGCGGGCGCCTTCGCGAGCCGGCGCTTCATCAACCCCGCGCGCCTGCTGCTGGGCCGCCCCGCGGTGGACGTGGAGTACGTGCTCGACCACGCAGGCGATCACCTGGACGCCGCCCGCCACGCGCGCACCCTCGCGAGCCCCATCCCGCTGCACTGCATCGCCACCGCGGTGGACAGCGCGGAGGGAGAGGACCTCACCGGCTTCACGGACCTGAAGGAGCTGCGCCATGCGCTGCTCGCCTCGAGCCGGCTGCCCTGGGTGGGCGGCGGTCCAGTGACCTTCCGCGGACGGCAGTACCTCGACGGCGGCCTGGTGGAGGCGATTCCGCTGCGTAGCGCACTGAAGCTCGGTGCCACGCACGTGCTGGTGCTGCAGACACGCCCCGAGGGCCTGCGCTATCCGGCGAGCGAGGGCTTCGCGGAGCGCATCGTGGAGGCGCGGCTGCGCGCGCTGAACCCCGCGCTGGTGGAGCGCTACCGGGCGCGAGGCCGCGCGTACGACGAGGCCTCGGACGAGGTGGCGCTCCGGGAGAGCGAGCGCGGCACTGGGCCGTACGTGCTCGGAGTGCGGTTGCCTTCGGGGACGCCGAGCGTGAGCCGCCTCGAGCGCCGCGCGCCGGTGCTGCGCGAGGCGGCGCGCGTCGCACTCGAGCACACGCGACAGCTTCTGGGCGTGTGACGAAGGCAGCGAGTGAAGAAGCCCCTGCGCCTCTCCGAAAACACGGAGGGCCCGCGCCTTACGGAGCGGGCCCTCGAGTGACGCAGCGGTGAGTCAGGATCCCTCACCCCGGCCCTCTCCCGGAGGGAGAGGGAGGACTCCTTACTGCACGGTCTTCTTCTCTGCGGAGGCCGCCGGCACCGGGAAGCCGCGCTTGCGCATCAGCGCGCCGATGCCCGCGTCGTGGCCGCGGAAGGCGCGGTACGCGTCCGCCGGGTCCACGGTGTTGCCCACGCTCAGCACGTTCTTGCGCAGCCGCTCGGCCACGGTGTGGTCGTAGGGCCCCTTGCCCTCGAGGAAGGTCTCGAACGCGTCCGTGCTCAGCGTGTCCGCCCACAGGTAGCTGTAGTAGCCGGCCGAGTACCCGTCGCCCGAGAACACGTGCCCGAACTGCGGCGTGCGGTGGCGCATGACGATCTCCTTCGGCATGCCGAGCTTCTCGAGCGTCTCCTTCTCGAACTGGTCCGGATCGATCTTCTGGCTGCCGGCCAGGTGCAGCTTCATGTCCACGAGCGCGCTGGCCAGGTACTCCACGGTGGCGAAGCCCTGGTTGAAGGTGCGCGCCTTCTCGATCTTCTTCACCAGCGCCTGGGGCAGCGGCTTGCCGGTCTTGTAGTGGAGCGCGAAGCGGTTGAGCACCTGGGGCGTGGGCAGCCAGTTCTCGAGCATCTGGCTGGGGAACTCCACGTAGTCGCGCGCGACGCTGGTGCCCGAGAGGCTCGGGTAGGTCACGTTGCTGGACAGGCCGTGCAGCGCGTGGCCGAACTCGTGGAACAGGGTCTCCGCGTCGGTCCAGCTCACGAGCACGGGCTCGCCGGGCTTGCCCTTCACGAAGTTGGAGTTGTTGCTCACGATGGTGGTCACGTCACCCGCGAGCCGCTCCTGGTTGCGGTACGCGTTCATCCACGCGCCCGAGCGCTTGCCCTTGCGCGCGTAGGGGTCGAAGTACCAGAGCCCCACGTGCTTGCCGCTGGTCTTGTCCTTCACCTCCCACACGCGCACGTCCGGGTGCGGCACGGGCACGTTGGTCACGGGGGTGAAGGAGAAGTTGAGCAGCTCGCCGGCGACCCAGAACATGCCCTCGCGCAGCTTCTCGAGCTGCAGGTAGGGCTTCACCTCGTTCTCGTCCAGGTCGTACTTCGCCTTGCGCACCTTCTCGGCGTAGTAGCGGTAGTCCCACGGCGCGATGGTGATCTTCTCCGAGTGGCTCTTCGCGCTCTCGGCGTCGGCCACCTTCTGCATGTCGGCGACCTCCTCGTGCACGCGCGCGACGGCCGCCGGCCACACGGCCTCCATCAGCTGCACGGCGCGCTCGGGCGTCTTGGCCATGGAGTTCTCCAGGCGCCAGTGCGCGTGCGTCTTGTAGCCGAGCAGCTTCGCGCGCTCGGCGCGCAGCTGGAGGATCTCGGTGATGAGCGCGTTGTTGTCGTTCGCGTCACCGTTGTCGCCGCGGTTCACGTAGTTCTTCCAGACCTTCTCGCGCAGGTCGCGGCGCGAGGAGTAGGTGAGGAAGGGCTCCATGCTGGAGCGGGTGTTGGTGATGGCCCACTTGCCCTTCTGGCCCAGGTCCTCGGCGGCCGCCGCGGCGCCCGCGCGCACGCTGTCCGGCAGGCCCGCGAGCTCCTGCTCGCTCTCGAGCACCGTGGCGTAGCTCTCCTCGTCGTGCAGCAGGTGCTGGCTGAAGTCCGTGTAGAGCGAGGCGAGGCGCAGGTTGATCTCCGCCATGCGCTTCTTGCCGGCCGCGTCCAGCTTCGCGCCCGCGCGCACGAAGTTCGTGTACGTGAGCCAGGTGAGGCGCTGCTGCTCGGGGGTGAGCTTGCTCTTCTCGGGAGAGTTGTAGACCTGCTCGATGCGCGCGAAGAGCGGCGCGTTCTGGGTCACCTCGTCGGAGAAGGCGGCGAGCTTCGCGTCCATCTCCTTCTCCACCGCCTGGAACTCGGGGCTGCTCAGCGTGGAGCCCCAGATGCCGTACACGGTGGACACGTCGTTGAGCACGCGGCCCGAGTTGTCCATCGCGGCGATGGTGTTCTCGAAGGTGGCGGGCGCGGGGTTGCTCGCGATGGCGGCGAGCTCGCGGCGGTTGAGCTCCATGCCCCACTCGAGCGCGGGCTTGAAGTGCTCCACCTTCACCTGGTCCAGCGGCGGCACGCCGCCATAGGGGCCGGTCCACTTCGCGATGAGCGGGTTGTTCACGGGCGCCTCCATCTTCGGCTTCGGCGCGGGCGCAGCGGTCTGCGCCGCGGCAGGGGCTTGGACCAGCGGGGCCTGCGCCTCGGTCTTGACCTCCGTCTTGGCAGAGGTCGCGCACGCTGCGGACATGAGGGCCGCGGCGCTCGCGCCGGCGATCAGGGACTTACGCATCAAGGACTTCCTCCAGAGAGGTAGGACAGCGGAGCCGGACCTTAGAGGCCCGGCGCCCGATGTCGAAGATTGAGAGAGGCCGGCCCCAACAGCCAGCCCGCCTGCTCATTCCCCGGGCGCACAGGCGGGAGCGGGCTTCGGCGCGGGCTCCAGGTTCGCCGCCGCCGCGCCGAGGAACACCAGCACCGCGCCGGCCGCCTGCCGCCAGCCGAGCTGCTCTCCCAGTACGGCCGTCCCCAGACACACCGCGATCATCGTGTCCGCAAGCGGGATGACGCCGATGGCCACCATCGACACGCGCTTGAGCAGCCAGAAGAGGCACAGGAAGGTCGCCACCGTGCCGAAGGCCGCGAGGTACAGGAGGCACCCCACCGCCTTGAGGCTGAAGTGCGCGGGCGCGTGCGGCTGGAAGACCCCGTGCAGCGAGAGCAGCAGCAGCCCGCCCACCAGCGTCTGCACCCACAGGTTCACCGCGGGCGTGACGTCGGCGAGCCGCTTCTTCTGCAGCACGTTGCCGAAGGCCGACACCATCGCGGAGAGCACCACCAGCAGCGCCACCGGCGGCACGCCGCCGCGGCCCACGTCCCCGCCGGAGGCGAGCGCGCGCAGCGCCGGCGCCTCGAGCACCAGGATGCCGCCCACCCCCAGCGCCGTGGCCACGCCCTTGCGCACGGAGAGCGGCTCCGCGGGCAGGAGCGCGTGCGCGAAGAGCGCCGCCCAGATGGGGTAGGTGGAGAACAGCACCGCGGCGAGCCCCGAGTCGAGGTGCCCCTGCGCATAGAAGGTGAGCGCGTAGCTCAAGCCCAGCTGCAGCGCGCCCATCATCACGATGTTGCGCCATGTGGCGCGCGAATGGTGCCGCAGCGGCTCGCGCAGCGCGAGCGGGGTGAGCATCGCGAACGCGATGAGCATGCGCACCCCGCCGAAGAGGAAGGGGGGCAGCTCGGTGAGCCCCAGCTTGATCACGAGCCAGGTGGAGCCCCAGAGCAGGCAGCACGTCGCGTACACGAGCAGGGTCTTGGTGCGCATGGAGAGCGCGCGCCCCATATCACTGCAGGCCTGTAGCCCGCCTCCACACAGGGCTGTGGATTGGGTGTGGATGGCGGGCCTGCGGCTGTGGAGAGGCCGGGGGCGCATCCCACCCCTGTGGACCCGTGGGGAGAACGCCTCGGTTGCCCACATGTAGCAGCTGCGGGATTGCCGTGGTGCGGCGCGGCCTTGCAGAGTTGTCCCCAACTCCGGCGCCTCTACTTTCACCACGGATCAATAAAGAAGATATTTCCCTTTGGGGAGAAGCACGCAGCGCTGTGGGCTCAGCTGGCCTGTGGATCCTCGTCCGCGCTTCGCGGCTCCAGGCGCGCGAGCAGCCCGCTCAGCCGCTCGCGCAGCTGCGCATCCTGGGCCTCGAGGTCCAGGCGCGCCTGCTCCGGGCGCCCGTCCATCAGCCCCTGCGCCTGCATGCGCTGCAGCACGCGGCGGCGCTGGTTGCGGGCCGTGAGCAGCGCCATCGCCTGCTCCACCTCGGCCGCGAGCGCAGCTCCCGCCGTCGGGTGACGCTCGAGCCCCACGCGCAGCCGCTCGATGAGCTCGCTGAGCTGGACATCGACCTCGTAGTCCACGGAGCGCGACATGGGTGTAGCGATCTTCCTACCAGGGGCCTCGCCCGTGCGAACGGATTTCGGCGGACGCCCTACAGCGCCCCGGCCCGCTCCCAGGCGGCCTGGGCGCTCTCCTGGACGACGAGCGCAGGGGCGGAGGGGGTGGAGGCGGCTGCCGTCGCGAAGGCCGCGCGCAGGGCCACCAGGGTGAGCCGCGCGTGCACCGGGTCGCGCTCGAGCTCGGCCTGCAGCCCGCTCACCTGGAGCGGCTCGAGGTGGGGCGTGGTGGCGCCGGACGCCGCCGGCTGCATCGCCCGCTCGAAGAGCGCCGCGAGCAGCGCCGTGCGCGCTTCCTCGGGAAGGGCGTCCAGCGCGGGCTGCAGCTCCTCCGGGATGCGCACACGGTAGGCCTGCGGAAGGGTCTCGCTCGTCATGCGCCGCTTCTTCTGCAAGCGCGGCACCGCGCGTGGGCAAATGTTTTCCCACGCTTGCGCGAGGTGGGAGCGGGTGCGCCGGTAGGAAGTACCGGCGAGGGTGTCAGGGTGACATGTGGGTGCTCAGTAGCTGGGGCTGTCCAGCTTGCGGCCCACGGGGGAGGGGGGCGCCGCGTCGCCGTTCACCGTGAGGCCGCCGTGCATGAAGCTGCCGGCGCGCTCGAGGAACTCGGCGGGGAAGTTGAGCGCGGGGCGGCTCACCTCGTCGAGCGCCTTCAGCTGCTCGGGGCGCAGCCGGACGTCGAGCGCCGCGAGGTTCTGCTCGAGCTGCTCCTGCGTGCGCGCGCCGATGATGGTGGAGGAGACGCCGGGGCGGCTCTGCACCCACGCGAGCGCCACGTGCGCCGGGGGCACGTCCAGTTCGCCCGCCACCTTCTTGAGCACGTCCAGCACGCGGTAGGTCTGCTCGTTGAGCGCGCTCTCCACCCAGGGGCCGCGGCTCGCCTTCTGGGTGGTGCGGTTCTCGCGCGTGTACTTGCCGCTGAGCACGCCGCTCTTGAGCGGGCTCCACGGCGTCACGCCCAGGCCCAGCTCCTGCGCCATGGGGATGAGCTCGCCCTCCACCGTGCGCTGCAGCAGCGAGTACTCGATCTGCAGGCCCACCAGCGGCGTCCAGCCGCGCGTCTGCGCGAGCAGCTGCGCCTGCGCCACCTTCCACGCCGGCGTGTCCGAGAAGCCCACGTAGCGCACCTTGCCCGCGCGCACGAGGTCGTCCAGCGCGCGCAGCGTCTCCTCGATGGGCGTGTGCCGGTCCCACGCGTGCATCCAGTACAGGTCGATGTGGTCCGTCTGCAGCCGGCGCAGCGACTCGTCGCACGCGGCCATCAGGCTCTTGCGGCCCGCGCCGCCGCCGTTGGGGTCACCGGGGAAGAGGTTGCCGTAGAACTTGGTCGCGAGGACCACGCGCTCGCGGCGGCTCGGGTAGCGGCCCAGGTGGTCGCCGATGATCTTCTCCGAGTGGCCGAAGGTGTAGACGTTCGCGGTGTCGATGAAGTTGCCGCCGCGCTCGAGGTAGCGGTCGATGATCCGCACCGAGTCGGCGACGCTGCTGCCCCAGCCCAGGTCCTCGCCGAAGGTCATCGCGCCGAGGCAGAAGGGACTCACCCGCAGGCCCGAGCGGCCGAGGGTGACGTAGTCGTTGAGCGGCATGGAGGGGCTCCGGGTGTGAGGGGTGCAGCGGGGTGTAAGGGCCCCACGCCCCGCGCGCACCTCGCACTGCGGTGCAGGCGCACCGCGTGTTCGCTGGAGCCTGACAGGCCCTCGGGGACCCGGCCGTCCCTGCGAGCCCTCTCTCGAAACTGACCTCGCACCCACCCGAAGCGCGGGCCCTCCGAGGAGGGAGGGCGCTGTGTCGGGCTTCGGGGTGTGGATGCGTCCGCGGGTTCGGGCGGGGCGAGGGAGAGACGGTGAAGCGACTGCGCCAAGACCTTTTGCTTCCAGCGCGGGCGCTCGCCAGAGCAACCGCCGCGCCAGCCTCCGCGGGCCCGCAAGTCCGCGGGCTTGCGGGGAAGGGCCGGGCCCGGGGTGGAGCGTGGCTGCTCCAGTAGGGTGGAGCATTGGAGCGCGTGTGCTCCATAGGGCCGCGGCGGCGCACGGCCGGGGTGGTTATCCTGTGGGGGTAAGCTCCCCTTTCAGCTGACCTCCCCTGCGACGAGCGAGGCGGGCCATCCGAGGTCCGCCATGCTCTCGTACCGCGTCGTCGTTCCCGCCCACCTCTCCCCGGCCTACCAGCGGCTCCCCAAGGAGATGCGCCTGGGCGTGGGGATGCACCTGCTCTGCCTCGCCGAGGCGGCGGCCGCCGTGCACGAAATCGGCGAGGGCGAGACGCCCTGGAGCAACCTGGCCGGGCTCGACGCCGGCGACCACCGCCAGCTCTTCGGCGAGCTCTGGCTGAGCTACTTCGTGGCGCCGCTGGACGGCGAGCTGGAACTGCTGGACTTCGGCGATGCGAGCCTCACCTCGCGCGTCGCGCCGCTGCCGCCGCTGCGCGCCCCCCGCCGCCACGACCGACCCCGGGGCGGCGGATCCCCGGCCTCCACCGTCGCCCGGTCGCGAGACCTGCACGCAGTGGAGGGAGGCTCCCATGTTCGATGACACCCGCATCCGCCAGCTCCTCGCCGCCGTGCAGCGGCAGCTCCCGGCCGCCTCCGCGGACCCGGTCCTGGAAGAGCCGCAGCGGCTGCTCACGGCCTGGGCCGCGCTGGTGGAGGGGCTCGGGCTGGGGCCCGAGCCCGAGCAGCGCGAGTGCCCGCACTGCGGCCATACCGGGATGCGCGCGGCGACCCGCTGCGGGTACTGCTGGCTCGCGCTCGTCCCCGTGTCCGCGCGCTAGCCCGGCGCGAGCGCTCGTACGCCTGGCGTCAGGGCGCCAGAGCGCTCGGCACGCGCTGTCCCGGCAGAGGTGGAGGCACTACGTTCAGGAGAGGGGTCCTCGCGGGGCGGGAAGGAGCAGGCACATGCGTTTCACCGAGCGCATCCATGCGGGCCGCACGGTCGTGGCGGCGGGCGGAGAGTCGCTGGGCACCGTGGAGGGGCTGGTCATCGACTCCGAGAGCTGGAAGGTGGAGGCGCTGCAGCTGAAGCTCGCCTCGGAGACGGCGGACCGCGTCGGGGCGTACTGGAACTACTTCCACGCCGGGAGGCTCGAGGTTCCCACGCGCCTCGTCTCCTCGGTGAGCGACAGCGTGCTGCTCTCGGCCTCGGTCGACGAGCTGGGCCGGCTCCAGGCAGGCGAGTCCCCGGCCGCGTCTCCTCCTTGAACGGTGCACCGACCGGGAGCTGCGCGTGAGCCGCTTCGGATCCAGGCAGGAGGTGGACGCGCACTTCCGACACCTCGTCGAGAGCGCGCGCACCTACGCCATCTTCGGCATGGACCTCGAGGGGCGCATCACCAGCTGGAACGAGGGCGCCCGGCGCATCAAGGGCTACACGACCGAGGAGGCCGTGGGGCAGCACTTCCGGATGCTCTTCCTCCCCGAGGACCAGGAGCGCGGGCGCCCCGAGCAGGAGATGCGCCAGGCGCTCGAGCAGGGCTGCTACACCGGCGAGGGGGTGCGACGGCGCAAGGACGGCAGCGCCTTCGACGCGGAGGTCTCCCTGCACGTGCTGCACGACGACCAGGGCACCCCCATCGGCTTCGTGAAGGTCACCGAGGACATCACCGAGCGCAAGCGTCTGCAGCACGGCGCGGAGCGCGCCCAGGAGTTCCAGAAGCTGCTCGCGGCCATCGTGAGCCACGACCTGCAGAACCCGCTCAACGCCGTGCAGATGGCGGCGCGGCGGCTGCGCGCGCAGAGCCCCGACGAGGCCGTGCAGACCACCGCGGCGCGCATCTCGAGCGCCTCGGAGCGGGCCAGCCGCATCGTGAGCGACCTGCTGGACCTCTCCCAGGCCCAGCTGGGCAGCGGCATCCCGGTGACGCGCGCGCGCGGAGACCTCTACACCACGGCCGCGCGGGTGATGGACGAGCACCGCGGCACCTTCCCCGAGCGAGAGCTCATCCTGCGCCGCGAGGGTGACACGGTGGGGCACTTCGACGCCGCACGCATGATGCAGGTCCTCGCCAATCTCCTGAAGAACGCGCTGACCTACGGCACGCCGGGCAGCGCGGTGGAGGTCTGCGTGCGCGGCGGACCGGACGAGCTGTGCGTGAGCGTGCACAACCCGGGCGCCCCCATCCCGGCGCAGCTGCTGCCCCACCTGTTCAAGGCGTTCCGCCGCGGAGCCGAGGAGAAGCCCGAGGCGAAGAGCCTCGGGCTGGGGCTGTACATCGTGGAGCGGATCGCCGCGGCGCACGGGGGCCGCGTGGCGGTGCACTCCACGGCGCAGGAGGGGACCACCTTCGAGGTCCACCTGCCGCGCGCCGCGACCTAGAGGCCAGAGCCTAGAGGTCGTCTTCCGGATCCGGGTACGACTCCTCGTCGTCCTCGGCGCCGGCGCTGCCCTCGGGCTCGTCGTGGCCGGAGCTGCTCTCGGCGTCGTGCTTCGAGTCCGGCATGTGCTCGCCGGGCAGCACGTACCACTGCTTGCCCTTGAGCTGCTGCATCTTGAGCAGGCCGTCGCGCTCGAGCGCGCCGAGCAGCTTCACGAAGGTGCTGAAGCCGTAGTCGCGCGGATCGAAGTCCGGCTCCTTGCGCACCAGCGTCTCCTTGATGATGGAGGGGTTGAGCGGGCCCGTGGCGCGCGCGAGCAGGTTGGCCACCACGTCGCGCACGTGGCGCGGCACCTGGCCCTTGCTGCTCTTCTCCTTCTCGCCGCCCTTCTCGGAGCCCTTCGCGCTGCTGCCCGCCTCGGCCTTGTCCTTCTCGCCGCGCTCGCGCTCCCGGCCTCCCCCGCGCCGGCTGCTGCCGCCGCCGCGCCGGCCGCCCTCGCCCGCGCGGCCCGTGAGGTAGATGAACTCGTCGCAGGCCTTCACGAAGAGGGGACTCGTGCTGTCGCGCACCGCGAGCCCGATGACCGTGCGGCCGTTCTCGCGCAGCTTGTACGCGAGGGGGCAGAAGTCGCTGTCGCCCGAGGCGATGACGAACGTATCGATGCTCTCGCGCGCGTAGCAGAGCTCGAGCGCATCGATGACCAGGCGCATGTCCGCGCCGTTCTTGCCCGCGCGGGTGCTGGGCGGCACGTCGATGAGCTCGACGCCGTGGTCGTGCAGCGTGCGGGTGGCGTCGCGGAAGCGGCTCCAGTCGCAGTAGGCGCGGCGGAACACCACCTTGCCCTTCTCCAGCAGGCGGTCCATCGGCGCCTGGAGGTCGAAGTTGCTCGCGCTGAGCCCCGTGTTGGTCACGAGGTTCTCGAAGTCGAGGAACAGGGCGATACGGCGTTCAGTCTTCTCGGGCAAAAGGACCTTCGGGGGTGAGGAGGGGCCGCGCACCCCACAGAGGCGAGCAGCTCGAACGGCGGGCAGCGGCGGGCGTGGCATGTCCACCCCGGCTCCCGGTCAGACCCTTGTAATCCCTACAGCCCCCGGATGCTTCCACGAATCGTCGGATTGTTCCCCGGCAGGCGCCCCTCTGCAGGGCTGCTCCGCGTCGCGCGCTCTGCGAAGCAGCAACGACGTCGAGCCTGTCCCGAAGCGCTTCGTCCCCACCTGAGTCGCTCCACACGCAGTCGAGCTCCCGCCGGCGCAGGAGCTGGCGCGAGTGGCCTCGTCCAGGAAGGAGGTGCGTGGACTCGGCACCTCCGCGTCACGGAGATTCACGGCACTCCACGCAACGGATGCCCTACCTCCGCACGCCGCGGGCTCCTGGCGGAAGGAGGGATGGGACGGGCACTGTCGGGGCGGCCGAGCGCGGGCGGGCGCCGGCCTGCGCGGCGCTCCGGGGGACCTGGAGAGGGGCCTCCCGGGCGCGAGGTCGCGCGCTCCTGTTCTGAGATGTCGGGGGTTTTCCGGAACAATCTACAGGGGTTAGGCCCCCCTCCGGCGCACGGAAGGCCTGGATGGAAGCTTCATTCCAGGGTGCTGTCGGGGGGACGCCGGGCGTGGAAGGAGGCTTCATTCCAGCGCCCACCCGGGACCGGCTGGGGGCTGGACGGAACGCTTCGTCCGGCGCGGCCTCTTGCCCCGAGGAGGGGTGCCGAGGGTAGCCCACCTGGGCACACGGGGCGGCGTGGCGTGCCGGCAGCGCTTGGCGCCGTGCGGAGCTCTACGGCCTCTCCTCCGTTTCTCCCGTCCCCCCCTCAGGCCAGGGCAGCGGGCACGGGTGGGGGCACTGCCGCGTGCCCACCTCAGGGTCCTTCCACTCGAGACGCATCGCCCACCCGTCGCGGGATTCCGATGGTGCGTCACCCGGCTCAGGGCGACTGAACGCGCCGCGCCCGCAGTCCGCGCACCAGCAGGTAGATCGCGCCCACCAACGACACCACGCCCACGCCGGTGAACGCACCTCCCACGCGCGCGAAGGGTTCGCGGTCGTCGTGACGGAGGCTCAGTCCCTGCCGGGGATCGCGCTGGAACGCGAGCACGCGCGAGACGTCCTGCTGCGGCGCCTCATCCGAGTCCACGGCCCACTGGTACGCGAGCGGGAAGGAGCCGGCGCTCGTGTCCACGTTCGCGCGGAAGATGCTGTTGCCCGCGCTGCGCGAGGAGCGGCCGCGCTCCACGTGCGCGCCCTTCAGCTCCGCGACGGTGAAGCGCGTCACCTCCTCCGTCGTAAGGTAGCCCGAGCGCGTGAGCTCGCAGGGCCCACCGGACGCGCACTGCAGCTGCACGAGGCCTTTTCCGTTGAGGAGCCAGGGCCCGAAGAAGAGGAAGGGCAGCGCAATGAGCGTGAACGCAGCGGCGCCCACGAGGGCGGCGTTGCGCGGAGGCGGAGCGTCGGAGGGAACGGGGCGCATGGCAGAGGCGCGCGCAGCCTAGTCGCGCGGTCGCGTGAAGTCTGCGTGCGGCGTGTGCGGGCGATCCCCGAAGTGCTTTGAGTCATCCATCTCGCTTAATTTGCCTTCCATGATCCTGGATCCACGGAGCCTCTGGGCGCGAGGCTCGCTGCGGACGAAGGCTTCGGTGCTGGCGCTTTGCTTGGTGGGCCTCCTCGGGTGCATCC
Source organism: Aggregicoccus sp. 17bor-14 (assembly GCF_009659535.1). Taxonomy (NCBI): domain Bacteria; kingdom Pseudomonadati; phylum Myxococcota; class Myxococcia; order Myxococcales; family Myxococcaceae; genus Aggregicoccus; species Aggregicoccus sp. 17bor-14. Next base: position 125,491 of record NZ_VJZZ01000014.1, read on the forward strand.
GGCATCTCACCTACATTGGAGCGCGCCGCGTTCCGCAGGAGAGCCTCGAGCGCCTCCATGCGCCGTGCACGAGCAACCGGGACTGCAACGAGTTCCAGAAGTGCCAGCCATCCCCTCAGGTGGCGGGCTCGTTCTGTGAGATCCCCTGCGAAGTCTCGCCCGGTGTCTTCGACGATCTCCGCTGTCCCGCTCCGCGTGGCTGCTACACGGAGCGTTCGTGCTGCGACGCAGGCATCGTGGGCTTCTGTCTCTAGCGGTGCTGAGACCTGTGCCAGCTAGAGATCTTCTGCGGTCGTGCCCTGCACCACGAGGGAGTCGAGGAACCACTCGGCCTCAGGGAAGGGATCCGCTTCGAGCGATACCGCCTGGAGCATCACGAGGCCGGTGCCCGCGATGACCCAGCGGTCGCGGAGCATGTCTCCCTGCGCTCGACTTCGCCACTCCCAGCCAGACCAGGGCGCGGGCAACGGCCTGAGCTCCTCCACCGGTATGCCTTTGACGAGGTCTTGCTTGAGCCTTTCGAGCTTCTCGGCCGGCGTCGCTGTCGCCTCGAAGGCGCTCGCATGCCACACGAACGACAGATATCTGCTGGCCCCGGTTTGATCCCACATGCAGCTGTAGCTGACGGTGTTGATGGGCCACGGTGCCGACGGCATCGTATGCGCGGGGCGGCACCACCCTCCGCTCGAGGCGGTCCCGTGGGCCTCACCCTCCGCGAGGATCGGCGGCGCGAGAAGGCTGAGTCCTGGCACAGGCTCCACGCGGACGAGGTCCCGCGGCGAGGGCCACACCGGCCGGGGTGGGGCTTCCGTCCGCGTCGTCGCGCAACCGAGAAGCAGCGACGCCGTGAGGCACAGGTGATTTGGGAGGGCTCTCATCTCGGGCCGGAGTCTCGCGTTCCCGAAGAGGGGCCGTCATGTGCGACCGAGAGGAACTTTGCAGAAGCCCAGCAGCCTGAGACCTGGAGGACATCCCGGGGTGGGCGCCATCACCTGGGCGAACAGCGGCTGAGGCCTCGAGCGAGCAGGCGTGCGGGCCCTCCATGGTCCGAGCGCTGCGGCCCCGCGCCCCGCGTCCCCATCTGAATCCCTTGTGTCCCCGGGCTGCGTAACTGGGGATGAAGGAGGCCCGTGATGAAGGCGCTCGCCGTGTTTCCGCAGCAGCGCACGCTGAAGATGGTGGATGCGCCGGAGCCGGGGCCGCTCGCGCCGGGGCAGGTGCGGGTGCGCACGCACGAGGTGGGCATCTGCGGCACGGACAAGGAGATCGCCTCCTTCCTCTACGGCACCCCGCCGCGCGGCAGCGACTTCCTCATCATGGGCCACGAGTGCCTCGGCGAGGTGCTGGAGGCAGGGGCGGGCGTGCAGGGCTTCGCGAAGGGAGACCTCGTCGTCCCGCGCGTGCGCAGGCCCTGCCCGCACACCGGCTGCCTCCCCTGCCGCCAGGGCCGCAGCGACTACTGCGTCACGGGCGACTACACGGAGCGCGGCATCGCGGGGGCACACGGCTTCGCGTGCGAGCAGTGGGTGGAGGACGCGCAGTACCTGCACAAGGTGGAGCGCACCCTGCGCCCGGTGGGCGTGCTCACCGAGCCGCTCACCATCGCGGAGAAGGCGCTGCTCACGGTCGACACGGTGCAGGCGCGCCTTCCGGGCCCGCGCGACATGCGCAGCGGCCGGCGCGCGCTGGTGCTGGGCAGCGGGCCGGTGGGCCTGCTGGGCGCGATGGCGCTCCTGCGCGCGGGCTACTCCGTGCACGTGTACGCGCGCACGCCCGCGCCCAACCCGAAGGCGGAGGCCGCCTCTCGCGTGGGCGCGCGCTACCTCTCGAGCCAGGAGGTGCCGGCCTCGCAGCTGCCCGCGCGCGCAGGGCCCCTGGACCTGGTGTACGAGGCGGCGGGGGCCTCGAGCACGGCCTTCGAGGTGCTGAAGGTGCTCGGGCCCAACGGCGTCTTCGTCTTCACCGGCGTGCCCGGGCGCAAGGAGCCGCTGAAGCTGGCCGGCGCGGAGCTGATGCGCGGGCTGGTGATGAAGAACCAGCTCGCGCTGGGCACGGTGAACGCGGGGCCGGATGCCTTCGCGGCCGCGGTGGCGGACCTCGGGCGCTTCGAGGCGCGCTGGCCCGGCGAGCTCGCGAAGCTCATCACCCACCGCCACCGCCCCGAGGAGGCCCCCGAGCTGCTGCGCAAGGGGCTCGGAGGCGGCATCAAGCACGTCCTCACTTTCACGGAGGCCGGGAGATGAGCGCGCTCTCCGAGGGCTGGGTGGACCTCTCGGTGCCCATCTCGCCGCGGTTACCGGTGTGGCCGGAGGATCCGCCGCTGCGCAACGCGCGCACCGCGAACATCCACCAAGGCGACCCCGCGAACGTCACCGAGCTGCGGATGAGCGCGCACTGCGGCACGCACGTGGACGCGCCGCTGCACTTCATCCCCGGGGCCCGTGCGGTGGACGCGCTGGACCTGCGCGCGCTGCTGGGCCCTGCGCGCGTGCTGCACCTGGACGATGCGCCGGAGGTGCGCGCGCGCTCGCTGCAGGAGGCGGCGCCGAAGCGCGGCGAGCGCCTGCTCTTGCGAACGCGCAACAGCGAGGGACCCTGGTGGGAGCAGCCCTTCAAAGAGGACTTCATCGGGCTGTCGCTGGACGCGGCGCGCGTGCTCGCGGAGGCGGGGGTGGCGTGCGTGGGGGTGGACTACCTCTCCGTGGCCGGCTTTCACGCGGATGGCGCGGCGGTGCATCGCACACTGCTGGAGGCAGGCGTGGTGGTCATCGAGGGGCTCGCGCTCGCAGCGCTCCCGCGCGAGGCGAGGGAGGTGGAGCTGCTGTGCCTGCCCCTGCGGCTGGTGGGGGCGGACGGCTCGCCCGTGCGCGCGCTCGCGCGGCCGCTGCCGGAGGGCGCGCGCTGATGGATGCTCCGAGACAAGAGCGCGACGTGGCGAGCGCGGAGGACGACTGGGTCCCGCGAAAGAGCGCGGCCATCGAGGACCACGGCGTCATCGGCGACCTGCGCACCTGCGCGCTGGTGAGCACGGACGGGACGCTGGACTGGCTGTGCTACCCGCACTTCGACAGCCCGGCGGTGTTCGCGCACCTGCTGGATCCGGTGAAGGGAGGGCTGTACCGCATCGCGCCCGAGCAGCGCGGGCACGTGCGCAAGCAGTTCTACTGGCCGGAGACGAACGTGCTCGTCACCCGCTTCCTCTCCGAGGAGGGCGTGGGCGAGCTCTACGACTTCATGGTGCTGGACGCGGAGCTGAAGCAGCAGCGGCGCGTGGTGCGCGCGGTGCGGGTGGTGCGCGGCAGCATGAGCTTCCGGCTGCACTGCGAGCCCGCGTGCGACTTCGCCCGCGACCCCCACCGTGCGGAGCGCATCCCCGGCGGCGTGCGCTTCAAGTGCGAGTCCCTGTGCCTCGCGCTCGCGAGCCAGGTGCCCCTGAAGGTGGAGGGCCGCGCGGCGGTCGCGCGCTTCAGCCTGGAGGCGGGCGAGGTGGCGGTGTTCTCGCTCGAGGAGAGCGACCGCGACACCTGCCACGCGAGCGCCTTCGACAAGGCCAAGGGCGAGGCCATGTTCCAGGAGACGGTGGCCTACTGGCGCCACTGGGTGGGCGGCTGCACGTACACGGGGCGCTGGCGCGAGGTGGTGCACCGCTCGGCGCTGGCGCTCAAGCTGCTCACCTTCGAGCCCACGGGGGCCATCGTCGCCGCGCCCACCTGCAGCCTGCCCGAGGCGATGGGCGGCAAGCGCAACTGGGACTACCGCTACACGTGGATCCGCGACGCGGCCTTCACCGTGTACGGGCTCTTGCGCATCGGCTTCACGCGCGAGGCGGGGCGCTTCATGGGCTGGCTCGAGGAGCGCTGCAAGGAGCTGGGGCCGGATGGCTCGCTGCAGATCATGTACGGCCTGGACGGCCGCCACGTGCTGGACGAGGAGCACCTCACGCACCTGAGCGGCCACAAGGGAAGTGCCCCCGTGCGCGTGGGCAACGACGCGTACAAGCAGCTGCAGCTCGACATCTACGGCGAGCTGATGGACTCGGTGTACCTGTACAACAAGCACGGCGTGCCCATCAGCTACGACCTGTGGCGCCACCTGCGCAGGCTGGTGAACTGGGTGTGCGACCACTGGCGCGAGCAGGACGACGGCATCTGGGAGGTGCGCGGCGGGCGCAAGCACTTCGTGTACTCGAAGGTGATGTGCTGGGTGGCGCTGGACCGCGCGCTGCGGCTCGCGGACAAGCGCAGCTTCCCGGCGGACCGGCGGCGCTGGCTCGAGGTGCGCGACCAGATCTACGAGGAGGTGCTCGAACTGGGCTGGAGCGAGGAGCGCGGCGCCTTCCTGCAGGCGTACGGCGTGGACTCCCTGGACGCGGCGAACCTGATCATGCCGCTGGTGTTCTTCATCAGCCCCGGCGACCCGCGCCTGCTCAAGACGCTCGAGGCCACGCTGCGCATGCCCAAGGACGGCGGCCTCGTGTCCGACAGCCTCGTGTACCGCTACGACCTGGACCGCACCCCGGACGGGCTGGAGGGCGTGGAGGGCACCTTCAACCTGTGCACCTTCTGGCTCGTGGAGGCGATGACCCGCGCCGGCGTGGCCGAGCGCAAGTACCTGGGCCACGCGCGCCTGATGTTCGAGCGCATGCTCGGCTACGCGAACCACCTGGGGCTCTACGCCGAGCAGATCGGCCCCTCGGGCGAGGCGCTGGGCAACTTCCCCCAGGCCCTCACCCACCTCTCGCTCATCAGCGCGGCGTTCAACCTGGACCGCGCGCTGGGGCACCGCGACTGAGGGGGCGGGGGCTTCAGCCCTTGGGCACGTTGAACTGCACCGTGAAGGTGTAGTCCACCTCCAGCGGCTTGCCGCGGTAGAGCACGGGCGTGTAGCGGTGGGTGGCGAAGGCGTCGAGCGCCATCTGGTCCAGCTCGGGAATCGAGCGCAGCACGGCGCAGTCGCGCAGGGTGCCCTCGACGGTGATGCGGCAGCGCACCTGCATGACACCCGCGACGTGCTTCGCGAGAGCCTCCTGGGTGTACTGCATGGGCCGGCCGGCCAGCTTGCGCGGCGTGGTCATCTCCGCCACGTCCACGAAGCCGCGAGCCCCGCCCTCGTCGAAGAGGGGGCTGTTCCAGGCGGGATCCATGGACGGCGGCCGCTCACGTGCCGGAGCCTCCGACGGGGGCGGGAGCGCGCTGCCGGGAGGCAGGAAGTAGAAGTAGGCGCTGACGCTCACGCCGTCCGGGGGACTGAAGGGGATCCACCCCGAGAGGCGCGCACCCAGGCAGCGCTCGAAGGCGAGGGCGAAGGGCGAGAGCGGCCGCGCCTTCTCGTCCGCGGCGTCCGGAGGACCGGCGAAGAGGAAGCGGTTGCGGGCGCGGTCGTAGCGGACGGCGGACGGCGCGTCGGGGCCCTGCGGCGCGCTCTGCGCGGCGGCCTCCTGGTAGCAGGCGTACACGTCCCCGTTGTGCCTCACGATGCGCGCACGCACGTCGGCCGAGTACGGAGGCTCGTCGAACTGCTGCGGGCCCGACGGCAGGCGCACGGCGGGGGCGAGGCTGCTGCACGCAGCGGTGAGCAGCAAGAGGCCGAGGGCGGAGCGGAGCGGGAGTCGGGTCATGGGGGCGCTCACCGGGGATGCTTGAGCTGGATGACGAAGGTGTAGTCCACGTTGAGGGGCGTGCCCTCGAAGGTGAGCGGGGTGTAGCGCGAGCCGGCCAGGGTGCGCAGCACGGCCTCCTCCATGTCTGGCAGCGGCTTCGCGATGCGGCAGTCCTCCAGGGTCCCCGCCCAGGTGAGCACGCACTTCACCACCATCACGCCCTCCACGCCGTGCACCAGCGCCTCCTGGGTGTACTGGATGCGCTCACCGCTGAGGCGGCGGGGCCGTCCGAGCTGCTCCCGGAAGGCGTAGACGTCGCGGGTCCGGTCGGGGACGGTGCCGGGCGCCAGTGTCGTCGCGTTCACGCGATCGGGCGCGCGGTTGCTCACCTCGATCGAAGGCGGCGGGCCTCCGGGCGTGAAGCGGACGCGCACCCAGGCGGCCGCGTACTCCAGGCTGACCTGGGCCGGCAGCGGCTCGCGGCGCAGGCGCTCGAGAAGGCACTGCTCGAAGGCGCTCAGGAAGGGCGAGCTCGACCTGCGTGGGAAGTAGGCGATCCCGGGCGACACGTAGAGCGGGCTGGTGGCGAGCGCCTCTTCGGGAGCGCCCTGGCTGCGCGCCTGCGCCTCACACGCCTGCAGCTCGTCGCTGCGCCCGCCTAGCACCTGGCGCACGTGCTGCGCGTAGGCGGGGTCGAGGTCCAACGAGACCGCGGGCGGCACCCACCCCGCGCGCGCCGGCGCGGGCGCATGGCTGCACGCGGCGCCGAGCAGCAGCGCGGCGAGCGCGGAACGGAGCAGGGGTCGGTTCATGGAGGGGTTCCGCGCGTCAGGCGCAGCTGGATGGTGAGGGTGTAGTCCACGTTGATGGGCGTCCCCTCGAAGGTGGCCGGCGCGAAGCGCGTGGTGGCCAGGGAGCGCAGCACGGGCTCTTCCATGTAGGCCAGCGGCTTCACGATGCGGCAGTCCTCGAGGGTGCCCGTCCACGTGACCACGCACTTCACGACCATCACCCCTTCCACGCCGCGCACCATCGCCTCCTGCGTGTACCGGATGGGCTCGCCGCTGAGGTGCCTGACCGACACCTCCTTCGAGTAGGCAAAGACGTCGCGGGCGGGGTCGGGGAGGGTGCCGGGCTGCAGCTCCGCGTTCACCCGCTCCGGCGCGGTGCCGCTCACCTCGAGCACGGGCTGCTGCCCCCCCGCTGCGAACTGGAAGCGCACCCAGGCCGCCGCGTACTCGCCCGTCGGCGCAGGCGGGGGCTGGCTGCGCAGCCGCTCCACCACGCACTGCTCGAAGGCCTTCAAGAAGGGCGAGCGAGAGCTGCGCGGGACATAGGCGAACAGCGGCGACACGTAGAGCGGGCTGGTGATGAGCGCGGCATCCGGCGTGGCCTGACCGCGCGCAGTGGCCGCGCACGCGTGCAGCTCCTCGCGGCGCGCCCGCAGCGCCTCGCGCACGCGCTCCACGTAGGGGACCTCGGGGTCGGAAGGGAGTGCTCTCTGCTTGGGCGCGTGGCTACAGGCGGCGGTGAGCAGCAGGAGGCCGGAGAGAACGTGGAGGGGGCGCATGGGAGCGAAGCGGATACCACCGCGCGCCAGCGCACGAAAAGCCCACCCCGCACGTGACATGCGCGCCCGAGCGCATAACGTGGGCTCCGGTAGCCGACCCGGGGGGAGCTGCGCCACATGAGCATCCAGCAGAAAGACTACATCCAGCGCCTCATCGAGCAGCTCGCGGACGCGCTCGCGTCCCTGCTCAAGAAGCGGCGCGCGAAGCAGCACGCCGAGGCGCGCGCCCTGGTGGGAGACAGCTGCCGCGAGCTGCTGGGCATGGAGTACGAGGTGCTCACCTCCGTGGACCCGCGCAGCGCCGCCGAGCTGCTCGGCCACCCCGCCCGCGTGCGCGCGCTCGCGCAGCTCGTGCACGAGGACGCCTTCGCGCTCGAGGGGCTGGGCGACTCCGTGGCCGCGGACGCGCGCATGTCGCTCGCCGCGCAGCTGGAGGGCGAGGCGCAGCGGCTCGAGCGCGGGTAGGACGCCCTAGGAGTGCAGGTGCGGCCCCGGCGCGGTCCAGCCGAGCGGGGCGCGCGTGGGCGGGTGCAGCAGGAGCTCGCTCCTCGCCTCCTCGCGCTGCAGCAGCTCCAGCTCCACCTTGTCGTGGGCGCAGAACACCGTGACCTCCTCGCCGTGGCGGCGCACCAGCTCGCGCAGCCGCTCCTGGTTGCCCAGCCGCAGGGCGCGGTCCTTCTCCATCAGGCGCTGGTAGAAGCGCAGGCCCGGCGTGCAGCGCGGGTGGGTGGGGTTCATCTCCTCGCGGAAGAAGTACGCGTCGCCCGCGTGCAGCAGCCAGTCGTCGCCGCGCTTCACCGCCACGCCCGCGTGGCCCTGCGTGTGCCCGGGCAGCGGCACCAGGAGGATCTCCGGCGGCAGCCCCTGCAGGTCGCGCACCGCCTCGAAGTCGAACCAGCGCTCACCCTGCTCGGGGTAGGGCAGCCAGCGCCCCACGCTCTGCCACTGCTGCGGGCGGAAGCGGCGCCGGTCCAGGGGCGTGCCCTGCGCCACCGCGCTGCGCGCCTCCTGCTCCAGCAGGTGCACGCGGGCGCGCGGGAAGTCGTCCAGGCCGCCCGCGTGGTCGAAGTCCAGGTGCGTGAGCACGATGTCCGTCACGTCCTCGGGCGCGAAGCCCAGCCGCTGCAGCTGCCGCACCGCCGTGTCCTCCTCCACCAGCCGCGGGCGGCACAGGCTGTAGAGGAACACCGGCGCGAGCCGCGGCCGCGGGCGCAGCACGTCCTGCAGCCCGAAGCCGGTGTCCACCAGCACGAGCCGGTCCGGCAGCTCCAGCAGGAGGCAGTGGCAGGCGAGCTCCGCGGGCCCGTGCGCCCCGGGGCGCCCGTCCATCAGCCGCCCCCCGGGAGGGCACATCGTGATGCAGTCGAGGTGGTGGATGCGCATGCCCCGAAGGTGGGCAGGCACGCGCGCCCGGGCATCCGGCCTCCCCAACCCCCCCACCCACCGCCCCCATCCCTGCCCCGACACCGAGGGAGCGCCCATCCGCGCGGGCGACGCACCCGGGGGGGATGGCCATTAGAAGAGAGGGGATGGGACGAACTCTGGACAACCGTGACCCAGGAGGCGGCTGATGCCGGTGCGCAGCTCGGTGCTCTTCGTGAACGACGAGGCGCTGCTCGCCCGGGCGGTCCAGCGCGAGCTGCGCGGCCACTTCGAGTGCCAGGTGGCCCTGGGCCGCAGCGACGCCCTGCCCCTGCTGGAGGCGCAGGACTTCGACTTCGTGGTGGCCGACTTCCTTCTCGCGGACGGCAACGGCGTGGACCTGCTGCGCGAGGTGGCGGGCCGCTGGCCGCGCTGCCGCCGCATCCTCGTCAGCGCCCACCTGGACCTCAGCCCCTTCGAGAGCGCCCAGGCCGCGGGCCTGATGCACGCCCTGCTGCGCAAGCCCTGGGGCCCCGGCGAGCTGCTGCACACCCTGCAGGGCCTCGACGCGCGCCGCCCCCGCCTCGACTCCGCGACCTGAAACAGGGCAGCCCGTGTAGGGAGATGTCCTCGAATGCATAGAGGGCCTGCCCTGGAGGCGGACGGTGGAGTGCGCGTGTCCCGCTCCGCTGTCCGAACTTCGGTCAGTGCTCGCGGAGAATTTTCGTAACGCCGCAGAACTCCTGGCTCGCGGAAACGGGCCGGCTTCTTGCTCAGGGGCAGCGCTCACCTCTGCATCGGAGCCTGCCCGCATGAAGCGTTCCCTCCTCGCAGCCCTCACCACCCTCCTGCTCGCCGGTTGCGGCGACGCCGGCAGCAGCAGCGCCACCCTCTCCTCGTCCCGCGAGCTGATGGGCGCGGAGCGCACCGCGGCCGCCACGCGCGCGCTGCAGAGCGTGAAGGGGCTGGGCCTGGCCTCGCGCTTCGACGCGGCGGACCTGGACGTGAGCGCCGCGGTGGCGGACGACTCGGGCCGCGAGCACGTGCGCTTCGCGCGCGCCCACCGCGGGCTGCGCGTCATCGGCGGTGACGTGGTGCTGCACCTCTCGGCGGGCGGCACGCTCGAGGAGCTCTCGGGCAACGACGTGAACCTCGCGCCGCTCTCGCTCGAGCCCAAGGTGGACGCGGCCGCGGCCACCGTCACCGCCGAGGCCGCCTTCGGCGCGGGCCAGGTGGGCAGCTCCAGCGCGGAGCTGGTGGTGAACGCGCGCACGCCGGCGCCCACGCTCGCGTACGAGGTGCGCGTGGACGGCTTCCGCGAGGACGGCACCCCGAGCGAGCGCCACATCCTGGTGGATGCGCTCACCGGCCGCGTGCAGGAGCAGTGGGACGACATCCACACCGCGGGCGCGGTGGGCACGGGCAAGTCGCTCTACTCGGGCACCGTGTCGCTCAACACCAACAGCATCACGGGCGGCTTCGAGCTGCGCGACACCACGCGCGGCAACGGCTTCTACACCCTCAACATGAACAGCCGCACCAGCGGCGGCAGCATCTTCACCGACGCGGACAACGCCTGGGGCAGCGGCACCACGGCGGACGCCGCGAGCGCCGCGGTGGACGCGCACTACGGCCAGGCGAAGACCTACGACTTCTACAAGAACGTGCTCGGCCGCAACGGCATCGATAACGCGGGCGGCGTGGGCTACAGCCGCGTGCACTACAGCCGCCGCTACAACAACGCCTTCTGGTCCGACAGCTGCTTCTGCATGACCTACGGCGACGGCGACGGCAGCTCCTTCGTCTCGCTCGTCTCGCTGGACATCGCGGGCCACGAGATGAGCCACGGCGTGACCAGCCGCTCGGCGAACCTCACCTACTCCGGCGAGAGCGGCGGCCTCAACGAGGGCACCAGCGACATCTTCGGCGCCATGGTCGAGTACTACGCCGGCAACAACCCGAACTACCTCATCGGCGAGCAGACCTACACGCCGAGCCGCGCCGGGGACGCGCTGCGCTACATGTACAAGCCCAGCCTCGATGGGTCCTCGCCGGACTGCTACGTCTCCACCATCGGCTCGCTGGACGTGCACTACTCGAGCGGCGTGGCCAACCACGCCTTCTACCTCATCGCCGAGGGCTCCAACCCCGCCAGCGGCCCCGCCAGCCCCACCTGCAACGGCAGCACCGTCACCGGCGTGGGCCGCGATGCGGCGGCCAAGATCTGGTACCGCGCCCTCACCGTGTACATGACCTCGTCCACCAACTACGCGGGCGCGCGCCAGGCCACCCTCAAGGCGGCCGCGGACCTCTTCGGCGCCTCGAGCAGCCAGTACGCCTCGGTGGCCGCCGCCTGGAGCGCCGTCAGCGTGAACTAGCGCCGTCCTCCCCTGGGGAGCTCTGCCCCAGGGGGCCCGTCCGAAACGGGGACAGTGGAGCATGGATGTCCCATGCTCCCTGTCCGAATTCCGGACAGAACCCTCCGACAGCCTTTGCAAGTGGCTGGAAGGATTGGGTTTCGCGCCTTGGCAGGCTTCCTGCTCAAGGGTCGCGGCACTCGCGGGGCAGCCTGCCGCGGGGCGCGCTTCGCAGCTCCCATTCATGCGCGCGTGGGGTGGCCGCCTGGTGCGGGCCCCGCGTGGCGCGGGAGAAGCGGGCGGGCTCCAGCCAGGGTTCACGGGTGAGAGAGACGATGTCTGGAGGGCCGGGCTCCCGGGAGGGGGGACCGGCCCTCTGCTTTTTCAGGCCGCCTCCGCCCTTTCCGCGCCCGCTGCGCGCGCCTGCCGCCCCCTCCTCACCTGCACCTTCCCCCTCCCACCCGCCCGGCGTGCGCCGCGTGGTCGGCGGGAGGGGAAGGGGGTCTTTTGCGGGTAACCCAGTAGCGCCCCGGATGCGGACGGCCGGTCCCGCCGGGGCCTCCCCAAGGACTCCGACACCATGTTGAACCTGCGCACCGCGAAGTTCCTCACCTCCACGCTGCTCGCACTCGCCCTCACCGCTTGCGGCGGGGAGCAGAAGGTGACCGTGAAGCTGACGGACGCCCCGGGCGACACCTTCGAGAAGGCCGTCGTCACCATCTCCAAGGTCTACCTGAAGGGCAGCGTCGAGGGCTCCGCCTCGGACAACGCGAAGGACGAGGACAAGGGCAGCAAGGGCGACGTGGTGCTGCTCGACACGCCCGTCACCACGGACCTGCTCACGCTGGCCAACGACACCGCGGACCTGGTGAAGGACGCGCGCGTGCCGACCGGCACCTACAAGGAGCTGCGCTTCGTCATCACGGGCGCCTACGTGCAGGTGAAGGAGGACGGGGCGAGCCGCATCTACGCGAGCTCGGCGGACTACGCCGGCCTGCCCGCGGGCGCGCACGTGGACGGCCCGCTGCAGCTGCCCAGCCTGGCCACCAGCGGCCTCAAGGTGAAGTTCGACAAGGACGCGGACGTGTCCGTCACCAGCGAGGGTGACCAGCAGGTCATCCTGGTGGACTTCAACGTGGCGCAGAGCTTCGGCCACGCGGCCGGCGTGGACAAGAAGTGGGTCATGCACCCGGTGATCAAGGGCGCGGACCTGCAGCTCAGCGGCAACGTGAAGGTCACCGTCACCCCGGCCCAGGGCGTGGTGCTCTCGCAGGCGGGCGCGCTCGAGGCGGTGCTCGTCTCGGTGGACGCGGACACCGGCGCCGAGACGCGCGAGCCGCTCGCCCTCAGCGCCGGCACGGACGGCACCTGGAGCGCGGACTTCAAGTACCTGCTGCCCGGCAGCTACCAGGTGGACCTGCAGGCCGCCGCGGGCGCGACCTTCAGCACCACGCCTGGCCACCCGACGAGCGCCACCGTGGGCTCCGGCGCCCAGGCGGACGTGGCCTTCACGCTCACCTCGTTCGAGCTCCCCGCGCTGTAAGGACTCCCCCCTCCGAGCTCGCGGGCAGCTCCCCTGGGGCCCCCGGCGCGCGCTGCGTGCCGGGGGCCCTGTTGTTTTCGGGGGGGCAGGAGAGGGTTCCAGGGGGTCCCTCGACTCGCACGGCGGGCGTGCACAGCTTGCACCCCATGTCCGGGGTGCTGAGCGAGGAGTGGCTGCGGCAGGCGGTGTTCCTGCTGGTGCGCCTGGTGGAGGCGGCCGGCGCGCTGGTCATCTTCAGCGGCGCGGCGGTGGGCTTCGTGCGCTTCGTGTGGGCGGCCCTGAGCGCCCGCAGCGCCGCGCGCTTCACCCCGGTGCGCCTGGACGTGGGGCGCTTCCTCGCGCTCGGGCTCGAGTTCCAGCTCGCCTCGGACCTGCTGCGCACCGCCGTGGCGCCCACCTTCGAGGAGATCGGCAAGCTGGCGGCGGTGGCGGCCATCCGCACCGCGCTCAACTACTTCCTGAGCCGCGAGATCGGCGAGGAGCGCGCGGAGATCGAGCGCGCCCGCGGAGAGGCGCCCTCTGGCGCCGGCGCCGCGCGCCCGCCTCCGTGAGCCGCGCCATGGCCCCGCTCTTCGACACGCTCGCGCTGCTCGCCTCGATGGCGGGGCTCGCCTGCGCGCTCGCGGGGACGGCGGCGCGCGCGCCCCGCGCCGGGCTCGCGATGATGCTGGACCTGTGGGTGGCGGCGGGGCTGCTGCGGCTCGCCGGGGCGCCGGACTGGCGGCGGGTGCTCGCCGCCGCGCTGCTGGTGCTGGTGCGCAAGCTGGTCACGCGGGCACTGGCCCGCGCGGCGCTGCGGGCCCACTTGCATCCGGGAGGCCACTGAAGCCGGGGGCTTCCCCGGAAGGAGCGGCGAGGGCGCATGGCGCAAGACGAGAAGGGCAGCTCGCAGGAGCCGAAGGAGCCCGCGGACGCGGACGAGGCGGCCGAGCGCGAGGCGCAGGAGGACCACCCGCGCGAGGCGGCGCAGAAGAGCTACCACACGGTGCTCGAGCAGCTCATCTCCCAGGCGGAGGAGGAGCTGCAGCGCCCGGTGCTGGCGCTCGCGCTCTCCAGCCTCTCGGCGGGGCTGGACCTGGGCTTCGGGCCGCTCGCCATGGCGGTGCTGCGCACGAAGTTCAGCGGCGTGTGGCCCGAGCCCACGGTGGAGCTCGGCGCGGCGGCGCTCTACGCGCTGGGCTTCGTGTTCGTGGTGCTCGGGCGCTCGGCGCTCTTCACCGAGCACACCACCTCCGCGGTGCTCCCGGTGTTCGCGGGGCGCGCGAGCGTGGGGCAGCTGCTGCGGCTGTGGGGCGTGTGCTACGCGGCGAACCTGGTGGGCGCGGCGATCATCGCGGCCGCGGGCGCCTGGCTCGGCCCCGCGCTCGGAGTGGCCGAACCGCAGGCCTTCGGGCACATCGCCGGGAAGCTGGTGCACCCCACCAGCGGCGTGCTCTTCGCGAGCGCGGTGGCGGCCGGCTGGCTCATGGGGCTGCTCAGCTGGCTGGTGACGGCGGGGCGCGACACGGTGAGCCAGACCTTCTTCGTCTTCCTCGCCACCTTCTTCATCGGGCTGCTGGGGCTGCACCACTGCATCGCCGGCACCATCGAGGTGCTGCTCGGCGTGTTCAGCGGCGAGGGTGCGAGCCTCGCGGGCTACGGGCGCTTCCTGCTGCTCGCCACGCTGGGCAACATCCTGGGCGGCTCGGTGTTCGTGGCGCTGCTCAAGTACGGCCACATCCGCGGCGCGGCGCGCGCCAGCTGAGACACCCCGTGCAGGCGGGCAGGCGCAGCGAGCGCTGCTGCCTCTGCCCCCCGCAGGGCAGGGGAGGAAGCAGGCCCGTCGGCAGGCCACCCTTCCGTGGGCCGTGGCGGGCGCCCACCTTGCTCCCGCCACCCGTACAAACCCGTATGGGCTTTCACACCCCGTTCCAGGAGAACCACCCCATGAAGCGTTCCCTCCAGGCAGCCCTCCTCGCCGGCTCTCTCGCCCTCGGCACCTCCGCCTTTGCCCAGAGCGACTCTGCCTCCGCGCAGGGCCAGATGAAGGGCCAGGCCAACAAGATGGAATCCAAGGCCGACAAGTCGATGGACAAGTCGATGAAGGAGATGAAGGGCGCCACGAAGGGCATGGCCGAGCACATGGGCTTCATGATCCCCACCGACGCCAAGGCCTTCATGGAGCGCCTGCACTTCACCAACCAGTCCGAGATCAAGGAGGCGAAGCTCGCGCAGCAGAAGAGCCAGAACGCGGACGTGAAGAGCTACGCCCAGCAGATGGAGCAGGAGCACACCCAGGCGGACCAGAAGCTCATGTCCTACGCGCAGAGCAAGGGCATGAAGCTCGCGGACATGCCCAAGCCCATGAACGACATGGAGAAGAAGGCCATGGCGGCCCACAAGGCCACGATGGAGGAGCTGGAGGCGATGCAGGGCACGCCCTTCGACTCCAAGTACCTCGCCACGCAGGTCGCCGCGCACGACATGGCGATCGGCAAGGTGATGGCCGCGCAGGCCGAGATGAAGAGCGCCGACGCGCAGATGACCCAGATGCTCAGCGAGCTCTCGCAGAAGCTGCCGATGCACCGGCAGATGGCCTACGCGGCGCTGGGCAAGCTCGGCTCGCAGATGAAGATGGGCGCCACGGGCGGCAGCGGCTCGGACTCCTCCTCCGGCAGCGCGAGTGACACCTCCAGCACCGGCGGCAGCGGCTCGGGCTCCATGAGCGACACCTCGGGCACCGGCGGCGCGGGCAGCATGAGCGACACGGGCAGCAGCACCGGCAGCAGCATGAGCGACACCTCGGGCACCGGCGGCAGCGGCACCAGCGACTCGCAGTAGTGCTGCACGTCTCTCTCGCCTCTCCCTCCTTCGCGAGGGAGAGGGGACGGGCGCGCTAGTCCGCGCCCTTGATGCAGGCGATGGGGCGCAGGCGCTGGTGCACGCGCGCGAGCCCCGCCGCCTCCACCGCCTCGAGCACGTCGTCGAGGTTCTTGTAGCAGGGGCCGCTCTCGTCGAGCGGCGTCGTGCGGGTGCTGAGCAGGATGCCCGCCTCCTGCATGCGCCGGTCGGTCTCGCCCTGGCTCAAGCTGCGCTTCGCCTCGGCGCGGCTCATGCGGCGGCCTGCGCCGTGGTTCACCGAGTGGATGCTCTTCTCGCTGCCAGCTTCGGCGAAGAGGATGGCGCTGCCGGTCTCCATGGAGCCGGGGATGAGGATGGGGTGGCCGGTGCCCGCCCAGGTGGTGCCGCGCAGCGCCGGGTGCCCCGCGGGAAAGGCGCGCGTGCTGCCCTTGCGCGCCACGAAGCGCCCCGCCTCCTTCTGGATGAGGTTGTGCGAGATCTCGTAGTAGATGTCCGCCGTCCCGCCGAACACCTCCTCGAGCGCCGCGGCCACCGCCTCGCCGATGATCAGCCGGTTCGCGACGGCGAAGTTCGCGGCCATGTTGTGCAGGTTCCAGTAGTCGCGGCCCATGCGGCTGTCCGCGTCCAGCCACACGAAGTCCTCGCTGTGGCGGCGCAGGCCGAGCGCGTGCGCGCCCTCGATGAAGAAGTGCTTCGCGATGTTCCAGCCGAAGCCGCGGCTGCCGGTGTGCAGCATCACCCACACGTGGCCGTCCTGGTCCACCTGCATCTCGGTGAAGTGGTTGCCGCCGCCGAGCGAGCCCAGCTGCTCGCGCTTGCCCGCCGCGCGCTCGGGGATGTCCACGCGGTCGTCCTCCACCGGGAGGAAGTCGCGCTCGGTGGTGCTGTTGGTGCGGCCCAGCGCCTTGGCGCCGTGGCGCACCACCTCGGCGAAGGTCTTCGCGCTCACGCTGCGCTGCTTCTGCACGCGGCTCGCGCCCACGCCCACCGCGATGCGCTTCGTCACCTCGTCGATCCACCGGCGCCGCTTCTGCGCGTCCGCCACGTCCTCGGCCATCAGCGTGGTGCGCAGCTGCACCATGCCGCAGCCGATGTCGTAGCCGGCCGCCGTGGGCAGCAGGATGCCCTCCGTCTCCACCGCCGTGCCGATGGGCACCCCGTAGCCGAGGTGGCAGTCCGGGGTGACGGCCACGCGGGTGACACCCGGGAAGGAGGCCGCGTTCACCACCTGGTCGAACACGCTCTCCTCCAAGCCCTGCGGGCCCGGCAGGCCCGGCGCCTCCGGCCCCTCGCCGAAGAGCAGCTTGTCGGTGAGGAACAGGTCCGCGTGCACCTTCATCGTCTTGGTGCGCGGCAGCACCCAGTGCCCCTCGCCCTGCCGCTCCAGGGTCTCCTTCCAGCCCATGCGCGCCTCTTGGTTCAGGTTCGGGTTCCGGCGGTAAGTCTTGCCCGCCGCCTCTGTACAACCTGCAGCCTCGGGCGCGCGCGCGGAGGCCCCGGGCGGCGCCTCCCGCGCCCCTGCGGGCCCGCGTGCCCGGCGTACCCCCAGGCGGCCGGGCACGCTCCGGGGCGGGAGACGTCCGCTGCCAGTCGTGGCGCGCCCCTCCGCTGTCCGCCACCGGACCCCGCGCGCCCCCGGCCCCGGCCGCCCCCGCCGCCCCGCGGCTACGCCCCCCGGGCCGGATTGCCGGCGGCATTGCGCATGCACACACCTGACGCACGTGGGGAGTTGGGGCGGGGACGGAGGGCAGGAGCATGGGCTGGTTTGGTGGAGCAGTGATGGTGGCGGCGCTCGGAGCGGCGTCGCCCGTGGCGCTGGAGCGGACGCCGGCCGCCGCGCCCGAGGTCTCGCAGCAGGAGACCGCGGCGCTGGAGGCCGCGCTGGTGGATGCTTCGACCGACGCGCCGGCCGCTGCGCCCCAGGCGGAGGCCCCGGCACAGGTCGCGCAGGCGGACGAGCTCGCTGCCGCGGCGATGAGCTACCCCTCCTCGGTGTGCAAGAAGAAGCGCGTGGATGCCTGCGGCTGCCACCACGTGTACGGCGTGCGCCACTGCCACCCGGACCGCCGCAGCAAGCACTGCGAGGCGCTCGCGAGCATCGGGGCGCCCTGGCTGCAGACCGAGCCGCTCGATCTCGCGGACGCGCTCGCGCAGCGCTAGCCCGCTAGCCCGCCGCGCCTCAGCCCGTCTCGCGCGAGCCGCCCTGCGTCCCGAGCATCGCCGCCACTTCCCGGGCCACCGCGTCGTCATGTGAGGCCGACGGCAGCGGGGTGAGGTCCAGCATCCGGTGCGGCGCCCCCGGGTGCCCCCAGCGCTCCAGCTCCATGTGCAGGAACAGCGCGAGCGTGGGCGTGCCCACCGCGACCGACAGGTGCATCGGGCCGGTGTTGTTGCACAGCGTGAGGCGCGCGCCGCCCATCAGGGCCGCCAGCTCGTCCAGGTCCGTGGGCGGCGCGAGCTGCGCGCCCGGCGCCCCGGCCAGCACGGCCGCGGCCACCGCCTCCTCGCCTGGCCCCCACGTCACCACCGGGAGCACCCCGTGCGCCGCGAGCGCGCGCGCCCCGGCGGCGAACACCCGCGGGTCCACGCGCCGCCAGCCCATGCGCCCGCCCGGGTTCACCACCGCGTAGGGCCGGCCGCGCAGCCCCGCGAGCAGGGCCGCGGCAGGCGAGCCCTCGCGCAGCCGCGGCGCGCGGAAGGAGAGGCGGGGGGCGGCGGCCGCCGGGCCCGCGAGGCCGGGCAGGGCGCTGAGGAGGTGCAGCCGCTGCGCCGCCTCGCTGCGGGTGCCCGCGCGCGCCGGCACCGCCACGTCGTGCAGCAGGCGCACCGGCCACAGCGCGGGGCCCAGCAGCATCGCGCGCGGGGCGACGAGCCGGCTCACCAGCGCGCTGGTGACCGAGGGCGCGGTCCAGTTCGCGCAGTCCACCACCACGTCGTAGCGCTCGCGCCGCAGCGCGCGCACGCCGGGCGCAAGGGGGCCCAGCCACAGCCGGCGCCGGTCGAAGGGGCGCACGCGGCGCGCCGCCGGGTGGCCCTCCAGCACGCGCGCCACCTTCTGGTGCACGAGCAGGTCCACCTCCATCGCCGCGCCCTCCGGGCCTGCGCTGCGCAGCGCCTCGAGCAGCGGCGTGGTGAGCAGGGCCTCGCCCACGCGGTTGTCCGGGCGCACCAGCAGCACGCGCCAGGGGCCCGCGCGCGCCGAGAGCTGCGCCGCGCGGCGCGCGCGCCCCGGGCGCCACAGGAGCAGCGCGCCCACGAGCGCGAGCAGCTGCTTGGCCAGCAGCTCGAGGCGCTTGAGCGGGGTGGGAGGGGCGGGGTGCGGGGCAGGGGCCATGGCGTGCGGGCCTTTTGGCCCCGGCGCGGCGGGCGGGTCAAGCCGCAGGGCACGCGGAGCGCACCTGCGCCCGGGCCGTCGGGAGGCAGGCAGGCGCGGGGGAGGAGAAAGTGCGCCGGGAGTTCGGGCTAGGCAGGGACGCGGGGTGCGGGGTTAGCTGCCGGCCCATGCCCATCCAGAAGGTCCTGCTCGTCGACGACGAGGACGACATCCGCACCATCGGCCAGCTCAGCCTCGCGCGCGTGGGCGGCTGGCAGTGCGCGCTCGCACCCAGTGGGCAGGTGGCGCTCGAGCTCGCGCAGAGCTTCCGCCCGGACCTGGTGCTGCTGGACGTGATGATGCCGGGCATGGACGGGCCCAGCACCTTCGCCGCCCTGCGCGCGCTGGAGCCCACGCGCGAGGTGCCGATCATCTTCATGACCGCGAAGGTGCAGAAGCACGAGGTGGCGCGCTACCTCGAGCTGGGGGCGCTCGGGGTCATCAGCAAGCCCTTCGACCCCATGGGCCTGCCCGCGGACATCCGCCGCCTGCTCGCCGCCGCCGGGGGCGCATGAGCGAGGCCCCCGTGCCGCCGCCGCCGCAGTCCGTCCCGCGCCGTCCGCTGCGCCGGCGCGGGGCGCTGCTCGCCGCCGGCTCGCTCGTGCTGCTGTGCGTGCTGTTCTGGCGCGGGCGCCCCGGGGACACGGCGGAGCACGACCACTACCGCACCCTGCTGCGCGAGCTGCGCGTGCACAGCAGCGACTTCGAGATGCAGGTGCTCGAGATGCGGCTGGGCCTGGGCAGCGCCTCGCGAGACCAGCTGCAGGCGCTGCACGCCGAGGCACAGGGCCTGGAGCGCTTCCCGGCCTTCCTGCGCGAGGGGGCCCGCCGTGACCTGCAGGAGCGCCTGCAGCGCTACCACGCCCGCGTGGACGAGGCCGCGCGCCACTACGAGGCCTTCCGCCAGGTGGACGGCCCCCCGGGACAGGCGGACGCGGCGCTGCGCGCGATCGCCGCCCAGCCCCTGAGCCGCGAGGCGGACAGCCTCATCGTCAGCTACCTGCGCCACTACGGCGAGGCGCTCGCGCGCGCCGAGCGCTTCCGGCTCTACCTCTTCGTCGCGGGGCTGCTGCTGGTCGCCTACGCGCTCTTCGTGCTGCTGCGCCTCAGCCGCGCGAGCGCCCAGCTGGAGGCGCTCAACAGCGGGCTGGAGGCGCACGTGGCCGAGCGCACGCGCGCGCTGCAGGAGGCCAACGCCGAGCTGCGCGCCGCCGAGACGCGCAAGGCCGCCGTGCTCGAGGCGGCGCTGGACTGCATCGTCTCGCTGGACGAGCACGGGCGCATCGAGGAGTTCAACCCGGCCGCCGAGCGCACCTTCGGCCACGCGCGCGCGAGCGTGCTGGGGCGCGACTTCGCCCAGACGGTGTTCCCCCCCGAGGCGCGCGAGCGCGCGTGGGAGAAGCTGGTCACCGGCGTGCTGCTCGCGGACCTGGGCGAGCTGGGCAGCCGCCAGGAGGTGGTGGGCCAGCGCGTCAACGGCGAGGTGTTCCCCATGGAGCTCACCGTGAGCCGCGAGCGCACCGACGGCGCGCCGCGCTTCACCGCCTTCCTGCGCGACATCACCGACCGCAAGCAGGTGGAGCGGATGAAGGACGAGTTCGTCTCCACCGTGAGCCACGAGCTGCGCACGCCGCTCACCTCCATCCGCGGCTCGCTCGGGCTGCTCGAGGGCGGGGTGATGGGCGAGCTGTCCCCGCAGGCGCTCGCGCTGGTGCGCATCGCGCGCGACAACAGCGAGCGCCTCGTGCGCCTGGTCAACGACATCCTGGACCTGGAGAAGATGGAGGCGGGCAAGCTGGAGCTGCGCCAGCAGCGGCTCGAAGTGGCGGAGCTCGTCGAGAGCACCCTCGGCTCGCTCGCCCCTGCCGCCGAGCTCGCGCGCGTGCGGCTGCGCGCGCAGGTGACGCCCGGGCTCGCGGTGCGCGGGGACCCGGACCGGCTGGTGCAGGTACTCACCAACCTCGTCTCCAACGCGGTGAAGTTCTCCCCGCCGGACGGCGAGGTGCTGATCGGGGCGCACGTGGAGGGCACGCGGGTGGGCTTCAGCGTGCGCGACCAGGGCCCGGGCATCGCGCCCGAGCACCGCGCGCGCCTCTTCGGCAAGTTCCAGCAGCTCGACAGCTCGGACACCCGCTCCAAGGGCGGCACCGGGCTGGGGCTCGCCATCTCCCAGGGCATCATGGAGCAGCACGGCGGGCGCATCGTGGTGGACAGCGAGCCGGGCCAGGGCGCCATCTTCCGCTTCTCGCTGCCGGCCGCCGAGCCCGCGCCCGCCCCGCTGCCCGTGTTCCCCGAGGCGCTGCCGCAGGTGCCCGACGACGGGAGCCGCCACAGCGTGCTGCTGGTGGAGGACGACGTGGACCTGGGCCACCTGGTGCAGCGGCTGCTCAGCCAGGAGGGCTACCGCGTGCTGCGCGCCCACACGCTGGCGGAGGCGCGCGCGCTGCTCGCGGTGCGCACCCCGGACGCGGTGCTGATGGATCTGGTCCTGCCGGACGGCGAGGGGCTGGAGCTGGTGGCGCAGCTGCGCGCGGTGCCCGCCACGGCGGGCGTGCCGGTGGTGGTGGTGAGCGGCCGCGCGCCGGCCGAGGGCGGCGGCCGCAGCCTCCCGCTGCTGATGGACTGGATGACCAAGCCCTTCGACGAGGCGCTGCTGCTGCAGGCGCTGCGGCGCGCGGTGCGCGAGCCCGGCGAGGCGCGGGTGCTGGTGGTGGAGGACGACGAGCCCACCCGCAGCGCCCTGTGCCAGGGCCTCTCGCGCCTCGGCGTCACCTGCCTGCAGGCGGCGGACGGCGTGAGCGCCCTGGCGGCCGTGCGCGCGCAGCCTCCGGACCTCATCATCCTGGACGTGGGGCTGCCGCGCATGGACGGCTTCGAGGTGGTGGACGTCCTGCGCCAGGGCAAGGGGCGCACCACCCCCCTGCTCGTCTACAGCGGCAAGGACCTCAGCCCCGAGGACCGCCGCCAGCTCACCCTGGGCATCACCCGCCACCTCACCAAGGCGCGCGTGAGCGACGAGGAGCTGCTGGGCAGCGTGCGCACGCTGCTGCACGGCCTGCTCGGCGCCGACATGCGCTCTTCCGGGGCAACGCCAACCAAGGGCACTGCGTCATGAGCCTCACCCTGCTCTTCATCGAGGACGACCGGGACCTGCAGAGCCTGGTCACCCGCTTCCTGCAGGAGCGCGGCGTGCGCGTGGAGGTCGCACGCACCGCGGCCGAGGCGCGCGTCGTGCTCGCGCGGGTGCGCCTGGACGCGGCCGTGGTGGACGGCCTGCTGCCGGACATGACCGGCGCGGACTTCATCGCCGAGCTGCGCACCACCCACCCCGAGCTGCCGGTGCTCTTCGCGAGCGCCTTCTGGCGCGACCTGAAGAGCTACGAGCTGCTCACCCGCCAGCTCAAGGTGCAGCGCGTGCTGCACAAGCCCTACAGCCCGGGCGAGCTGTGGATGTGGGTGCAGGAGCTGCTGGGCGAGCGCGCGCCGGCGGCCGTTGCGCCCGAGGAGCCGCCCGCCCCCGCGGCGGACGGGGGCCTCGCCCAGGCGCTCGCCGCGCTCACGGCCGAGTACGGCGCCGCGCTGCCCGAGCGCTTCTCGGCGCTGCGCGCGGCCGTGGAGCGCGCGCGCTCGGGCGGGGGCGGCGAGGCGCTGCGCGAGGCGCTGGTGCTGGTGCACAAGCTGCACGGCACCGCGGGCTCCTACGGCTTCGACCGGGTGAGCGCGGTGGCCGGGCGGCTCGAGGCGCTGCTGCGCCGCGTCCCGGAGGGCGCAGGCGGCAGCGGTGGGACCGAGGACGCGTGGCGCGAGGCGGAGGGGCTGCTGCAAGAGCTGGTGCGCGTGGGCACGCCCGACGCGGACACGGGCATGGGCGCAGGCACCGGGGGGGAGCGGGACGTGCTGGGCGCGGTGCTGGTGGTGGACGACGACGAGCCGCTGCTGCAGGCCGCGGCGCGGCTCGCGGCGGGCCACCAGGTGCGCCTGGTGATCGCGCGCAGCGCGGAGGAGGCGCTGGAGGCGGCGCGCCGCGGCTGGCTGGACGGGGCGCTGGTGCACGCGCACCTGGGCCAGCCGGGCGGCGGCTTCGCGGTGGCCCAGCGGCTGCGCAGCCAGGACGGCCTGGCGAGCCTGCCGCTCGCCTTCTACGCGGACGGCGCCGCGCTGCAGGACCGGGTGGCGGCGGCGCACGCGGGCGGCAGCCTCTTCCTGCCCCGCCCCTTCAGCGCGGCCGAGCTGGTCTCCGCGGTGGAGCGCTTCGTCTCCGCGCGCCGCCCCGACAAGGCGCGCATCGTGGTGCTGGACGACGACGCGGACGCCACGCGCGTGCTCACCGGCGCGCTGCAGGCCGACGGGCACGAGGTGAGCGCGCTGAGCAACCCCCACCGCCTCCTGGAGATGCTCAGCGGCCTGCGCCCGGACCTGCTGCTGATGGACGTGATGATGCCGGGGCTGGGCGGGCTGGACCTCTGCAAGATCCTGCGCTCCATGCCCGAGTGGCAGGAGCTGCCCATCCTGCTCGTCACCGCGCAGACGGACGTGGCCTTCCGCGTGGCGGCCTTCCAGGCGGGCGCGGACGACTACCTGGCGAAGCCCGTGCTGCGCGAGGAGCTGCTCGCGCGCGTGCGCGGCCGGCTGGAGCGCGCGCGGCTCGCCCGCGAGCTGCGCGAGCGCGACGCGCTCACCGGGCTCCCGCTGCGCCGCCCCTTCCTGGACACGCTGCGCGGCCGGCTCGCCGAGGCGGGCCGCAGCAACACCCCCGTGTCCCTGGCGCTCATCGACCTGGACCGCTTCAAGGCCATCAACGACACCTACGGCCACCTCTCCGGAGACCAGGTGCTCGGGCGCTTCGGGCGCCTGCTCGCCGCGCGCTTCCGCAAGGAGGACGCGCGCGGGCGCTGGGGCGGCGAGGAGTTCGTGGTGGCGCTCTATGGAGAAGGCCCCGAGCGCGCGCGGGACATCCTCGCGCGCAGCGGCGCGGAGTTCGCCCGGCTCGTCTTCGAGGGCGAGGGCGAGGCGCGCTTCAGCGCGACCTTCAGCGCCGGCATCGCCACCTTCCCCGCGGACGGCGCCACCGCGGAGGACCTGCTGCGCGCGGCCGACGCGCGGCTCTACCGGGCCAAGGCGCTGGGCCGCAACCGGATCGAGATCGACTGAGCGATGCGCGAGGCCGCTCCACCCCCAGGCGACGCGCGCGAGCTGCGCGAGCTGCGCACCTTCTTCGACAACGCCTTCGTCGGCGTGACGAGCGCGGACGCCGAGGGGCGCCTGCTGCGCTTCAACGCCGCCTTCGCGCGGCTGCTGGGCTACGGGCCCGGGGAGGAGGGGGAGCTGCTGGGCCGCACGCTCGCGAGCCTCAGCCACCCGGACGAGCCGCACGCGCTGCTGCTGCCGCGGCTGCTCGCGGGCGAGGCCGAGGGCCTGCGCGTGGAGAAGCGCTACCGGCGGCGCGACGGCAGCTGGGTGTGGGCGCGCGTCTCCGCCTCGCTCGCGCCCGCGGGGCCCGGCGAGCCCCGCGTCACCGTGGGCGTGGTGGAGGACATCACCGAGGAGCGGCGCACCCGCGAGGCGCTGCGCGAGAGCGAGGCGCGGCTGCGGCTGCTGGGAGAGGCCTCCTTCGAGGGCATCGTCGTCAGCATGGGCGGCTACATCCGCGACACCTCCCCGGTCTTCGACCAGATGTTCGGCTACGCGCCCGGCGAGCCCCTGGGCCTGCCCATCACCGCCATGGTGGTGCCCGAGGAGCAGGAGCGGGTGGCGACGCTCGCGCGCGCGGACACGCGCGAGGCGTACGAGACGGTGGGCGTGCGCAAGGACGGCACGCGCTTCGCGCTCGAGGTGCGCGGCCGCTCGCTGGAGCTGGGCGGTCGCACCGCGCGGCTCGCGGCGCTGCGCGACGTGAGCGAGCGCAAGCGCGCCGAGACGCTCAAGGACCAGCTCATCAGCACCGCGAGCCACGAGCTGCGCAGCCCGCTCACCGCCATCCGCGGCTCGCTGCAGCTGCTCTCGGGGCTGGGCGGCATCGGGGCGCTGGGCCCGCAGGAGCGCGAGCTGCTGGAGATGGCCCAGCGCAACACCAGCCGCCTGCTGCGCCTGGTGAACGGCGTGCTGGACGTGGAGCGGCTGGAGAGCGGCGCCACCCTGCTCGAGCGCCACGCGGTGCCCGCGCGAGAGGTCGTCTCCGCCGCGCTCGAGCTCACCCGCGCCTCCGCGGACGCCGCGGGCATCCGCCTGGAGGTGGAGCCGAGCAGCGCCGTGGCCTGGGCGGACCCGGACCGCCTCACCCAGGTGCTGGTGAACCTGCTGGCCAACGCGGTGAAGTTCTCCCCCGCCGGCAGCACCGTGCGCCTGGGCACCGTGCAGGAGAGCGAGCGCGTGCGCTTCTGGGTGCAGGACGCAGGGCGCGGCATCCCCGCGGACCGCCTGGAGAGCATCTTCGAGCGCTTCGTGCAGGTGGACGCCTCGGACGCGCGCGAGAAGGGCGGCAGCGGGCTGGGGCTCGCCATCGCGCGCGCCATCGTGCACCAGCACGAGGGGCGCATCTGGGTGGTGAGCGCCGTGGGCGAGGGCAGCACCTTCCACTTCACGGTGCCCACCGCCGCGAGCGCGCTCGCCCGCTCCGGCTAGCAGGCCGCCAGGTGAGCCCCCGCTAGGACATGGCGTGTGTCTCTCGTACGCCTGGAGGGCGGACAGTCGTTCACTGAACGGGGTCGCAGGCTGAAAAAAGGCGCGTGTTCGAATGTTCAGGCGCGGTGCGTGAGACTGCCCCTCCCAGAGGGAAGGCCCCCCTTCCCCCCTCCCCGACCCTGAAAAAATGACCTCACGCCGCGCGCGGCGAACGAAGCCCGGACACCCCCCGCGGGCCCACCGCGCACCCCCTGAGCTCTCTCCCCCTCCCGCTTCGAGCAGCACGACTCCTCAAGGAGCCTCCCCCGTGGACGAGAAGAACCCCGCGAAGAACACCCTCAAGCGCCCTGCCGTGAAGAACGGCAACGGCACCGTCCATGCCGCTCCGCCCGCTGCCGATAAGCCCGAGCGCAAGGCGGCCGCGCGCCCCGCGAAGCGCAACGTGGCCGCTGGCGCCTCCGGCGTGGTGGTGAACGAGCTGCTGCCCCCGCCCAGCGAGGAGCTGCAGCTGCGCTCCCTGCTGGACGCGATGGAGGCCGCGAACCTCGGTGACTTCAAGCGCCGCCTTCCCGTGTACGGCACCCACCCGCTGGTGGACCGGCTCGCGGAGGCCTTCAACACCGGCGTCAGCCTCAACGCCGCCCTCACCCACGAGATGGTGCGCGTGGAGCGCGTGGTCGGCCGCGAGGGCCGCATGACCGAGCGCGTGAACCTGGGCAACGTGAGGGGCGACTGGGCCACCAGCGTCAACTCCATCAACGCGCTCATCGGCGACCTCGTGCAGCCGACCACGGAAGTGGCCCGCGTGCTCGTGGCGGTGGCAGAGGGCGACCTCAGCCAGAAGATGGCGCTGGAGATCGACGGGCAGCCCGTGAAGGGCGAGTTCCTGCGCATCGGCACCACGGTGAACGCGATGGTGGATCAGCTCTCCGCGTTCGCCGCGGAAGTGACCCGCGTCGCGAAGGAAGTGGGTACGGAAGGAAAGCTGGGCGGTCAGGCGGAAGTGCAGGGCGTGAGCGGCGTGTGGAAGGACCTCACGGACAACGTGAACGTCCTTGCAGGCAACCTCACCGCGCAGGTGCGCAACATCGCCAAGGTGACCACCGCGGTGGCGAAGGGCGACCTCTCGCAGAAGATCACCGTGGACGTGCGCGGCGAGGTGCTCGAGCTGAAGAACACCATCAACACCATGGTGGACCAGCTCAACTCGTTCGCCGCGGAAGTGACCCGCGTCGCGAAGGAAGTGGGTACGGAGGGGAAGCTCGGTGGACAGGCCGACGTGCAGGGCGTGTCCGGCGTGTGGAAGGACCTCACGGACAACGTGAACTTCATGGCCTCGAACCTGACCACCCAGGTGCGCGGGATCGTGAAGGTGGTGACGGCCGTCGCCGGTGGTGACCTCAGCCAGAAGCTGGAGGTCCCGAGCAAGGGCGAGATCGCCGCGCTGGGCAAGACGCTCAACAACATGACCGACACGCTGGGCGTGTTCGCGCAGCAGGTCATCAGCGTGGCGCGCACGGTGGGTGTCGAGGGCAAGCTGGGCGCCCAGGCGGAAGTGCCGGGCGCCGCCGGCATGTGGCGGCAGCTGACGGACAACGTGAACCTGATGGCGAACAACCTGACCAACCAGGTGCGCAACATCGCCGAGGTGACCACGGCCGTTGCGAAGGGCGACCTCTCCAAGAAGATCACGGTGGACGTGAAGGGCGAGGTGCTCGAGCTGAAGAACACCATCAACACGATGGTGGACCAGCTCAACTCGTTCGCGGGGGAAGTGACCCGCGTGGCTCGCGAGGTGGGCACGGAAGGGAAGCTCGGTGGTCAGGCGCAGGTGCCCGGTGTCTCCGGTACCTGGAAGGACCTCACGGACAACGTGAACCTGCTCGCCGGTAACCTCACCACGCAGGTGCGCAACATCGCCGAGGTCACGACCTCGGTCGCGAAGGGCGACCTGTCGCGCAAGATCACGGTGGATGTGAAGGGCGAGGTGCTGCAGCTCAAGAACACCATCAACACGATGGTGGACCAGCTGAACTCGTTCGCCTCGGAAGTGACCCGCGTCGCGCGCGAGGTGGGCACCGAGGGCAAGCTGGGTGGCCAGGCCGAAGTGCAGGGCGTGAGCGGCACCTGGAAGGACCTCACCGACAACGTGAACTTCATGGCCGGCAACCTCACCACGCAGGTGCGTGGGATTGCCAAGGTCGTGACCGCGGTCGCCAACGGTGACCTCACCCAGCGCCTGAAGGTGGAGGCGAAGGGCGAGGTGGCGGAGCTCGCCGACACCATCAACGCGATGACCGACACGCTGAGCACCTTCGCGGAGCAGGTGACGGACGTGGCCCGCACGGTGGGCGTGGAGGGGAAGCTGGGCGCCCAGGCCGCGGTGCCGGGCGTGGCGGGTACCTGGAAGGACCTCACCAACAACGTGAACCTGCTGGCGAACAACCTCACCGCCCAGGTGCGCAACATCGCGGAGGTCACCACGGCCGTCGCGAAGGGTGACCTCAGCAAGAAGATCACCGTGGACGCGCGCGGCGAGGTGCTCCAGCTCAAGGACACCATCAACATCATGGTGGACCAGCTCCGCAGCTTCGCAGGTGAGGTGACCCGCGTCGCGAAGGAGGTGGGCACCGAGGGGAAGCTGGGCGGTCAGGCCGACGTGCAGGGTGTGTCGGGCGTCTGGAAGGACCTCACCGACAACGTGAACTTCATGGCGTCCAACCTGACCACTCAGGTGCGCGGCATCGTGAAGGTGGTGACCGCGGTCGCAGGCGGTGACCTCTCGCAGAAGCTCGTCGTGGAGGCGAAGGGTGAGATCGCGGCCCTCGCCGACACGCTCAACGCGATGACCAAGACGCTCTCCATCTTCGCCCAGCAGGTGACCAGCGTCGCCCGCACGGTGGGCGTGGAGGGGAAGCTGGGCGCCCAGGCCGAGGTGCCGGGCGTCGCCGGTACGTGGAAGGACCTCACGGACAACGTGAACCTGCTCGCGAACAACCTCACGGCGCAGGTGCGCAACATCGCGGAGGTGACCACCGCGGTGGCCACCGGTGACCTCTCCAAGAAGATCACCGTGGACGTGAAGGGCGAGGTGCTCGAGCTGAAGAACACCATCAACACGATGGTGGATCAGCTGCGCAGCTTCGCGGGCGAGGTGACGCGCGTCGCGAAGGAGGTGGGTACGGAAGGAAAGCTGGGCGGCCAGGCCGACGTGCAGGGCGTGTCCGGCACCTGGAAGGACCTCACCGACAACGTGAACGTCCTCGCCGGGAACCTCACCGCGCAGGTGCGCAACATCGCGCTCGTGACGACGGCGGTCGCGAACGGCGACCTCTCGCAGAAGATCACGGTGTCGGTGAAGGGTGAGGTGCTCGAGCTGAAGAACACCATCAACACGATGGTGGACCAGCTGCGCGCCTTCGCCTCGGAAGTGACCCGCGTCGCTCGCGAGGTGGGCACCGACGGAAAGCTGGGCGGTCAGGCGCAGGTGCCCGGCGTGAGCGGCACCTGGAAGGACCTGACGGACAACGTGAACCTGCTGGCCGGTAACCTCACCGACCAGGTGCGCAACATCGCGAAGGTCACCACGGCGGTTGCGAACGGCGACCTCTCGCAGAAGATCTCGGTCGACGTGAAGGGCGAGGTGCTCGAGCTCAAGAACACCATCAACACCATGGTGGACCAGCTGAACTCCTTCGCCGCCGAGGTGACCCGCGTCGCGCGCGAGGTGGGCACGGAGGGCAAGCTCGGTGGACAGGCCCAGGTGAAGGGCGTGAGCGGCACCTGGAAGGACCTCACCGACAACGTGAACCTGCTCGCAGGCAACCTGACCAACCAGGTGCGCAACATCGCCGAGGTCACGACCTCGGTCGCGAAGGGTGACCTCTCCAAGAAGATCACGGTGGACGTGAAGGGCGAGGTGCTCGAGTTGAAGAACACCATCAACACGATGGTGGACCAGCTGAACTCGTTCGCAGGCGAGGTGACCCGCGTGGCCCGCGAGGTGGGCACGGAGGGCAAGCTCGGTGGTCAGGCGCAGGTGCCCGGTGTCTCCGGTACCTGGAAGGACCTGACGGACAACGTGAACTTCATGGCCTCCAACCTGACCACCCAGGTGCGCGGCATCGTGAAGGTGGTGACGGCCGTTGCGAACGGCGACCTGCGCCAGAAGCTGGTCGTCGAGGCGAAGGGCGAGGTCGCCGCGCTCGCGGAGACGATCAACAACATGACCACCACGCTGAGCACCTTCGCGGACCAGGTGTCCACGGTGGCGCGCGAGGTGGGCGTGGAGGGGAAGCTGGGCGGCCAGGCTCGCGTGCCCGGTGTCGCTGGCACCTGGAAGGACCTCACCGACAACGTGAACTTCATGGCCTCGAACCTGACCACTCAGGTGCGCGGGATCGTGAAGGTGGTGACCGCGGTCGCCAACGGTGACCTCTCGCAGAAGCTGGTGGGCGTGGAGGCGAAGGGCGAGATCGCGGCCCTCGCGGACACCATCAACGGAATGACGGACACCCTGGGCACCTTCGCCGAGCAGGTGACGACGGTGGCCCGCGAGGTGGGTATCGAAGGGAAGCTGGGCGGCCAGGCGAAGGTGCCTGGCGCGATGGGCACCTGGCGGCAGCTCACGGACAACGTGAACCAGCTCGCAGGGACGCTGACCTCTCAGCTGCGCGCCATCTCCGACGTGGCCACTGCGGTGACCAAGGGTGACCTCACCCGGTCCATCACGGTGAACGCGGAGGGCGAGGTCGCGGCGCTGAAGGACAACATCAACCAGATGATCGTCAACCTCAAGGAGACGACCCAGAAGAACCAGGAGCAGGACTGGCTCAAGACGAACCTCGCCAAGTTCGGCGGCATGATGCAGGGCCAGAAGAACCTGGAGGCGGTGAGCCGGCTCATCATGAGCGAGCTCACGCCGCTGGTCTCCGCGCACCACGGCGCCTTCTTCCTCATGGACGCGGGCAGCAACGGGAGCGCCGCGCACCTGAAGCTGACCAGCACCTACGCGTACCGCGAGCGCAAGCACCTCTCCAACCGCTTCGCCCTCGGTGAGAGCCTCGTGGGCCAGTGCGCGCTGGAGAAGAAGACGATTCTCCTCACCAAGGTCCCGAGCGACTACATCACCATCAACTCGGGCCTCGGCGAGGCGGCGCCGCTCAACATCATCGTCCTCCCCGTGCTCTTCGAGGGCCAGGTGATGGCGGTGATCGAGCTCGCCTCGTTCCACCCCTTCAGCGCCATCCACCAGCTCTTCCTCGACCAGCTGATGGAGAGCATCGGCGTCGTGCTGAACATGATCAGCGCGAACATGCGTACGGAGGAGCTGCTGCAGCAGTCGCAGAGCCTCACGCAGGAGCTGCAGAGCCAGTCCAAGGAGCTCACCCAGCAGCAGGACGAGCTGCGCCGCACCAACAGCGCCCTGGCGAAGCAGGCCGTGGAGCTGGAGGAGAAGGCGAAGCTGCTCGCCGAGCAGAACCAGCAGGTGGAAGAGAAGAACCGCGAGGTGGAGCTCGCCCGCGCGAGCCTCGAGGACAAGGCGGAGCAGCTGGCGCTCGCGTCCAAGTACAAGAGCGAGTTCCTCGCCAACATGAGCCACGAGCTGCGCACGCCGCTCAACAGCCTGCTCATCCTCGCGAAGCTGCTGGCCGAGAACAAGGAGCAGCACCTGAGCGCCAAGGAGGTCGAGTTCGCGAAGACCATCCAGGCCTCGGGCTCGGACCTGCTCAGCCTCATCAACGAGATCCTCGACCTGAGCAAGGTGGAGGCCGGCAAGATGCAGGTGGAGCCGCGCGACGTGCCCCTCACCGAGGTGAAGGAGTTCGTGGAGCGCAGCTTCCAGCACATGGCGGAGCAGAAGGGGCTGGGCTTCAGCGTGACGCTCGCGGGCGGCCTGCCCTACGGCATCCGCACGGACCCGCAGCGCCTGCAGCAGGTGCTCAAGAACCTGCTCAGCAACGCGTTCAAGTTCACCGACACGGGCCGCGTGGAGCTGCGCGTGCTGCCGGTGGACAACAAGCGCATGCGCTTCGAGAACGAGGCGCTCAACCGCGCCGACCGCGTGCTCGCCTTCAGCGTCACCGACACGGGCATCGGCATCCCGCAGTCGAAGCAGAAGATCATCTTCGAGGCCTTCCAGCAGGCGGACGGCAGCACCAGCCGCAAGTACGGCGGCACCGGCCTGGGCCTGTCCATCAGCCGCGAGATCACGCGCCTGCTGGGCGGTGAGATCCGCGTGGAGAGCCAGCCGAACAAGGGCAGCACCTTCACCCTCTACCTGCCCAAGAAGTACGTGAGCCCGGACGGCGACGAGGGCGGCGGCAACGGCAACGGCGGTGGCGGCAACGGCGGCGGCCATCGCAGCCCCGAGCCCACCATCGAGGAGGGGCTGCGCGCGCTGAACGAGCGGGGCCCTGCGCTGCTGGACATGCCCGCCGCGCCCAGCACCCTGGTGCCGGAGGCGGTGGAGGACGACCACGACAACCTGCGCGAGGGCGACCGCGTGCTGCTGGTCATCGAGGACGACGCGAAGTTCGCGCGCATCCTCGTGGACATGGCGCGCGAGCGCGGCTTCAAGGCGGTGGTGGCCAACCGCGGCGACACCGGCCTGAGCCTCGCGAGCCAGCTGCTGCCGGACGCCATCACCCTGGACATCCAGCTGCCGGTGCTCGACGGCTGGAGCGTGCTGGACCGCATCAAGCGCAACCCGCGCACCCGCCACATCCCGGTGCACGTGATCAGCGTGATGGACCGCCACCAGCGCGGCGCCACCATGGGCGCCTTCGCCTACCTGGAGAAGCCCGTGAGCAAGGAGGCGCTCGAGGGGGCCTTCAGCCACATCTCCAGCTTCCTCGACCGCCCGGTGAAGCTCTTGCTGGTGGTGGAGGACGACGCCGCCCAGCGCAGCAGCATCAGCGAGCTGCTGGGCAACGACGCCGGCGTGGAGATCACCGCGGTCTCCACCGGCATCGAGGCGCGCCAGGCGCTCGAGGAGAAGGAGTTCGACTGCATGGTCTTCGACCTGCTCCTGCCGGACCAGGACGGCTTCAAGCTGCTCGAGAACATCAAGGCGGACCCGAAGTTCAAGAACCTGCCGGTCATCGTCTACACGAGCAAGGACCTGAGCCTCGCCGAGGAGCGCGAGCTCAAGCGCCACGCGGAGAGCGTCATCGTGAAGAGCGGGCTGCGCAGCCCGGAGAAGCTCGCCGCGGACACCGCGCTGTTCCTCGGCAAGGTGGAGAGCACTGCGGGCGACCGCCGCCTGCTGCCGCAGGTGCCCGCGCCCACCATGAACCTCAACGGCCTCAAGGTGCTGGTGGTGGACGACGACATCCGCAACATCTTCGCCCTCACCAGCGCGCTCGAGGGCAAGGGCATGGAGGTGCTCACCGCGGAGAACGGCAAGGCGGGCATCGAGGTGCTCGGCGCCCACCCGGACGTGGACGCCATCCTGATGGACGTGATGATGCCGGAGATGGACGGCTACGAGACCATGCGCGCCATCCGCCAGGACGCGCGCTTCGGCGCCCTGCCGATCATCGCCGTCACCGCCAAGGCGCTGAAGGACGACCGCGAGCGCTGCCTCGCGGCCGGCGCCAGCGACTACATGCCCAAGCCGGTGGACACCGACCGGCTCGCGGAGCTGCTGCGCCTCTGGCGCCGCTAGTTGCCCTCTCCCGTGACGGACAGCTCGCTCGCGAGGACCGCCGTCCCGCCCGACTCCGGCCCCCAGGCGGGGGACGGGGCGGTGGCGGCGCGCGTGCTGCTGGTCGACGACAGCCCGGCGAATCTGCTCGCGCTCTCGGCGGTGCTCGAGCCGCTGGGGGTGCAGCTGGAGACGGCCGCCAACGGGCTGGAGGCGCTGCGCCTGCTGCTGCACCAGGACTTCGCGGTGGTGGTGCTGGATGTGCACATGCCGGGCGGGGTGAGCGGCTTCGAGGTGGCGCGCCTGCTGCGCGAGCGCGAGCGCACCCGGCACCTGCCGCTCATCTTCGTCACCGGCAAGGAGCTCGCGCCGGAGTCGGTGGCGCAGGGCTACACGCACGGCGCGGTGGACTACCTGCTCAAGCCGGTGGACCCGCACGCGCTGCGCTCGAAGGTGTCCGTCTTCGTGGACCTGTACCGGGCGCGCGAGGAGGTGCGCCGCCAGGCCGAGGTCATCCAGCGCCAGGAGCGCGCACTCGCCGAGGCGCTCAAGGCGGAGCTGCACCAGAGCGAGGCGCTGTTCCGCTCCTTCTTCGGCGGCGCCGGCGTGCCCCTGGTGCAGGCGGAGCCGGCCACCGGGCGCATGCTCGCGGTGAACGCCGCCTTCTGCCGCGCGCTGGGCTACCGCGAGGAGGAGCTGGTGGGCCGCGCCATCTGGGAGCTGAGCCCGCCGGAGGCGCGCGCGCAGGACCAGCAGCGCTTCGAGCGGCTCGCCCGCGAGGAGATTCCCGCCTACTCCGCCGAGAAGCGCTACCTGCGCAAGGACGGCAGCGCGTGGTGGGGCGAGGTGACGGCGAACCTGCTGCGAGACCCCGAGGGGCGCGTCACGCGCGTGGCCGCCGTGGTGCAGGACCTCACCGAGCGCAAGGCGGCCGAGGCGGCGCGCGAGGAGGGCGAGCGGCAGCTGCGCCTGCTCACGGACGCGCTGCCGGTGGTGGTGGCCTTCATCGACGCGGAGCAGCGCTACCGGCTCGCCAACCGCACCTACGAGGCCTGGTTCGGGCTGGACCCGGCGTCCCTCATCGGCCGCACCATGCAGGAGGTGCTCGGGGACGAGGTCTACCTGCGCGTGCGCCACCACATCGAGGCGGCGCTGCGGGGCGAGCCTCAGCTGTACGAGCAGGAGCTGCCCTACCGCCAGGGCTCGCGCACGGTGCGCGCGATGTACATCCCGCACCGCACCCCCACCGGCGCGGTGGAGGGCTTCTTCGTGCTGGTGACGGACATCTCCGAGCAGGCGCGCCACGCGAAGGAGCGCACGCGGCTGCTGGAGGAGGCGCAGGCGGGCGTACGGCTGCGCGACGAGTTCCTCAGCGTGGCGAGCCACGAGCTGCGCACGCCCGTCACCTCCCTGCAGCTGCAGCTGCAGCTGCTCGCCCGCGCGCTCGTCGCAGGCTCGCCCGAGGCCGAGCGGCTGGGCACCGCGCAGCGCCAGGTGGCGCGCCTCGCGGCGCTCATCGGCAGCCTGCTGGACGTGAGCCGCATCGCCGGGGGAAGGCTCGAATTGCAGCGCGCCCCCGCGGACCTCTCGGCCCTGGTGCGCGAGGCGCTCGAGCGGCTCGCCCCCGTGTTCGCGGAGGCCGGCTGCCCGGTGGAGCTGCAGCTGCCGCCCGGGCCCGTGCAGGGCCTCTGGGACGTGCAGCGCGTGGACCAGGTGCTGGTGAACCTGCTCTCCAACGCGGCGAAGTACGGCGCGGGCAGCCCCGTGCAGGTGCGCATCGACCGGGTGGGCGAGTGCGAGGCGGAGCGGGTGCGCGTGAGCGTGACGGACGGGGGCATCGGCATCGCGCCCGAGGTGCTGCCGCGCCTCTTCGGCCGCTTCGAGCGCGGCGTCTCCGACCGGAACTACGGAGGCCTGGGCCTGGGGCTCTACATCAGCCGCCAGCTCGCCGAGGCCATGGGCGGGAGCATCGCCGTGCAGAGCGAGGCGGGCAGGGGCTCCACCTTCACCCTGGAGCTTCCGCTGGGGTTGCCGCCGGAGGTGCCGGAGCGTGCCTGAGGGCCTGCGCAACATCCGCCTGCCGCACACCCCGCGCGTGGGAGCGCGGGGCGCCTACGCCTTCGCCCTCGCCGCGCCGCTCTGCGCGCTGGCCGGGCAGCTGCTGCTGGGCCCCGCCGTGTACACGGTCCCCTTCACCCTCTTCTTCCTCGCGGTGGCGGCGGCCTCGTGGGTGGGCGGCTTGCGGCCGGGGCTGGTCGCCATGGTGCTCAGCGCCGCGCTGGGCGACTACTTCTTCCTCACGCCCGTCACCTCCTTCGGGCTCACCCTGCGGGCGCTGCTGCCGCTGGGGCTCTTCCTCACGGTGTCCACCCTGCTGTGCCTGCTCAACGCGAGCCTGCGCGGGCGCGACCGCGAGCGCGACGCGCTGCTCGCCCAGGCGCGCGCCGCGGTGGTGCTGCGCGACGAGTTCCTCCAGGTGGCGGCGCACGAGCTGCGCACCCCGCTCACCGCGCTGCGCCTGCAGCTGCGCAGCCTCGCGCGCGGGATGGAGGAGGACGCGCACGGCGCGGGGCGGGTGGCGGCCGCCGAGCGCTCCGCGCTGCGGCTGCAGGCGCTGGTGGAGAGCCTGCTGGACGTGGCGCGCCTGGAGTCCGGGCGCCTGGAGCTCGCCGCGAGCCGGCTGGAGCTGGGGCCCCTGCTGAAGGACGTGCTCGCGCGGCTCGAGCCCCTGTTCACCGAGGCGGGCAGCAGCGTGCGGCTCTCGCTGCCCGCGGAGCCGCTCGAGGGGGTGTGGGACGCGGCGCGCGTGGAGCAGGTGCTGGTGAACCTGCTCGCCAACGCGGCGAAGTACGGCGCGGGCCGCCCGGTGCACGTGGGCGTGCGGCGCGAGGGCCTGCGGGCGCTGGTGACGGTGCGCGACGAGGGGCCGGGCATCTCGCCCGAGGTGCTGCCGCGCCTCTTCGGCCGCTTCGAGCGCGGGGTGCCGGTGCGCCACTACGGGGGCCTGGGCCTCGGGCTCCACATCAGCCGCCAGCTGGTGGAGGCCATGGGCGGCAGCCTCGAGGCGCACAGCGTCCCCGGACAGGGCGCCACCTTCACCGTGGCGCTGCCGCTCGAGCCGCTCGCGGCCACCGGCTCGCACAGCGTGCTCGCCGGCGGCTAGGGGCGCGCGCGGCCCCTCAGGCCGAGAGCGGCAGGCCCGGGTCCGCGCTGCCAGTGCCCGCGCAGGGGCTCGCCTCGCTCGCCGGGAGCTCGGCGCAGGGAAGGCACACGCGGAAGGTGGTGCCCTCCTGCGCGCTGGAGCGCACCTGCAGGCTGCCCGCGTGCGCGCGCACGATCTCCTTCGCGATGTAGAGCCCGAGCCCCAGGCTCTTCTTCACCGTGGCCTCCGTCTGCTCGCCGAGCCGGAAGGGCTCGAAGAGCTGCGGCAGCAGCGCGGGCGCGATGGGGTCTCCGCCGTTGTGCACCTCGAGCAGCGCGGTGCCGCCCACCCCGGGCTCCAGCCGCACCCGCACGGCGCCGTCCGCAGGGCTGTACTTGAGCGCGTTGTCCACCAGGTTCGCGAGCACCTGGGCGAGCCGGTCGAAGTCCCACGCGCCCCGCAGGGGCGCCGCCGGCAGCTCCGCCACCAGCGCGCGCGCCGGGTGCGAGGCGTGGAACTCGTCCATCACCCGCTGCACCAGCTCGCGCAGGTCGCCCTCGCTGCGCACCACCGGCAGCCCGCCGCCGATGCGCGCGCGGGTGAAGTCCAGCAGCAGCGCGACGATCTGCTCGATGCGCTCGCCGCAGCGCTCCACCCGCTCGAAGGCCTTCTGCTGCGCAGGGGCGAGCGGCGCCGCGCCCAGCTGCGTCTTCGCGGTGGCGAGGATGGCGGAGAGGGGGTTGCGGATGTCGTGCCCCACGATCGCCACCAGCTGCTGCTCCAGCTCGGCCGCGCGCGTGAGCTCCGCCTCGTGGCGGCGCCGCTCGGCGAGCTCCGCCGCCTGGCGCTCGAGCGCGCGCCCGCGCTGGAACAGGTCCACGAACACCTGCACCTTGGAGCGCAGGATCTCCGGGTCCACCGGCTTGAGCAGGTAGTCCACCGCGCCCTGGCGGTAGCCCTTCATCACGTGCGCCGCCTCGCGGCTGAGCGCGGTGACGAAGATGATGGGGATGTGGCGCGTGCGCTCGCGCGAGCGGATGAGCGCGGCCGTCTCCAGGCCGTCCAGCCCCGGCATCTGCACGTCCATCACGATGAGCGCGAAGTCGCCCTGCAGCAGGTGCTTCAGCGCCTCGGCGCCCGAGTGCGCGAGCACCAGCTCCTGGCCCAGCGGCTCGAGCACCGCCTGCATCGCCAGCAGGTTGCTCGGCACGTCGTCCACCACCAGGATGCGCGCGCGCGGCAGCGGGGCGGCGTTCGCCGCGTCGCCCGGCAGCGTCAGGTCCGGCCACAGGCGGGAGAGCGTGTTGGGCACCTTGGGGATTCCATCCTCTCGGGGTGAAGGGGGCCGGGAGAAACCCCACCCCTGCCCACACCCTTCCCGAGAGGACGCCGCACCCGCGGGCCCGCCTGCCCGCCTGCTACTCCACCGCGTGCAGGTGGCCGCGGGGCGCGGCGGGCTGCAGGGCGCGCGCGAGCAGCTGCTCGCCCGCCGCCCCGAAGTGGTTCTCCTCCACGAAGAGCCGGGCGACGCGCGCGAGCCTCGGCCAGCGGGCGAGCAGCAGGGCGCCCTCCTCGCCGAGCGCGTTGTTGCTCAGGTCCAGCTCGCTCACCCGCCGCACGGCAGGGCTCACGAGCAGCGCGCGCAGCCCCGCGGGGCCCAGCGCGTTGCTGGAGAGGTCCAGGCGCAGGAGGCCCCCCAGCACCTCGGGCGCGGCGGCCGCGAGCGCGTGCGCCCCGGCCGGGCCCAGCGCGTTGCCCTGCAGGTTGAGCGCGCGCAGCCGCAGCAGGTGCCGGCTCTCGGCGAGCGCGCGCGCGCCCGCAGGCCCCATCGCGTTCTCCCCGAGGAAGAGGTAGCGCAGCTGCTCGAGCCGCCCCCAGCGCAAGAGCGCCCGCGCCCCCTCGGGGCCCAGCTCGCAGCGCGCGAGGCCCAGCTCCCGCAGCCGTCCCAGCTGCGGGCTCGCCGCGAGCGCGCGCGCCCCCGCCGGGCCCAGCGCGTTGCCGCTGCTCCAGAAGAGGCGCAGCCGCGGCAGCGCGGGGCTCTCCACCAGCGCGCGCACCGCCTCCACCGGCAGCGCGTTGTCGCCCACCTCGAGGTCGCACAGGGGCAGCGGGCGCCCCGCCCCCGAGAGCGCCGCCACCCCGTCCGCCCCCAGCCCGTTGTCCCCCACCCACAGCCGCTTCAGCCGGCGCAGCGGGCGGCTCTGCACCAGCGCGCGCAGCCCCGCGGGCCCCAGGCGGTTCGCGCGCAGGCGCAGCGCCTCCAGCCGCCCGAGCGCCGGGCTCTCGGCGAGCGCGCGCGCCCCCTCGGGCCCCACCCGGTTGCCGTCCAGCTCGAGCGAGCGCAGCCCCCCGATGTGCGGGCTCGCCGCGAGCGCCGCCGCGCCCTCCGGCCCGATGCGGTTGTGGTAGGTGCCCATCCAGTCGCTCAGCTCCAGGTGGGTGAGGCGCGCGAGGAAGGGCAGGGCGGCGAGCTCCACCGCGAGCGCGGGCGTCATCTCCGCGAGCTGCAGCCGGCGCACCGGGTGGCGCGCGAACAGCGCCTCCGCGTGCGCGAGCAGCGCGCGGCCGCTCGCCAGCACGAAGTCCACGAAGCCGCGGCGAAAGCCCGCCGAGCGCAGGGGCTCGGGCACGTCCTCGAGCCACGCCTCCTCGTGCGCGTGCAGCAGCCGCGCCTCGCGCGCCTCCAGCGCCCGCCGCTCGCGCACGCCCAGCCGCCCCGCGCCCCCTGCGAGCGCGAGCTGCACCCGGATGAACTCCGCGCGCGCGCGCCCCGCCGCCCCCGCGTGCGCCTCGAGCCACGCGGCGCAGGCGAGCCGCGGCGCATCCTCGCCCGGGGCGGCGAGCACGGCCGAGAGCAGCGGCGGAGGCAGGGGGAGCAGGCTCACGGCAGCGCGCCCTCCCGGCCGCAGGGCAGGCGGGCAGCGGTGGGGCGCAGCCGTCGCGCCCCCGCACATCCTGAGAGCCACCGCGCCCCGTGGGCGCTAGCCTGCGCCGCCATGACTTCCTCGTCTTCTGCCCCGGCTGCTCCGGGCGCTCCGGCCTCCGTCGCCGACGATCTCCTCCGGTATATCGACGCCTCGCCCACGCCGTACCACGCGGTGAACGAGACTGTCCGGCGCCTGGAGCTGCAGGGCTACCGCCACCTCGACGAGCGTGAACCTTGGCAGCTGCGCGCAGGAGACAAGGTGTACGTGGTGCGCGGCGGCACCAGCGTGGTCGCATTCCACCTGGGCCGTTCTCCGCTCACCCGGGCGGGCTTCCGCCTGGTGGGCAGTCACACCGATAGCCCGAACCTGCGCGTGAAGCCGCAGCCGCACCACGCCCGCGCCGGCGTGCACCAGCTGGGCGTGGAGGTCTACGGCGGCGTGCTCTGGCACACCTGGCTGGACCGCGACCTGAGCCTCGCGGGCCGCGTGCTCACGCTGCGCGCCGGCGTGCAGGCGGGCCACCTGGTGGACTTCGGCCGCAAGAGCCTGCTGCGCATCCCCAACCTCGCCATCCACCTCAACCGCCAGGTGAACACCGAGGGCCTCAAGCTCAACCCCCAGGAGCACCTGGTGCCCCTCTTCGCGCTCGAGGCCGGCGGCCCCGTGGACCTGCGCGCGCTGCTCGCCGAGCAGCTGAGCGCGAGCCACGGCGCCGTCGCAGGCCCCTACGCCGCGGCCGACGTGGTGGGTTGGGACCTGTGCCTCTACGACGTGCAGCCCAGCACCCGCTCGGGGCTGCGCGGCGAGTTCCTCCACGCCCCGCGCCTGGACAACCTCGCCAGCTGCCACGCCGCCCTCACCGCGCTGCTCTCCGTGCAGGGCACGCCCGAGGCCACCTGCGGCGTGGTGCTCTACGACCACGAGGAGGTGGGCAGCACCAGCGCGCAGGGCGCCGCGAGCCCCTTCCTGCGCCACCTGCTCGAGCGCCTGGTGATGGCGCACGGCGACGGCCAGCCGGACGCCTTCCACCGCGTGGTGCGCCGCAGCTGGATGGTGAGCGCGGACATGGCGCACGCGCTGCACCCCAACTACGCGGACCGCCACGAGCCGCGCCACGCGCCGATTCTCGGCAAGGGCCCGGTGCTCAAGAGCAACGTGAACCAGAGCTACGCCACGGACGGCGAGGGCTGGGCCCTGTGGGAGGGGCTGTGCCGCGAGGCGGGCGTCGTCCCGCAGCACTTCGTCACCCGCACGGACCTGCCCTGCGGCTCCACCATCGGTCCGCTCACCGCCGGCGAGCTGGGCATGCCCACCGTGGACGTGGGCGGCCCCATGCTCAGCATGCACTCCATCCGCGAGATGGCCGCCGCCTCCGACGTGGAGGCCATGGTGGCCGTGCTGCGCCAGCTCTTCCGGTGAAGGCCACCGTCCTGCGCAGGTCAGCCCACCCGTCCCCGGGTCACTGCCGGTTGCTGGAATCCGGTGACACCTCCACCTTCGTACCGCCGGGAACTCCATGACCGACGCGCCTTCACAGAACACCCTCGTCGCACCCCGGAACGAGGGGGCCGGCCTGCGCGTGGCCCTGCTCGAGGACGAGCCCCTCTTTCGCGACATGCTCGCGGACGTGCTCGCGAGCGAGGGCATCGAGGTGCTCACCCGCGACGCGCAGGTGGAGCCCTTCCTCTACGCCGTGGACCGCGCCCCGCCGGACGTGGCCATCGTGGACCTGCGGCTCGAGCGCGACGGGGATGTAGAGGCGGGACTCGCCGCCGTGCGCGCCCTGCACGCGCGCCACCCCGCGGTGCGCCTGCTGGTGCTCTCCGGCGTGCACGGCCCCGGCCTCGAGGCGCGCTGCCTCGCCGCCGGCGCCTCCGCGTACCTGTGCAAGCTGGAGGTGGGGCGCGACGCGCTCCTGCAGGTGGTGCGCGCGCTCGCCCGCGGCGAGCAGCAGCTGCCGCCGAGCTTCGGCGAGCTGCGCCAGGCGCACGCCGCCGA
Source organism: Aggregicoccus sp. 17bor-14 (assembly GCF_009659535.1). Taxonomy (NCBI): domain Bacteria; kingdom Pseudomonadati; phylum Myxococcota; class Myxococcia; order Myxococcales; family Myxococcaceae; genus Aggregicoccus; species Aggregicoccus sp. 17bor-14. The sequence continues at coordinate 166,472 of NZ_VJZZ01000014.1, forward strand.
GCGTGCCCGCGCGCATCCGCTGCCGCACCTCACCCCGCGCGAGCTGGAGGTGCTGCGCCACGTGGCGCTGGGCATGGACAACCTGAAGATCTCCGCGCACCTCGGCATCACCGAGCGCACGGTGAAGGCCCACATCGGCGCGCTCTACGCGAAGCTGGGCGTGGAGAACCGCGCCGAGATGGCCCTGCGCGGCGCCGAGCTCGGCCTGCAGCGCGGCGGCACGCAGTAGGCGCTTCGCGCGTCAGCGCCCGCCTGCGGGGGCCTGGAGCGCGGCGAGCGCGCGCTGGCCGGACTCGTAGCGGCGGTTCACCTCGTCCCACTGGAGGTTCTGGAAGAACGCGTCGATGTACTTCGCCGCCGCCGCCCCGTAGTCGAGCGCGTACGAGTGCTCGTACATGTCCATCACCAGCAGGGGCTGCGCGAAGGCCGGCGCCTGGGTGTGGTTGCCGCTCCAGTGGGTGCCGAGCGCGCCCGTCTGGAAGTCGAGGTCCAGCACCGTCCAGCCGCTGCCGCCACCGAGGCTCGCGCCCGTCGCGCGGAAGTGCTCCTCCCAGCGCGCGAAGCTTCCGTACTGCTTCGCGAGCGCCCGCTCGATGCTCCCGCTCGCCTTGCCGCTGCCGCCGAGGTTCCCGAAGTACAGCTCGTGCAGCACCATCGAGTTGCCGAAGAGCAGCTCGCGCTCCTTGAGTCCGCCCACGAGGTAGCCCGGCGTGTCCTTGTTCACGCGCGCGAGCTCCGCCTCCACCTTGTTGAGGTTCTTCACCGCGCCGCCGTAGTTGTTCTCGTGGTGGCTCCGGATGAGCTTCTCGGAGAGCCCCTTGAGCTTCGCGGGATCCAAGGGCAGGGGACGCACCGCGTGGGCGCCAGGGGCGGGAGGCGCCGCTTCGTGCGGGGCTGCCGGAGTCCCGCCGTCCTGCGCGGAGGCGAAGCCCGGGGAGAGGGCGAGGGCGGCAGGGACGGCGGCCAGGGTGGTCAGTGCATCGCGGCGGTTCATGGAGGCCTCGCTTGTCGATGCGTCCCATGGTGCGACGGCCAGGCGCCGGCTGCATCCGCCTGCGGTCGCCCTCGAGGCGAGCTCCGGCGCGAAGCAACAGTGCCGACTCGCACGTGGTGCGGGTGGAGACACTGTCGCTTGCGCAATGGCCTGCTCCCGAGACGGCTGCAACCCGCGCAGTTCAGGGCTACGCGCCGGGACATGGGAGCGTGGGCACAGTGGAAGCAGCGGGCGCGCGAGCTGAAGCGCGAGACGGCCGCGCTCGTCATCGCCGTGCGCCGCCCGGACGTGCCCTGGCACGCGAAGCTGCTCGCGGGGCTCGTCGTGGCCTACGCGCTCAGCCCCATCGACCTCATCCCCGACTTCATCCCCGTCCTCGGCTACCTCGACGACCTGCTCCTGCTGCCGCTCGGCATCCTGCTCGTGCGCAGGCTCATCCCGCCCGGTGTCCTGGAGGAGTGTCGCGCCCAGGCGCTGCGCGAGGAGCGGCTGAAGAAGACCAACTGGGCTGCTGCGGCGGTCATCGTCTTGCTGTGGCTCTCGCTCGGCGTGGCCCTGTGGCGGTGGTGGCGCCGCTAGGTGGCGTTGCGCGGGTGGGATCCCGGAGGCGCCCCTATCCCCGGAGCCAGGAGGGATGAGCAGACGCTCGGTCGGCCCTGCTCGGCACGTCGCCCGCGCCTGGAGGAAGTCGGGACGGGCAGGGTGTCTCTCGTGGCCGCCGAGCCCGAGGGGCGTCGGCCTGCGCGGCGCTCCGGGGTGACGCGGGGAGGGGTGTCGGGCGCAGGGACGCGCGCGCCTGTTCGGGAATGTCGGGGGTTTTGCTGAACAATTTTCAGCGCTCGAGACCCCTGCCGGACCCCGAGCACCCCTGGAATGAAGCTTCCATCCAGGCCTCCGCCGTCGCCCGCCCGACCCTGGAATGAAGCTTCCATCCAGCGCTCCGCCGGGCCCGGAGGCTCCGTGGACGGAACACTTCTCAAGATCCAACACATCTCGGCAGCGCGGTAGGACGGGCGGCATGGCGCCAGCGCTCGTGGTGAGAGAAGCCGAGGAGGAGGCCGTCGCGGTGGGGGTGGAGTACGCGGGGGCGCGGCTG
>NZ_VJZZ01000015.1 GCF_009659535.1 Aggregicoccus sp. 17bor-14
TCCCCACCGAGGACTCGCCTGGGGGCGTTGGCCTTTTTGCGGGCCCTGCGCGCCCTTGCCGCGCCCCCGCGCCGCGCCCCCTCCCGGACACGGGCGCCGTCCCGGACGGGCGCCCTCTCGCCCAGGGCGCCGTCTCGCCCCGGGCGCCGTCTCGCGCGGGCCCGGCCTCCCCCGCACTGCGGTGCCGCCCGCGCGCCCCCGGCGCCCCCAGGGCCCCTTTCGGGCGCGAGTGCCTCCGGGCTCAGTCGCCCCCGCGCCGCCCCGGGGCTGCCCCCGGGCGGCAGCCCCGGCCGCCTGCGCCCCGCGCACGGCTCCTCCGCCCGCTGCGCACCCTGCGCCTCAGGCTCGAACCTGGCTCGACCGCATCCTGGCTCATCCGGCGGGCGCATCCCCGGCTGCCCTCGAGCTGCAGCCCAGGCCTCCTGCGTCTCCGGTGGACCGCAACTCGAGTCGCGCCTCCGGAGGCTTGGGCTCGATCTCCAAGACTGCCGCGTCTGCCTCACAGCAGTGGCATGGCAGGGGACGGGGGAGGCAGATGCAGTGTGTCGACACATTCACTGTCGACACCGCGAGCTGTGATTGCCCCCGTCATGACTGTCTGACTGATCCAGCGGCGCCTCCCGACGAGTCCGGAAGGGCACGACGCGGACGCAGCGGGGTTCGCCGGGGCGGCTGGTGCAGACAGTGGATTGACGTGCCTCGCAACGCTCCCAATCCTGGCGCCCGGCCGGATCTCTCGCCCGCGTAAGTGCTGGAAAAGTATGGTGAAACTGGCTGGGGTTGGTTTGACTCGCACGCTCGGCGAGCACTAAAGTCGGCGGACCGCCCGGTCTGTCGCCAGCCTCTGGCTGCGCGGCATCTTCCCGACCCCGCGGCTCCGCTCCATGAAGAAGCCGACCTTCCTTGGGAAGTACCTCCTCCTCGAGCGCATCAACGTCGGGGGAATGGCCGAGATCTTCATCGCCAAGGAGTTCGGCATCGAGGGTGTCGAGCGGATCCTGGCCATCAAGAAGATCCTGCCGACCATGGCGGAGGACCAGGAGTTCATCACGATGTTCATCGACGAAGCGCGGATCAGCCTCCAGCTGAACCACGCGAACATCGTGCACATCCACGAGCTCGGGAAGTACGAGGACAACTACTTCATCGCCATGGAGTACGTCTCCGGGCGTGACGTGCGCACGTTGATCGAGCGCTTCCGCAAGCGGCGAACCACGATGCCCACCGCGCAGGCGGTCTTCGTCGCGTCGAAGATCTGCGAGGGGCTCGACTACGCGCACCGCCGCAAGGATTCGCGTGGGCGCGACCTGCAGATCATCCACCGCGACGTCTCTCCGCAGAACATGCTCATCTCGTACGAAGGCGAGGTGAAGATCATCGACTTCGGGATCGCGAAGGCCGCGAACCGCTCTCAGAAGACCCAGGCCGGCATCCTCAAGGGGAAGTTCGGCTACATGAGCCCCGAGCAGGTGCGGGGACAGCCCATCGACCGGCGCAGCGACGTCTTCGCCGTCGGCGTCATCCTCTTCGAGATGCTCACCGGCGAGAAGCTCTTCGTCGGCGAGTCCGACTTCTCCACGCTCGAGAAGGTGCGCAACGCGGAGGTCCCGCTTCCCACCCGCCTCAATCCGCAGATTCCCGCGGACCTGGAGCGCGTGCTGCTCAAGGCGCTGGCCCGCGATCCGAACGAGCGCTACCAGTGGGCGAGCGAGCTCCAGGAGGACCTCCTGAGGTTCCTCCGCACGGGAGACTCCGTCTACTCGTCGAAGACGCTCGCCGGGTTCATGAAGGAGTCGTTCGCCGACGACCTGCAGCGCGAGGCGGACCGGATGGAGCGCTACTCCTCGATCACGGGTCCGGATGACGTTCAGCGCTCCGTCAGCGCTGCGCAAACCGAGCGTGAGGCGACACCCTCGAAGCGACAGTCGCTCCCGGAACCGGCCTCGGGAGAGCTGGGCGTCCCCGACACGTCGTCGGAGGCGGGCGACTCGTCCGCCGACAAGACCCAGATCTTCGACCCGACCGCGTCGGAGGCTGTGCCGGAGCCTTCCCCGGATGCCTCTCCGGGTCCCGTCTCCGTCTTCGTGGAGAACCAGGACGCTGACCTCGGCGCGGCGAGCGGTACTTCCGAGCCCCGCGTTGCCGAGAGCGCGCCGGGAGGAGGGGAGGCCGGCGAGTCCGCGGAACTGGCCGAGGCCGTTGGCCGCCCGCGGCAACAGGTGGTGCTCGGGGCTCCGGGGGCATCGGCTCCCGCCGAGACCGTGATCGGTCGCGCGCCGAGCCGTCGCTCGCCGGACGCCGGCGCCACACGCCGGCGCGCGCGCTCCGAAGAGCCCGCTGCGCCTGCCACCGAGGCGGCTCCCGTCGCCGAGGCGACCGCGGAGGTCGATGCCTCGGCGACCCAGAACCCGGTTCCCGCGGCCGATGCGGCTGCGCCCACCGCGCGTCCGGAGCCGGCGCCCCGTTCGCCGCCCCGGCGTACGCCCGCATTCTCGCTGCGCTCGCTCAGCCGCAAGCAGGTGGCCCTGGGAGTCGGCGCCGTCCTGCTGGTCGTGGCCGCGGCGCTGCCGCTCTTCGTGGGTGGGCGGGAGACGGGGGACGTTCTCGTCCTCGTGCGCCCCGCGACCGGTGCGCAGGTCCAGATCGACGGCCGCACCGTCACGCCCAACGCCGTCGCTCAGCTGCCGCTCGGGCGCCACCGGGTGGTGGCGAGTGCGCCCGGGTTCGAGCGGCTCGAGCGGGAGCTCCTCGTCGCAGACGCAGCGACGCCTCCGGTGCTCGAGCTCAACCTGGTCCCCACCCCTCAGGTGCAGCCGCCCGAGACCCCTGCGGCGACGGTCGCCGAGCGCGCGGCGCCCGCCGCGCCTCGTGCTGAGGCGGCGACCGGCGGCAAGCCTGCGGCGGCGGCCTCCACAGCGGACCGCGCGCCTGCCGCTGCCGTCCACCCCGCGGGGCCTTCCACTGCGAAGCCGGTCCTCTCGGCCCCGAGCACCTTCGTCGCGATCTTCGTCGGCGAGCCGGGTGCCGAGGTCCAGGTCGACGGCAAGCCGGTGGGCAAGACTCCCGAAGCCCGGCTGGCGAACCTCGCGGTGGGGCGCCGCTATGCGTTCACCGTGACGCGGGCGGGCTTCAAGCCCTTCCACGGTCAGTTCCAGTCCGAGGGCGCTCCCCAGGTGAAGGTGGCCTTTGCGCTGGAGCGGGAGCTGCCCACGGAGGCCAAGCGGCCGGCCGCGGCGGAGCCGCGTCCCGTGGTGGCGGCCGCGCGCGCACCCGTCACCGCCAAGGGTCGCTTTGCCTGCAGCACCCAGCCGGCCGGTGCGCAGGTCTGGGTGGATGGGCGCAACACGGGGCGGCAGACGCCGGTCGCGCTGGGCAACCCCCTGATGCTGCCCGTCGGGGCGCACCGGGTGGTCTTCAAGCTCAACGGGAAGCAGTCCCAGCCCGCGCAGGTGACCATCACGGCGGACGAGGTGGCCAAGCTCGTCAACGTGCCGATGGATTGACGCACCCAGGCATCAATTTCCCTTCTCGGTTGTTGTCCTCCGACGGCGCGCGCCGCGCTCGTCCTTGGTGCCCCTTTGGGCTAATGTAGGAGAGCCATGCACACACCTCCCACCCGAGCGAAGCCCGAGACCGGACCGGCGCAGCAGCCGTTCAGCTACCCCCTGAAGCGCGAGTTCGTCGAGCCGGACTGGACGCGACTGCCCGGGTATCGCGGTGTGACGGCGGCCGAGTGGGAGAGCTCCGTGTGGCAGCGCAAGCACACGGTGAAGAACCTCAAGGAGCTGAAGGCGGTCTTCGGCGAGCTCATCCCCGATGATCTCATGTTCAGCATCGAGCGGGATCAGCGGGAGCGGGCGACCATGTCGCTGCTCATCCCCCCGCAGATGCTCAACACGATGGACGAGAAGGACCTGTGGAACGACCCGGTCCGCCTCTACATGATCCCGGCCTACGGCGACCGCCGCACGGACTGGCCCAACCACCCGCGCGCGAGCCGCGACAGCCTCCACGAGCAGGACATGTGGGTGGTGGAGGGGCTCACCCACCGCTACCCGACGAAGGTCCTGGCGGAGATGCTGCCGACCTGTCCCCAGTATTGCGGCCACTGCACCCGCATGGACCTGGTGGGCAACGACGTCCCGCAGGTGGCGAAGCACAAGTTCACCGTGAGCCAGAAGGACCGCTACGAGCAGATGCTCGAGTACCTGCGCCGCACGCCCAGCGTGCGCGACGTGGTGGTCAGCGGCGGCGACATCGCCAACCTGCCCATCCAGGCGCTCGAGCCCTTCGTGAGCGCGCTGATGGACATCCCGAACATCCGCGACATCCGCCTCGCCTCGAAGGGGCTGATGGCGATCCCGCAGCACTTCCTGCAGGACAGCGTGTCACAGGGGCTGGAGCGCCTGGCGAAGAAGGCCAACGAGCGGGGCGTGGACCTCGCGCTGCACACGCACGTGAACAACGCACGGCAGATCACCCCGCTGGTGGGCAAGGCCGTGCGCCGCCTGCTGGACATGGGCATCCGCGACGTGCGCAACCAGGGCGTGCTCCTGCGCGGCGTGAACGACACGCCCAAGGATCTCCTGGACCTGTGCTTCACGCTGCTCGACCACGCGAAGATCATGCCGTACTACTTCTACATGTGCGACATGATCCCCAACTCCGAGCACTGGCGTGTCTCGGTGGCGCGTGCGCAGGAGCTGCAGCACGACATCATGGGGTACATGCCGGGCTTCGCGACGCCGCGCATCGTGTGTGACGTGCCCTTCGTGGGCAAGCGCTGGGTGCACCAGGTGGCCGAGTACGACCGCGAGAAGGGCATCTCGTACTGGACCAAGAACTACCGCACGGGCATCGAGGCGAACGACCCCGAGGCCCTGACGCGCAAGTACGAGTACTTCGATCCGATCGACTCGCTGCCTCCCTCTGGTCAGGCGTGGTGGCGGAGCCAGGCCCAGGCGGCGTGATGGAGGCGCAGTTCCCGTCGAGCCGCGCGCCCGCCTCTCCCGCGAGCGCGCGGCACCCGCTGTTCGCCGACGTCAGCGCCTCGGACTGGGGCGACTGGCGCTGGCAGATGCGCCACGCGGTGAAGAGCCTCGAGGCGCTGGAGCGCTACGTGCCGCTCACCGCGGACGAGCGCGCCGGCGTGCAGGAGACGCAGGCGATCTTCCGCATGGGGATCAGCCCGTACTACCTCTCGCTCATCGACCGCGAGCACCCGTTCTGCCCGGTGCGGATGCAGTCCATCCCCGCCCGCGCGGAGGCGCGCGTGCGCCCGGGCGAGCTCGCCGATCCGCTGGGCGAGGACAAGACGCGGCCGGAAGAGGCGATCGTCCACAAGTATCCGGACCGGGTGCTCTTCCTCGCGCTCGATACCTGCTCGGTGTACTGCCGCCACTGCACCCGCCGCCGCATCACCAAGGGTGGCGAGGCGGAGCTGAGCAAGGAGCAGATGCGCCGGGGCATCGAGTACATCCGGCGCCATCCCGAGGTGCGCGACGTGCTGATCTCGGGCGGAGACCCGTTCCTCCTCACGGAGGCGCGGCTCGAGGAGCTGCTCGCGCCGCTGAGCGAGATTCCCCACGTGGAGATGATCCGCATCGGCACGCGCATCCCGGTGTGCCTGCCGATGCGCGTCACCGATGCGCTCGCGCGCACGCTGCGCCGCTACGCGCCGGTCTACGTGGTGACGCACTTCAACCACCCGAAGGAGATCACCCCCGAGGCGCGCGAGGCCTGTGAGCGGCTCGTGGACCACGGGGTGCCGGTGGAGAACCAGGCCGTGCTCATGCGCCGCCTGAACTCGGATGCGCGCATCATCAAGGAGCTGTCGCACCGGCTCCTGCGCATCCGCGTGCGCCCCTACTACCTGCACCAGATGGACGTCGCCGAGGGCTGCGAGCACCTGCGCACGCCCATCGCCAAGGGCGTGGAGATCCTCGAGCAGCTGCGCGGCCACACCACGGGCCTCGCCGTGCCGCACCTCGCGGTCGACCTGCCGGGTGGCGGCGGCAAGGTGACGCTGCAGCCCGACTACGTGGTCGAGCGCGGCGCCTCCCAGACCGTGTTCCGCAACTTCAAGGGCGAGCGCTACGCGTACCCGGAGCCCGAGGAGACGGACTGCAGCTGCCCCTACGAGGAGACCTGGCAGCGCCAGGCCGCCTCACTTCCCCGGCGGTAGCGCCTCGCCGGAGGGCTCGGCGGGGGGCTCGATGGGAATGGGCGTCCCGTACTCGATCGGGATCTCTCCACCCCCGGCCGCCTCTTCGGGGGGCGTGAGGTCCACCGGCGTCCCGTAGTCGATCTCGATCTCGCCGGGCGCCGTGCGCTGCGGCGGGCGGGGTGCCGCAGGCGCCCTCAAGCCCTCGAGCGTGGACTCCATGCGCGCGTGCTCCTCGCGGCTGAGCCCTGCCGTCGCACGGGCGTAGGTCTTGGCGTCCACGCCCTCGCGCCGCTGCGCTGCCTCGGTGGCCGCCGCCTGCTCTGCGATCACCTGACGGCGCTCCTCCGCGCTCATCTCGGACGGCGGCCGGTGCCCATGGGCGGCATCGACGCGGGCGAGTGCCTTCTCCTCCTCGAAGCGCACGCGCGCGAGCTTCTCCGGCGTGAGCGGCTCCTGCGCCCGTGCGGCGGGCACGACGCAGAGCGCGAGGGCGGCGGCGAGCAGGGCGTGGCGCACCACGAAGGCCTCCAGGAGAAGGGCAGAACCCCACTCTAGGAACGCCGCGGCCGCACCCACAATGCCCTTCGAGCCTCGAGAGGCGCCGTGAGGCTTCAGCGTCGAGGCGCGCTCACCCGCGCGGGAGGCTCGGGCGGACGGTGCAAGGTGTACCAGGCGGTGAGCGCGAGCAGCAGCGCCACCGCCAGGCGCCTCAGCCACTCGTTGCGGCGGTGCTGGGGAGAGCGCAACTCCTGCTCCTCGGCCGCCGCGAGCTCGGCGCGAACCGCGGCCGCGTGCTGCTTCAGGTGCCGTGCGCCCACGGCTCCCGGGGCGACGCGCCCGCCCTCGAGCGCGCGCACGAGCCGCGCGGCCCAGCGCGGCTCTTCGGCATCCGGAACCCGCACGGGCGCGGCGGCGACCAGCGCCGCCTCGAGCGCGAGGCACGCCCGGAGCAGGTGCACCGCGAGCGCCTCGGGCGAGCTGCCGTAGAGCCCCGCGCACGCCTCCACGCCCTGGCCCTCCAGGAGCACCCGGCGCAGGAGGGCTGCCTCGCGCGGAGGCAGGGCGCGCAGCGCACGGGCGAGCTCGGCGGGGGTGGGGGAGAGGGCGGGCGGCATCCGCGGCAGTGTGCCACCGACCGGCCGATTTCTTGAGCGTGCGGGCGTCCCTCCTACACTGGGCGCCCCATGTTGCGACCTGTTGCGCTCCTCGCCCTGCTGCTCGCCTCCACCCCTGCCGCCGCGGTGGAGACCATGCGCATCTCGATGGGCGACGTGGAGGGCGCCGAGGTGCGCATCTCGGGGCCCGGCCTGCGCTTCGGGGGCGACAGCGAGGAGGGGGACTTCGTGCGCGTCGGCGCGGCCGAGGCCCGGGTGCGTCGTCGCGGCGGGGGAGGGCTCGAGGTGAACGGTGCGCCCATCCTGGGCGACGCGGTGCGCTTTCGCGCCGAGACCGAGAGCCCAGATGCCGGCGTGGCCGAGGTGGCGCCGCTGCGCGCCGGTGGGCGCGAGGTGCGCGGAGAGGTGGTGGTGCGCCTCGCGGGCACGCGGCTGCAGCTGATCAACGTGCTGCCGCTCGAGGACTACCTCGCCGCGGTGCTGGGCAGCGAGATGCCCGTCTCCTTCCCGCTCGAGGCCCTCAAGGCGCAGGCGGTGGCGGCGCGCACCTATGCCCTGCAGAAGAAGCTCGAGGCCTACGGCAGCCCCTTCCACATGGGCAGCAGCGTGCTGCACCAGGTGTACGGCGGGATGGACCGGGAGGATGCGCGCACGCGCGCCGCCGTGGCCGCCACGCGCGGCCAGGTGCTCACCTACGAGCTGGCGCCCATCGAGGCCTACTTCCACGCCTCCTGCGGCGGGCGCACCGAGTCGGGCGCCGCGGCGCTGCAGCGCGACCTGCCCTACCTCAAGCCCGTGGACTGCCCCTGCGGGGAGCTGCCCGCGAGCCACTGGTCCGCCCAGGTGAGCACCGCGGAGATGGACGCCGCGCTGCGCTTCGCCTCCGCGGGGCTGCGCACGGCGGCCCGCACGGCCACCGGGCGGGTGAGCCGGGTGGCGGCGGGGGCCCGCTCGCTCGATGCGGCGCAGCTGCGCCAGCGCCTCGGCTACACGCGCATCAAGAGCCTCTCGTTCGACGTGGAGCGCAATGCGCAGGGCTTCCGCTTCACGGGGCGCGGCTACGGCCACGGCGCGGGGCTGTGCCAGTGGGGGGCGAAGGTGCTCGCGGACCGCGGCCAGGGCTACAAGGACATCCTCGCCCACTACTACCCGGGCGCCGAGCTGCAGCAGCTGTACTGACCGGCTCCGGCCGACTTCGGCGGTAGTGCCCCGGCGCAAGGGTTGGTACAAGCCCGCAGCCGTGTCGTCCCTCCTCTCTGACTACGATTTCGAGCTGCCCGAGGCGCAGATCGCCCAGGCGCCCCTCGCCACGCGCGACGCGTCCCGGCTCATGCAGGTGAGCCGCGCGACGGGGGCGTGGACCCACCGCCGCTTCTCCGAGCTGACGGGCCTGCTGCGCCCGGGCGACGTGCTGGTGGTCAACGACGCGCGCGTCATCCCGGCGCGCCTGCTGGGGACGAAGGAGGGCACGGGGGGGCGCGTGGAGCTGCTCGTGGTGCGGCCCGCCGCGCCCACGCTGACCTCGGCGGCGCTGGGCTCGGCCGCGGACCTGCTCGAGTGGGTGTGCCTCGGCCAGGCCTCGAAGGGGCTCAAGCCGGGGGCGCGCCTGCGCTTCGACGGGGGGCTGCACGCCGAGGTGCTCGAGGCGCTGGGGGGCGGCGAGTACCGGGTGCGCTTCTCGGCGGACGGGGCGCTGAGCCTCGCGGCGGCGCTCGAGGCGGCCGGCCGGCTCCCGCTGCCGCCCTACATCCAGCGCGAGCCCTCGGCAGAGGACGCCGAGCGCTACCAGACGGTGTACGCGCGCGCCTCGGGCGCGGTGGCCGCGCCGACCGCGGGGCTGCACTTCACGCCCGCGCTGCTCGAGGCGCTCGCGGCCCAGGGCATCCAGCGCCACGCGGTGACGCTGGACGTGGGGCCGGGCACCTTCCTGCCGGTGCGCGAGGAGCAGCTGGACCGCCACCACATGCACCCGGAGCGCTTCCACGTCCCGCAGGCCACCGCGGACGCCATCGCCGAGGCGCGGGCGCGCGGCGGGCGGGTGGTGGCGGTGGGCACCACGGTGGTGCGCACGCTCGAGGCGGCGACGGACCCTGCGACCGGAAGGCTGCGCCCGGGCGACGGGGAGACGGACATCTTCATCCGCCCCGGCCATGCCTTCCGCCAGGTGGACGTGCTGCTCACCAACTTCCACCTGCCGCGCTCCACGCTCGTCGTGCTGGTCAGCGCGCTGCTCGGCCGCGAGCGCACGCTCGCCGCCTACCGCGAGGCGGTGGCGCAGGGGTACCGGTTCTTCTCTTACGGCGATGCCATGCTGGTGACGGAGTAGGGATGCGCGAGGGTCAAGGGAAGGGCGATACGCGGGTGGCGCCGGGGCTCGTGAAGTTCGAGCTGCTGCACGAGGATGCGGGCACGAAGGCGCGCCGCGGGCGGCTGCACACGCCGCACGGCGCCATCGAGACGCCCATCTTCATGCCGGTGGGCACGGTGGGCAGCGTGAAGGGCGTGGGGCCGGACGATCTGCTCGCGCTGGATGCGCAGATCATCCTGGGCAACACCTACCACCTGATGCTGCGGCCCGGAGAGCAGCTGGTGGGGGAGATGGGCGGGCTGCACCGCTTCATCTCGTGGGACCGGCCGATGCTCACCGACAGCGGCGGCTTCCAGGTCTTCAGCCTCTCGGAGAAGCGCAAGATCACCGAGGAGGGGGCCGCGTTCCAGAGCCACCTGGACGGGGCGCGCCACCTGCTCACGCCCGAGCGCTCCATCGAGATCCAGGAGACGCTGGGCGCGGACATCATCATGGCCTTCGACGAGTGCCCGCCCTCGGGCTCCGAGCGCGACTACCTGGAGCGCTCGCTCGCGCGGACGACGCGCTGGCTGCACCGCTGCAGCAAGGCCTGGAGCCGCGAGCGCTCGAGCCTCTTCGGCATCGTGCAGGGCGGGCTGCACGCGGACCTGCGCCGCCGCCACGCCGAGGAGGTGTGCGCGGTGGACCTGCCGGGCTACGCGCTCGGCGGCTACTCGGTGGGCGAGACGCCCGAGGCGATGCACGAGGGGGTGAGCCTCTCGGCGCCGCTCTTGCCGCGCGACAAGCCGCGCTACCTGATGGGGGTGGGCACGCCGCTGGACCTGGTCACCTGCGTGGAGAGCGGGGTGGACATGTTCGACTGTGTGCTGCCCACGCGCTGCGCGCGCAACGGCCTGCTCTTCACCTCCGAGGGCAAGGTGGTGATCCGCAACGCCGCGTACGCGCGCGACGAGCGCCCGGTGGACCCCGCGTGCAGCTGCTACACCTGCCGCACCTTCAGCCGCGCGTACCTGCGCCACCTGTTCGCGGCGAAGGAGCTGCTCGCGATGCGGCTCAACACGCTGCACAACCTGCACTACTTCCTCGGGCTCATGGCCCAGGTGCGCCGCGCGATCGCCGAGGACCGCTACGCCGCCTTCGCCCGCGAGTTCCGCGCGCGTGCGAGAGAGCAGGAGAGCGAGCGTACAGGCGGACGTTGAGCGCCGGGTGTCGGCGAATGCGCGTTGGCGCGGCCGCGCGCCGTGCTAGAGCGATCGACTGCTCGGCAGCAGCCGCCGCCAGAGCACGGGAGGAGCTGCGACCTTGAAGAGCCTGCTGGCGGAGTTGGTGAAGACGCACGAGCGCGCCATCCTCGACGACTGGTGGCGCAACCTCACGGCCTCCGGCCTGCGCCGCGACCTGTTGATGAAGGAGGCGGAGCTGCGCGAGCAGTGCGCGGAGTTCCTGCGCCTGCTCGCCGAGGCGCTGAGCGGCGGGGGCCGCGCGGACTTCGGGGGCGCCGCGTGGGTGCCGATGCGCGACCTGCTCTCGCACATCTCGCGCACGCGCGGGCAGCAGGGCTTCACGCCCTCGGAGACGGCCTCGTTCGTCTTCAGCGCGAAGCAGCCGCTGTTCAGCCGCCTGCGCGAGGCGCTCGCCGGGGACGCGCAGCGCCTGGGCGCGGAGCTGTGGGAGGTGACCGAGCTCGTCGACCGGATGGGGCTGTTCACCACCGAGGAGCACCAGCGCGCGCGCGAGGAGGTCATCCGCCGGCAGCAGGAGGACATGCTCGAGCTGTCCACGCCGGTGGTGCAGCTGTGGGAGGGCGTGCTCGCGCTGCCGCTCATCGGCACGCTGGACAGCGGGCGCACCCAGACGGTGATGGAGTCGCTGCTCAAGCGCATCGTGGAGACCGAGGCGGAGATCGCGATCATCGACATCACCGGCGTGCCCACGGTGGACACGCTCACCGCGCAGCACCTGCTCAAGACCGTGACCGCCACGCGCCTGATGGGCGCCGAGTGCATCATCAGCGGCATCCGGCCGCAGATTGCCCAGACCATCGTGCACCTGGGCGTGAACCTGAGCGGGGTGCTCACCAAGGCGACGCTGCAGGGCGCCTTCCAGCTCGCGCTGCAGCGCCGCGGCCTCTCCGTCGGTAGCGGCGGCAGCGCGGGCGGCGGGAAGGGCTAGGGCCGGGCCGTGGACCGCATCCCCATCCTGCGCATGGGCAGCTTCCTCCTGGTGACCATCCAGGTGGACATGCACGACCAGCTCGCCACCACGCTCCAGGACGACCTGACCAACCGCATCTCGGAGACGGGCGCCCGCGCGGTGCTCATCGACATCTCCGCGCTGCAGGTGGTGGACTCGTTCATCGGGAGGGTGCTGGGCAACATCGCGATGATGTCGCGGGTGCTGGACGCGCACACGGTGGTGGTGGGCATGCAGCCGGACGTGGCCATCACGCTGGTGGAGCTGGGCATGTCCCTGCCCGGCGTGCGCACGGCGCTGAACGTGGAGAAGGGGATGCAGCTGCTCACGCGGCTGCTGGCCCAGAGCTCGCCATGAGCACCGCGAAGGCCGAGACCCTGCCCATCCGCTCCGCGCAGGACCTGGTGGTGGTGCGCCAGGCGGTGCGCACCTGGAGCCAGTCGCTGGGCTTCGGGCTGGTGGACCAGACCAAGGTGGTCACCGCGGCGAGCGAGCTGGCGCGCAACACGCTGGACTACGGCGGCGGCGGCCAGGTGCGGCTCGAGCAGCTCGAGGACGGGGCGCGGCGCGGGCTGCGACTGGTGTTCGAGGACAAGGGCCCCGGCATCGCAGACGTGGAGCAGGCGATGCGCGACGGCTACTCCTCCGGCCGCGGGATGGGGCTGGGCCTGGGCGGCGCGAAGCGGCTCTCGCACGAGTTCGAGCTGCACTCGCGGCTGGGCGAGGGCACCCGGGTGACGCTCACCCGGTGGAAGTGAGCGGAGGCGCGCCGGGGATGCTGCACTCGCAGGCCATCACCGTGAGGGAGTCCTCCCAGGTGGGCGAGGCGCGCCGCGGCGCGGTGCTGATCGCCGCGGGCCTGGGTATGAATGCGGAGCTGCAGGCGCGCGCAGGGCTCATCGCGACCGAGGCCGCGACGAACCTGCTGCGCCACGGCGGCGGCGGCGAGGTGCTGCTGCGCGCGGTCGAGACCGGGAGCCAGGCGGGCGTGGAGTTGCTCGCGCTGGACCGCGGCAGCGGCATCGCGGACGTGGCGCGCAGCCTGCGCGACGGCTACTCCACCGCGGGCACGGCGGGCGAGGGGCTGGGCGCCATCCAGCGCCAGTCCACCGTGTTCGACCTCTACGCGCCGATGGGCCAGGGCACGGCGCTGCTCTCGCAGCTGTGGGCCGAGGGAGGGGAGCCCTCGGACCGGCCGGTGGTGGTGGGCGCGGTGTGCGTGGCGAAGCCCGGGGAGAGCGCCTGCGGAGACGCCTGGTGGGTGGAGTGCCACCCGGAGGGGGCGACGGTGCTGGTGGCGGACGGGCTGGGCCACGGGCCGCAGGCGGCCACGGCCTCGCTCGAGGCGGTGCGGCTCTTGCGCGCCCAGCCCCGGCTCGCGCCCGGCGAGCAGCTGCGGCGCCTGCACGCGGGGCTGCACGCCACGCGGGGCTGCGCGGCGGCGGTGGCCGCGGTGGACGTGCGCGCGGGCGTGCTGCAGTACAGCGGCGTGGGCAACATCACGGGCACGGTGCTGCTGGAGGCGCAGCGCACGCATCTGGTGAGCCACAACGGCACGCTCGGCCACGACACGCCGCTGGTCCAGGAGCTGCCCTACGTGTACCCCGAGGGCGCGCTGTTGGTGATGGCCTCGGACGGCCTGGGCACGCAGTGGCGCCCGGAGCGCTACCCGGGGCTGCTCGCGCGCCACCCCTCGCTCGTGGCCGGCGTGCTCTACCGCGACTTCGCGCGGGGGCGCGACGACGTGACGGTGGTCGCGGTGCGCGGCGGGAGGGGCTGATGGACGCGAAGGCTCAGCTCCTCGCGCAGCTGCCGCTGCGCACCGAGCAGGACGTGGTGCAGTGCCGCAGGCTCGCGCGCGAGCTCGCGGCGCAGCTGGGCTTCAGCGGGCTCGAGCAGACGCGGATCGCCACGGCCGTGTCGGAGATCGCGCGCAACGCGTTCGTCTACGCGGGCGGAGGCGAGGCGGAGCTGCGCTACGCCGAGGGCCCTCCACTCGCGCTCTGGGTGCGCGTGAGCGACCGGGGCCCGGGCATCCCCGCGCTCGAGGAGATCCTCGAGGGGCGCTACGACTCGAAGACGGGGCTGGGGCTGGGGATCGCAGGCTCGCGGCGGCTGATGGACCGCTTCAGCGTGCGCTCGGGGCCGGAGGGGACGGTGGTGGAGATGGGGCAGATGCTGCCTGCGGGCCGCACGCCTCCGCAGCCCGGGCAGCTCCACGCCCTGCGGCGGCGCGCGCCGCCGCAGGGGCCGGTGGCGGTGCTGGACGAGCTGGGGGCGCAGAACGCCGCGCTGGTGGAGACGATCGGGGCGCTGGAGGAGCGCCAGGCGGAGCTGGACCGGCTCAACCGCGAGCTGGCCGAGACGAACCGCGGCGTGGTGGCGCTCTACTCCGAGCTGGACGTGCAGGCCGAGGCGCTCAAGCGCGCGAGCCAGCTCAAGAGCCAGTTCCTCTCGCACGTGAGCCACGAGTTCCGCACGCCGCTGCACTCGGTGCTCAGCCTCTCGCGCCTGCTGCAGGACGAGGTGGACGGCCCGCTCACGCCCGAGCAGGCCCGGCAGGTGAAGTTCATCCGCCGCTCCGCCGAGGCGCTGAGCGAGCTCATCGACGACCTGCTGGACCTGGCGAAGATCGAGGCCGGCAAGGCCGAGGTGCGTCCGCGCGCCTTCGGGGTGCCCGAGCTGCTCGCGACCCTGCGCGGCATGCTGCGCCCGCTGCGCAGCGACGACGCGGTGCAGCTCGTCATCGACGAGGCGCCCGGGCTGCCGCTGCTCTACACGGACGAGGGCAAGCTCGCCCAGATCCTGCGCAACCTCGTCTCCAACGCGCTCAAGTTCACCGAGCGCGGCGAGGTGCGGGTAAGCGCGCGCCGCGGCTCGGGCGGCCGGGTGGTGTTCAGCGTGCGCGACACGGGGGTGGGCATCGCCCCCGAGGACCAGGAGCGCATCTTCGAGGAGTACACGCAGATCGCCGGCCCCCACCAGCGCTCGCGCGGCACGGGACTGGGGCTGCCCCTGAGCCGCCGGCTCGCGGAGCTGCTGGGCGGCAGCCTCAGCGTGCACAGCGTGCCGGGCCAGGGCTCCACCTTCACCGCCTCGGTGATGGGGCTCGCGCCGGGCCGCACGGACGCGCCTCCCGAGCTCGAGCTCGCGTGGCGGCTCGAGCCGGGCCTGCAGCCGGTGCTGCTGCTGCTCGGCGAGCCCCCGGGCCCGGGCGAAGCCCTTTCCCCCGAGCCGCCTGCGCTGCGGGAGGCCGGGCTGCAGCTCCTCCCGGTGGCGGGCGAGGAACGCGCGCGGGTGGCGCTCGGGCGGCTGCGGCCCGCGGCGCTGGTGGTGGACCTGGCGCAGGGGCCCGAGGCGCTCGAGGGCGCGCTCGCGCTGCTGCCGGAGGCGGAGGCGGCGCAGGTGCCCTGCTTCGGGCTCGGCGAGGGGGCGCACCCGGGGCTGCGGGTCCTGCCCCGCGAGGCGCTGGCGGACGGCACGCTGCTCGGGCTCCTGCGGCCGCCGCCCCCCACGGCGGCAGGGGAGGCGAGCGCGCACGGGGAGCTGCTCATCATCGACGACGACGAGGTGTTCCGCTACCTGCTGCGGCGCACCCTGGACGAGACGCCCTACCGGGTGCTCGAGGCGCCGGGAGGGCCGGAGGGGCTCGCGCTCGCGCGCTCGCACCTGCCGCGGCTCATCTTCCTGGACCTGGTGATGCCGGGCATGGGCGCCCCCGAGGTGCTGGAGGCCCTGCGCGCGGACCCGCTCACCCGCGATGTCCCGGTGATCGTGCAGTCGGCCAAGCGGCTGGCGCCCGGGGAGCTGACCTCCCTGCTCGCCCGGGCGCAGGGCTTCCTGCCGAAGCAGCACCTGGCGCGCGAGACGGTGCTGCATCAGCTGGAGGGCGTGCTCGGCCCACTCCCCAGGGCGCGCTAGGGCGGGCCCCTGCTGCGGGCCGGGGTAGACCACACCCGGCGCTTCTTGCCCGGGCGGAGGCCTGCTGGTAGAACGCGCCCCTTCCTCTGCCCGGCAGTGTCCAGTCCTGGGCTCTGCAGTGGGCCGTTCCTTCTCTGCGCGACGAGGCGTTTGTGGCAGACAGCTTTCTGATCCTGGCGCAGGCAGCCGGGGGCAACTCCAGCCCCCTCGGCATGCTGCCCATCCTGGTTGCGATGGCCGCCATCATGTACTTCGTGATGATCCGGCCCCAGCAGAAGCAGATGAAGGAGCACCGGACCATGCTCGCCGGGCTCAAGAAGGGCGACGAGTACGTGACCCAGGGCGGCCTCGTCGGCCGCATCTACGAGGTCGCGGATCGCACGGTGACGCTCGAGGTGGCCAGCGGCGTGCGCGTGCGCGTGCTCAAGACCTCGATCGCCGGCCGCTACGCGGTCGAGGCGCCCGCAGCCCCTGCGGCGGCGGTGAAGGTGGAAGACAAGAAGGAGGAGAAGTAAGCGATGGAGCGCTCCTGGTATTGGAAGCTGGCGCTGATCGTCCTGGTGACCCTGGGCACGATTTGGTACCTGACCCCGACCTACTACTCGCTGTTCGTCCTGGACCGGGCCGAGCGCAACAACATCGCGGCGCTGCAGGCGCGGCTGCCCAAGTGGTCGCCGTCCGCGAAGCACCGGGTGAACCTGGGCCTGGACCTGCAGGGCGGCATCCACATGGTGATGCGCGTGGACACCCGCACGGCGCTGCAGAAGCGCACCGAGCGGCGCGGCCAGCAGATCGCCAACTACCTCAACGAGAAGAAGATCGGCGAGGTGACGGCGGACACGGACCCCGAGGCGCTGCGCCTCACGCTCACCGCGAAGGACCCGGCGACCCTGCCCGCGATCGAGAAGGAGGTGCTCTCGAGCTACCAGGACTTCACCGTGGCGGCGCGCGAGGGCAACCGGCTGGTGCTCGCGCCGGATGACAGCCAGGTGAACCGCTTCCGCGACGAGGCGGTGGACCAGGCGATGCTCGTCATCCGCCGCCGCATCGACAAGTGGGGCGTGGCCGAGGTGGACGTGCGCAAGCTGGGCACGGACTCCATCCAGATCTCGCTGCCCGGCCAGCAGAACGCCGAGCAGGCCAAGGAGCTGGTGGGCACCACCGCGCAGCTCGAGTTCCGGCTCGTGGACGACACGGGCACCTTCTTCCAGGACACCTTCCGCAACAGCCCGCCGGCGCCCGAGAGCGGCATCCAGCTGGGCACGGCGGACGGCTTCCCGGCGCTGGTGAGCAAGGACCGCGAGGCGCTGCTCGCCTACGTGAAGGGCAAGGTCCCGCAGGACCGCGAGGTGCTGCTCGAGTGCCAGGAGGGGCAGGGCGCGAAGAAGGGCGACTGCGCGAGCTACGCCACCTACCTGGTGGACAAGAACGTGCCGCTCACGGGCGAGAGCCTCGCGGGCGCGGACGCCTCCATCAGCCAGCTGCAGGAGCCGGAGGTGAGCATCACCTTCGACGCGGCCGGCGCGCGCGAGTTCGAGAAGCTCACCGAGCAGTGGGTGGGCCGGCGCATGGCGATCGTGCTGGACGAGAACGTGCACTCGGCGCCGCGCATCAACGAGAAGATCCCCGGCGGCCGCGCGCGCATCACCATGGGCCGCGGCGCGGGCACCAGCATGGATCAGCGCCTGCAGGAGGCGAACACGCTGGCGCTGGTGCTCAAGGCGGGCGCGCTGCCGGCGCCGGTGACCACGGGCGAGATCCGCCAGGTGGGCGCGAGCCTCGGTGACGAGCTGATCAAGAAGGGCGGCCTCGCGGCGCTGGTGGGCCTGGCGCTCGTGGTCATCTTCATGGCCGTCTACTACAAGAAGTCGGGCCTCATCGCGGACGTGGCGCTGGTGCTCAACGGCCTGCTCATCCTCGCGGGCCTCGCCTTCTTCAACGCGACCCTCACGCTGCCGGGCATCGCGGGCTTCGTGCTCACGCTGGGCATCGCGGTGGACGCGAACGTGCTCATCAACGAGCGCATCCGCGAGGAGCTGCGCCACGGCAAGACCGCGCGCCAGGCGGTGGACCAGGGCTACGACCGCGCCTTCTGGACCATCTTCGATGCGCACGTGACCAGCCTCATCGCGGGCTTCATCCTCTTCATGACGGGCACGGGTCCGGTGCGCGGCTTCGCGACGACGCTGATCGTGGGCCTCATCGCCTCGCTCTTCACCTCGATCGTGGTGACGCGCACCATCACCACGTACTTCATCCACGGCCGCAACGCGCAGACGGTGTCGGTCTAACCGCCGCAGGCCCGAGGACACGCGAACATGCAAGTGCTCAAGCGCGACACGCACATCGACTTCATCGGCAAGCGCAAGATTGCCGTCTACATCTCCTCGCTCATCAACCTCGCCATCCTGGTGGGGCTCGCCATCTGGGGCTTCAACTTCGGCGTGGACTTCGCCGGCGGCACGGTGGTGGAGCTCAAGTACAACCACCCGGTCAGCGCGGCGGACGTGCGCAAGCGCGCCGAGGCGGCGGGCCTGCACGACGTGTCGGTGCAGAACATCGGGGCGGCGAGCGAGAACTCGTTCCTGCTGCGCCTGGGCGGCGTGACCCAGCTGACGGAGGAGGGCGCGGCCAAGGCGCGCACCGCCATCCAGGGGCTGGGCAACATCAAGAGCGTCTACCCGGACGTGGCCAACGGCATCGTGAACTTCCGCTCGACGCAGCCCGTGGATCCCAAGGCGGCGCGCGAGGCGGTGGCCTCCACCGGCGTGGGCGTGAAGGAGGTTCGCTCGCTGGGTGAGGCGCAGGGCGGCGGCTTCGACTACCAGGTGGTGGCGAGCGGCATGGCGGAGCGGATCACCGCGGCGCTGAGCCAGGGCCTGGACAAGCCGGACTTCGAGACCCGGCGCGTGGACTACGTGGGCCCGCAGGTGGGCAAGCAGCTGCGCAACCGCGGCATCATGGCGCTGCTGTACTCGATGGTGGCCATCCTCGTGTACGTGGCGTTCCGCTTCGACTTCAAGTTCGGCCCGGGCGCGCTGCTCGCCATGCTCCACGACGTAATCATGGTGTGCGGCTACTACCTGGTGAGCCGCCACGAGTTCAACCTGACCTCCATCGCCGCGCTGCTCACCATCGTGGGCTACTCGGTGAACGACACGATCGTGATCTACGACCGCATCCGCGAGGACATGGCGAAGTACCGCAGCAAGAGCCTCGCCGAGGTCATCAACATCGCGGTGAACGACACGCTCTCCCGCACCATCCTCACCTCGGGCGTGACGGCGCTCTCGCTCATCGGTCTGCTCATCTTCGGCGTGGGCGAGATCTGGGACTTCGCCATGGCGATGCTGGTGGGCATCGTGGTGGGCACCTACTCGTCCGTGTACATCGCGAGCCCGCTCACCATCTGGCTCGACGAGCGCGCGCACGCGAAGCAGCAGCGCGCGCAGATCAGCGCCAAGGCGGCCTAGCTCCTCCGGGTGCCGGGGTGCTGTTCGCCCGAGGGCCTGCCGAACCCAGCGCGGGTTCGGCGGGCCCTTTGCCTTTTTGCGGACCCTAGAAGCGCGCGCCCAGGGTGAGCGCGGCGTCGAAGAGGCCGCCGTCGGGGCCGCTCTGCGCGAGCGCCGCATCCGCGAAGGCCTGGTTGAGCAGCACGCGGAAGGTGGCGCGCACCCCGGCCGTGAGGGCGCCCGCGTTGAACTCGAGCCCTGCCGCGAGCGGCACCTCCTCCATGAAGTCGCTCACGTAGAGGCCGTTGGCCTCGCCCGCCACGTGGACGTAGGTGGCGCCCAGCCCCGCGCCGATGAAGGGGCGCACGCGCTCGAGGAAGGGCGGCGAGAGCTTGATGAGGCTCGCGCCGCCGTTGCGCAGGAGGGTGGGGGCGTCGCCCGAGGCGAAGCGGTTGTCGTCCACCGTCTGGCGCGAGCCCTCGTAGCCCAGCTCCACGCCGAGGAAGTCGTAGGGCTGGAAGTTGAGCACGGCGCCCCAGGTGGGGCCGGGGTGGGTGAAGGCGCCGAGGCTGCCGGTGTAGTCGCCCGCGCCGCCCTTCACGAAGACGTTGAAGTCGCCCTGCGTGCTGGCGGCCGCCGGCGCGCTCAGGGTCAGGGCCAGCGCCAGGGCGGGGAGGGCGCCCGCTGCGGCCCGCAGGTTTGCGCTTCCCATCCGGTTCTCCTGGCTAGAGGGGGTCGAGCCGACTCGCACTGGGGGCGAGGCGGAAGGGGGCTTCCCCGCACAAGCTGTGCACGGCGCGCGGCGCCGCACGGGCCTGTGCGCGGGGCGAGCGGGCGGCAAGAGGGCAGGGGGGCGGACGGGCGGGCGGGCAAAAAGAGCGGCGGGCTGTCAGGGACCCGCGCTAGCCTTGGGGCGCAAGAGGACTGGGGAGGGGGCAGGCGACCAGGCCCCCCACGGCTCCCACGCGAGGACCGCAAGCACGTGCGCTGGCTATTGCCGGAGGTGACGCAGGACCAGGCCGCGAAGCTCGCGGCGGCGCTGCAGCTCCACCCGCTGCCCGCGCGCGTGCTGGTGAACCGCGGCTACCAGACCCCGGAGGCGGCGCACGCCTTCCTCGCGGACGGGCTCGCGGACCTGCCGGACCCGTTCCGGATGAAGGGGATGGGCGCGGCGGTGGAGCGGCTCACGCGGGCGCTGCGCTCGGGGGAGAAGATCACCCTCTACGGCGACTACGACGTGGACGGGGTGTGCTCCACCACGCTGATGACGCTGTTCCTGCGCGAGCTGGGCGCGAGCCCCGCGACCTACATCCCGCACCGGCTGGGCGAGGGCTACGGGCTGAACCTGCAGGCGGTGGAGCGCATCGCCGCGGACGGCACCCGGGTGCTGGTGACGCTGGACTGCGGCATCACCTCGGTGGCGGAGATCTCGCGCGCGCGGGAGCTCGGGCTGGACGTGGTGATCGTGGACCACCACACGGTGCTGCCCACGCTGCCGCCGGCGGTGGCCGTGCTCAACCCGCACCAGCCCGGCTGCGACTACCCCACCAAGGTGCTGTGCGCCGCCGGGGTGGCCTTCAACCTCTGCATGGGGCTGCGCAAGCGCCTGCGCGACGACGGCTTCTTCGCCACGCGCCGCGAGCCCAACCTGCGCGCGCTGATGGACCTGGTGGCGCTCGCGACCGTGGCGGACGTGGTGCCGCTGCTCGGGGCGAACCGCATCCTCGTGCACCACGGCCTTCAGCAGCTCACGCAGGCGCAGCGCCCCGGCATCCGGGCGCTGAAGGAAGTGGCGGGCCTCGAGCCGTCCGCCGCGGTGAGCGCGGGGCAGGTGGGCTTCCGGCTCGGGCCCCGCATCAACGCGGCGGGGCGCCTGCAGGACGCGTCCCTGGGGCTGCAGCTCTTGTGCGCCGAGACGCTGGAGAGGGCGCGGCCGCTCGCGCAGGTGCTGGATCAGGCGAACGCGGAGCGCCAGGGCATCGAGAGCCAGATCCTGGGCGCGGCGCTCGCGCAGGCCGAGGAGCGCATCGCGCAGGAGGGCGGCGCGCGGGGCCTCGTGCTGTTCGCGGACGGCTGGCACCCGGGCGTCATCGGCATCGTGGCGAGCCGCGTGGTGGAGCGCTTCCACCGCCCCACGGTGATGGTCGGGGTGAAGGACGGGGTGGGCAAGGGCAGCGCGCGCAGCATCGAGGCCTTCCACCTCTACGACGCACTCTCGGGCTGCGCCGAGCACCTGGTGAAGTTCGGCGGGCACAAGCACGCGGCCGGGCTCACCGTGGAGGCGGGGCGCCTGCCGGCCTTCCGTGAGGCCTTCGAGCGCATCGCGCTCGCGCGGCTCAACCCCGAGGATCTCATCCCGCGCTGCCGGGTGGACGCGGTGGTGGGGCTGCACGAGCTGGACGAGCGCGCGGTGGAGTCGCTGCAGCGCCTGGGCCCCTTCGGCCAGGGCAACCCCGAGCCCGTGCTCGCGCTGAAGCACCAGGTGGCGCACCCGCGCGTCCTGCCGCACAAGTCCGGCGGGGCCGGGCACCTGAAGCTGAGCCTGCAGGCGGCGCCCGCGCTGGATGCGATCGGCTTCGGGATGGCCGAGCGCGCCCCGCTGCTCAGCGGCCCGGTGGACCTGGCCTTCCAGGCCGGCATCGACACCTTCCGCGGCCAGCGCCGGCTGCAGCTCAAGCTCAAGGCGCTGCGGCCCGCGGGCGCCTGAGTCGCGCGCCTCCGGCGTTCCGGGCCCGGCCCGCTAGGCGATGCCCCAGCGCACCCGCCCCGGCGTCATCAGGGCGCCCGCGCGCGCGAGGTCGCTCACCCGGAAGCGCTCCGTCTGCCGCTGGAAGGCGCTGCGGCACCCCTCCGAGCAGAAGAAGTACTGGCGCTTCTTGTACTCGGTGGAGGGCTGCCCCTCCGCCTCCTCCAGCCGCCGCCCGCAGATCGGATCCAGCTGAGGTCCCTGCCCGCCCTTCATCCCCGCCCCCTTGTGCCACCCCTGCCCCGGGGCGGTGCGAAGCAGTAGGTGTGCCAACGACCCAACCCCCCGGAATCGCTCGGACGGGGTGGGGCGGGAGGCGACGCGGAGGGCTGCGATCGGGAAAAACTTTCCGCCCTGCGTGGCAGCGGACGGGGTGCGCGGGAAGGGCGGCGCCGGGGGGCGCGTTGGCAGCGTAAGCCACTGACTTTTCACCCCTTTCGGGGGCTCGCGGCCGTGGCGCAGCGCGCTGTGATTCCTTGACGCCCCGTTTTCGCGCTCGCTAGGGTGCCGCCCCTTCCGGTTTCACCTCCAGCAAGAAAGCCCAGGCGCCATGGCGGTCCCGTTCATCTCCGAGGTCAAGCGTACCCACACCTGCGGTCAGCTCACGGCCGCGGACGTGGGCAAGGAGGTCGTGCTCTTCGGGTGGGTGAACAGCCGGCGGGACCTGGGCGGCGCGGTGTTCATCGACCTGCGCGACCGCGACGGCATCACGCAGATCGTCTTCGAGCCGGACCAGGCCGAGGCGCACGGGACGGCGGGCCAGCTGCGCCTCGAGTACTGCATCGGGGTGCAGGGCAAGGTGGTGAGCCGCGGCACCCAGGTGAACAAGCGGATGAAGACGGGCGAGGTCGAGGTGCGGGCCACGGCCGTCACCATCTTCAACCGCTCCGAGCCGACGCCGCTGCCCATCGAGGACAAGATCACCACCTCGGAGGAGAAGCGCCTGCAGTACCGCTACCTGGACCTGCGCCGCCAGCCGCTGCAGCAGAGCCTGATGACGCGCTCGAAGATGAACGCGATCACGCGCGCGTACATGGTGGAGCAGGGCTTCCTCGAGCTCGAGACGCCCTTCATGGGCAAGTACACGCCGGGCGGCGCGCGCAACTTCCTCGTCCCCAGCCGGCTCAACCCGGGCAAGTTCTACGCGCTCGCCGAGAGCCCGCAGCTCTACAAGCAGCTGTTCATGGTGGCGGGCTTCGACCGCTACTTCCAGATCGTGAAGTGCTTCCGCGACGAGGACCTGCGCGTGGACCGGCAGCCCGAGTTCACGCAGATCGACGTGGAGATGAGCTTCGTCACCCAGGACGACATCTTCACCATCATCGAGGGGCTCATCAAGAAGCTGTGGAAGGACGTGCTGGGCGTGGACGTGCCCACCCCCTTCCCGCGCATGAACTTCGACGAGTCGATGGCGAAGTACGGCAACGACAAGCCGGACCTGCGCTTCGGGCTCGAGCACGTGGTGCTCACGGACCTCATCCGCGAGCACGGCGAGGCGGGCGGCGTGCCGCTCATGTACGAGGCGGTGCAGAAGAAGGGCATCGTCAAGGCGATGGTGGTGCCGGCCGAGAAGGCCATGAGCCGCGCCGAGACGGACAAGCTCGAGGACTTCGTGAAGCAGGCGGGGGCCGCGGGGCTCGCGCGCGCGAAGGTGGGCGAGGGCGGCGAGTGGACCCAGTCCCCGCTCTCCAAGAGCATCACCCCCGCGCTGCGCCAGGCCATCAACCAGGCCTGCGGCGCGAAGACGGGCGACCTGCTGCTGTTCCAGTTCGGGCGCGAGTCGCTGGTGCACACGGTGATGGCGAACCTGCGCGTGCACGTGGCGAAGAAGCTCGGCTACATCCCCGAGTACGGCAGCGGCGGGGTGTGGAACTTCCTCTGGGTCGTGAACCCGCCCCTCTTCGAGTACGACGAGGAGACGCACACCTGGGCGGCGGCGCACCACGCCTTCACGCGCCCCCACGACGAGGACGTGCCCTTCCTGCTCTCGGACCCGGGCCGCGTGAAGTGCCACCGCTACGACGTGGTGCTCAACGGCTTCGAGATCGGCGGCGGCTCCATCCGCCTGCACGACCCGAAGGTGCAGGCCGAGGTGTTCAAGGCGCTGGGCATCGCCGAGGAGGAGGCGCGCCAGAAGTTCGGCTTCCTGCTGGACGCGCTCAAGTACGGGGCGCCCCCGCACGGCGGCATCGCGCTGGGCATGGACCGGCTCGCCTTCCTGCTCACCAACGCCGAGAGCCTGCGCGACGTCATCCCGTTCCCCAAGACGAAGACGGGCACGGACCAGATGACCGGCGCCCCCGGCGACGTGGACGACAAGCAGCTGAGCGACCTGCACGTGCGCGCCGTGCTCCCGCCCCAGAAGTAGGGGCAGCGCCAGGGGCGGGCGCCGGGGTAGGCTGCGGGCCTCCCCGGGCCTCGCCGTGTCCATCCGCCCGGGGGACAGCTCCTGGCCGGAGGACCGAGCGCCGATGAAGACCTTCCTCGTGGTGAACCCCCAGAGCGCCAACGGCCTCACGGGCCGGCGCTGGGCGGAGATCTCCGCCCGCGTCGCGCGCCGCCTCGGCGACGTGGGCTTTGGCTTCACCGAGCGCCCCATGGACGGCGAGCGGCTCGCGCGCCGCGCGATCGAGGAGGGCTACGAGTGCATCGTGGCGGTGGGCGGTGACGGCACCATCAACGAGGTGACCAACGGCTTCTTCGCGGACGGCAAGGCGCTCAACCCCGCCGCCGCGCTCGGCGTCCTGCCGCGCGGCACCGGCGGCGACTTCCGGCGCACCTTCGACTGGGACCTGGAGCTCGACTCCGCCATCGCGCGCCTGGCCTCTCCGCACACCGCGCCCTTCGACGTGGGGCGCGTGGAGTTCACGGGGCGCGACGGCGCGCCAGGCAGCCGCTACTTCGCGAACATCTCCTCGTTCGGCGTGAGCGCGGTGGTGGCGGAGGAGGCGAACCAGGGCACCAAGGCCCTGGGCGCGAAGGGCAGCTTCATGTGGGCCACCGTGAAGGGGTTGCTCAAGTACCGCATGCGCCCGGTGCGCCTCTCCTTCGACGGCGGCCCCGCCGAGACCGTGGACGTGACGGCCGTGGCCCTGTGCAACGGCCGCTACTTCGGCGGTGGGATGAAGGTGGCCCCGCTCGCCGACACGCGCGACGGCCTGCTCGATGTCACGGTGTGGAGCGGCTACGGCATCGTGGACTTCGCGCTCAAGAGCAAGGGCGCCTACAACGGCGAGCACGTGAACTGGAAGGGCACGCGCACGCTGCGCTGCCGCACGGTCACGGCCGAGGCCGAGGAGCCCACCCTCCTGGACGTCGACGGCGAGGTGCCCGGCTCGCTTCCGGCGCGCGTCTCCGTCCTGCCCTCGGCCATCCGGCTCAAGGTGTAGGCAGCGGGGCGGCGGCGGCGCGGCGCGCGGCGAAGCGCCGCTGGTAGACGCGCTGCCACAGCTTGAGCCCCGGGACGCCCACGAGCACCGGCGTGAGCCACAGGCCGAGGCCGGTGGAGGGCAGGCCCAGGTGGCGGGCGTTGAGGACGAGGAACGCCACGATCACCCCCAGCGCCGAGCCGCCCATCGCGCCCATGTGCTCGAGCCACCAGTGCATGCGCGAGGTGGGCGGGCGCAGCCAGTAGTAGAGCTGGCTCGCGCCCGCGTAGATGCCCACCGGCGCGAAGCCCATCAGCAGCGGGTGGCCCAGGCGCAGCCCGTACGCCTCCAGCGCGAGCGCCGCGAGCAGCAGCAGCGCCGAGAGCCCCAGGTCGAAGGGGTTGCGATGGGCCCCGGTGCGCCCCTTCGCACGCAGCACGCGCAGGCCCATGCTCGCCCCGCTCACGCTCAGCAGCGCGATGAAGAGGAGGAAGAGGTTCACGGGGCGCTGGGCGGCAGGGCCCCACAGGGCGCGCCAGCCGCTGATGTATACGCCGGTGACGGCGAGCAGCCCCATGGCGCCCACGTAGAGCCAGCCGGCGTACCGGTGCAGCCGGCCACCCTTGCGCGAGACCAGCGGCAGCCAGAAGGAGAGCAGGGCGAGCGCCCCTCCGAGGATGTGCAGCGTGAGGGCGAAGCGGAACAGCGGCATGGGGGACCTCCGGGACACGTCGTGATGGGCCCCACGGTGCACCCCTCTCCCTGCGCGCACATGTGGCAGTGGTCATGGCCCCGCGCGTGTGACTTCCGGCACATGCCCGGGCGGGGCGCGGCGCTCTATGCTCGAGCACGCCATGGCTCCCCGCCGCTCCGATCGCCTGCTGAACGCCACGGGCCTGCTCACCTGGCTCGCGGCCGGCGTGCCCGAGCTGCTGCGGCTCGCCAGCGCGCCCGCGCTGCTGCGCGAGCCCGCCACGCTCGGCCTGCTCACGGCCTTCCTGCTCTTCGGGGCGCTCTACGCGCACAACACGCGCCGCCCGGGCGCGCTCCCGGTGCCGGGCTTCCTCGCGCAGACGCTGTGCGCCCTCGCCCTGTGCGCGCTGGGGCACTCGGGCTTCGAGCCCGCGCTGCTGGGCATCACGGCCGGGATGGCGCCGGCGCTCGGCTCGCCGCGGCGTGCGGGCGCGTGGGTGGCCGCGCAGAGCGCGGCGCTGCTCGCGCTGCTGCTCCTCGGGCTGCCACCCCTGCGCGCACTGGTGACGGCGGGCCTGTACACCGGCCTGCAGCTCTTCGCGTTCGGCGTGGCCTCGCTCGCCGAGCGCGAGGCGAAGGCGCGCGCCGAGCTCGCCGAGGCGAATGCCGCGCTGCAGGCGGCGCAGGCGCTGCTTGCGGGGCGTGAGCGCGAGGCGGAGCGGCTGCGCATCGCGCGCGAGCTGCACGACTCGGTGGGCCACCACCTCACGGCCCTCTCGCTCAACCTGGAGGCCGCAGGGCACACCGTGCAGGGGCCCGGGCGCGACCACGTGGAGCGGGCGCAGGGCGTGACCCGGCAGCTGCTCGCGGACGTGCGCGGCGTGGTGAGCGCGCTGCGGGAGCCTCCGCCCTCCGCGCTCGCGCCGGCGCTGCGCGCGCTGGTCGCCGAGGCACCCGGCCTGGCCGTGCACCTCGAGGTCCCGGAGTCGCTCGCGCTCGCCACCCCCGAGGCCGCGCTCAGCCTCTTCCGCTGCGTGCAGGAGCTGCTCACCAACACGCTGCGCCACGCGGCCGCGCGCAACCTGTGGATCGACATCCAGCGCGGTCCGGGGGGCCTGCAGGTGCACGCGCGCGACGACGGCCGCGGCGCCGCGGCGGGGCGCGTGCTGCCGGGAGCGGGGCTCAGGGGCATGCAGGAGCGCTTCCGGGCGCTGGGAGGCGGCGTGGAGGTGCGGGGCGAGGCAGGGCAGGGGCTCGAGGTGCGCGCGTGGCTGCCGGAGGGCGCATGAGCCGCGTGCTGCTGGTGGACGATCATCCGCTGGTGCGCCAGGGCATCCGCAGCCTCCTGGAGCTGACGCCGGACCTGCAGGTGGTGGGCGAGGCCTCCGATGGCGCGGAGGCGCTCGCGCTCATCGCCTCGCTGGATCCGGACGTGACGCTGCTGGACGTGCGCATGCCAGGGATGGACGGGCTCGCGGTGCTGCGCAGCCTGCGCGCGCGAGACCCGGGCCGCCGCGTGCTGCTGCTCACCACCTTCGACGACGACGCCGTGGTCATCGAGGCGCTGCGCGTGGGGGTGCAGGGCTTCCTCCTGAAGGACGTGGGCCTCGCGCCCCTCGCCGAGGCCGTGCGCCGGGTGGCGCGTGGCGAGACGCTGCCCCTGCCGGCGGCGACCGAGCGCGCGCTGCGCAGCCTCGCCACGGCGGGCCCCGCCTCTTTCCCGAGCGCCGAGCTGCCGGACGCGCTCACCGCGCGCGAGCAGGAGGTGCTGCGGCTGATGGCGCGCGGCCTGAGCAACCGGGAGATCTCGCTCGCGCTGGGCACGGCGGAGGGCACGGTGAAGAACCAGGCCTCGAGCATCCTCTCCAAGCTGGGCGTGCGCGACCGCACCCGCGCCGTGCTGCGGGCGGTGGAGCTCGGCTACCTGTAGGGCGTGCGGAGCGTGCCGCGAGGCCGGAAATCCGGGCCCCGGCGCGTTACGAAAGCAGACGCGGGGGCGCCGCCGGCCCTGGTGTCGAGAGCGCCCGCCGCGCCAGACTCGCGCGACCTTCCGGAGACCTGACCCATGGCCCCACGGGGACCCGACCAGCTCGATCTCTTCGGCGCTCCGACGGAGTCCGCCGCGCCGCGCCCGCCGCCGCGCCGCCGCGCAGGCGCCACGCGCAGCGAGCCGGTGGGCGCCGTGGCGCAGCCCGCCGAGGTGCAGGAGGTGGGCGCGCACCTGCCGCAGGGCGTGTTCCTGGGCACCTCCTCGTGGACCTTCCCGGGCTGGGAGGGAATCGTCTACGACCGCGCGGCCACCCAGGTGCGGCTCGCGCGCGAAGGGCTCGCCGCCTACGCGCACCACCCGGTGCTGCGCACGGTGGGCATCGACCGGACCTTCTACGGGCCCGTGCCCGCGGCCACCTTCGCGGCCTACGCCGCGCAGGTGCCCGAGGGCTTCCGCTTCCTCGCCAAGGCCCACGAGGCCTGCACGCTCGCGCGCTACCCCCTGCACGCGCGCTACGGCGCGCACCGCGGCGAGCTCAACGCGCGCTTCCTCGATGCCGCCTACGCGCGCGACGCGGTGGTGGCCCCCTTCGTCGAGGGCCTGGGCGACAAGGCCGGCCCGCTCGTCTTCCAGTTCCCCCCGCAGGACACGGCGCAGTTCGGCGGCCCCGAGGCCTTCGTCGAGCGGCTGCACGGCTTCCTCGCAGCGCTGCCCCCGGGGCCCCTCTACGCGGTGGAGCTGCGCAACGAGGAGCTGCTCACGGAGGACCTCGCCGCAGCGCTCGCGGACGTGGGCGCGAGCCCCGTGCTCGCCGCCTGGCGCAACCTTCCCGAAGTGGAGCAGCAGGCCGAGCGCACCCGGGCGCTCGCCTCGCGCGCGCTGGTGGTGCGCTGGATGCTGCCGCCGCACCTCGGCTACGACGAGGCCCGCGCGCGCTACGCGCCCTTCCGCCACCTGGTGGACGAGGACCTCACCACCCGCGAGGCCCTTGCGCGCCTCAGCGTGCAGGCGGTGCGCGCAGGCCGCGCCGCCTTCGTCATCATCAACAACAAGGCGGAGGGCAGCGCGCCCCTCTCCGCCCTCAAGCTCGCCGAGAGCATCGTGCTGGAGAACAGTGCGCCCTGACCCCGGGACAGGGCTCGGCACGCGCCTTGCCTGGGGATGCCCCCATGCATGCGGTGCTGATGGTGGTGGTGGCGACCCGCCTCGTGGTGGCGGGAGGGGCGGGAATGGAGGCGGAGGCGGCGGGGCGCCGTCCGCCGCCGGGGCGCACCTGGCGGGAGGCGGGAAAGAGTTTCGCCACCCTGAGAAAAGAAGTCGCCACGCTCCGGCAGGACTACGCACGCTCGCGCGAGGCGCAGGCCCGTGAGGCGCAGGCCGCCCGACGCTGAGGCTCCCGGCCCGGAGGACGCCGGGGACGCCGAGCCCTGGGACCCCGAGGCCCCCGTGGCGCTGCCGCTGGACGGCGAGCTGGACCTGCACCTCTTCGCCCCGCGCGACGCTCCACTCGTGGTGGAGGAGTACCTCGCCGCGTGCCGCGAGAAGGGCGTGCTGCAGGTGCGCATCGCGCACGGCAAGGGCACGGGCGCGCTGCGCCGCCGCGTGCACGGCCTGCTCTCGCGCCTCCCCGAGGTGCTTCGCTTCGAGTCCGCGCAGGAGCAGGACGGCGGCTGGGGCGCGACCTGGGTGTACCTGCGCGCGCCCGGGGCTCAGGAGAGCCAGAAGTAGGCGGAGGCGATGAGCGAGCGCTTCTCCACGACCTTGGCCTTCTGGGTGAGGTCCGCGATGGCGCGGTCCTTCGCGAGGTAGCGCTTCTCCTCCTCGTTGCGCAAGCTCGCGAGCTTGCGGCGGTACTCGCGCTCGAGCCGCTCGGCGTTCGCGCGTGCCTTCACGCGCTCCGAGGGCTCGTCCACGCCCGCCACCTGCTTGCGCGCCTCCATCCACTGCGCGCGCGCCGACTCCATGCCCTGGCGCGACTCGAGGAGGCAGTCCTCGGCGTAGCGGTCCGCGCGCTCCTTGGCGAGGTCCAGCTCGAGCGCGTTCTTGCGCTCGGCGGCGCGCACCAGCTCGTCCTTCGCGGCGAGCAGCGCCTGTTCCTGCACGAGCGAGACGCTCACCGCGTCCGGCTGGCGGCGCTTCTCCTCCTTCGCCGCGAGGCGCACGAAGTGCTCGCCGTCCGCCACCGGCAGCGCGCGGAAGGTGCCGTCCCGGTCCTTCACCAGCACCAGGTGCACGAGCCTCTCCTCGGGCTTGAGGCCGCTCAGCTCGAACTTGTAGACGAACCACCAGCCCTCGCTGCCGGCGAGGCGCGCGAGGCGGCTCGGCAGCCCCGCCGCGTCCAGCTGCAGGTAGCTGACGGCGTCGTTGGTGCGCTCGCGCACGGAGTAGGCGGCCTTGGCCACCTGCAGCCGCCCGCTGGCCACGTTGTTGCCCAGCACCGAGCCGGTGAGGGCGCGCGTGGCCTGGCGGCGCTTGGCGATGGTCTCCTTCGTCTGCTCGCCCGCGACGCGCAGGCGCTTGCGAACGTCGCCGTCGAAGCGCTCGAGCAGGGTGCTGCGCGCCTCGGTCATGCGCGCGCTGATGCGGCTCTCCATGTCCGCGCGCAGGGCGTCGAAGGCGGCGTTGATGTCCTCGACCTTGCGGAAGCCCTGGTAGATCTCGAGCACGCGCCGCTCGAAGTCCACGCCGCTCTCCAGCGCGCCGAGGATCTCGTCCGAGGCGCCGAACACGCCGTCGAAGAGGTTGAGCTTCTTCTCCAGCAGCTCGTAGAGGCGCGCGTCCGCCGCGTTGGAGCGGTTGAGGAAGTTGAGCACCAGCACGTCGCGCTGCTGGCCGTAGCGGTGGCAGCGGCCGATGCGCTGCTCCACGCGCTGCGGGTTCCAGGGCAGGTCGTAGTTGACCAGGATGTTGCAGAACTGGAGGTTGATGCCCTCGGCGCCGGCTTCCGTGGAGATGAGCAGCTGGGTGCGGTCGCGGAACTCCTCCACCAGCGCGCGGCGCTCCTCGGGCGTGCCGGCGTCACCGGAGAGCAGGGAGATCTTCCCGCGGAAGCCGTGGTCGCTGAGCAGGTTGTAGAGGTACTCCTGCGTGCGGCGGCTCTCGGTGAAGATGATCGCCTTCTCGGGCCACTGGTGCGCGCGGGCGACGGTGAAGGTGCGGTCCAGGGCGCGCTTGAGCGCCTCGCCCTTGGCGTTCACCTTGATGGAGTCCGCGAGGTCCGCGTACTGGCGCAGCTCCCACAGCTCGTTCTGCAGCGTGCGCACGCTCACCGGGCGGGAAGGGTCGTCGCTCCACTCCTCGCCCTCCTCGGCGAACTGCTTCGCCTCCTCGGGCTCGAAGAGCGCCAGGGCCTGCGCGCCGAGCTGCGCCGCGTGCAGGCGCTTCTCCAGGTTGTCCGAGAGCCTGCGCAGGGTGGGGGCGATGGCGTAGGTGCTGGAGGCGAGCAGCTTGCGGTAGACGAGCGTGAGCAGGGTCTTCTTGCCCGGCTCGATGGCGGCCGCCTCCGAGCGGCGCAGGTACTCGCTCACCTTGTCGTAGAGGTCCTGCTCCTCGGGGGAGGGGGTGAAGTCCTCCACGATGCTGCGGCGGTTCGTGTAGCGCACGAACTCGCGCACCTGGCGGCGCAGGGTGCGCTGCACCACGGGGGCGAGCCGCTCCTTGAGCTCCTGGCCCGCGTCCTCGCGCAGGCCGCCCGCGTCCGGGTCCACCTGGTAGCGGCTGCGGAAGGCGTGCTCGGGGCCGAGGATCTGCTCGTCCAGCAGCGAGATGAGCCCGAAGAGCTCGAGCAGGTCGTTCTGCAGCGGCGTCGCGGTGAGCAGCAGCTTGGGGCGGCCCGCGAGCGAGCTGCGCAGCGCCTTGCCCGTCTTGTTGCTCGCCTTGTACGCGTTGCGCAGGCGGTGGGCCTCGTCGATGACCACGAGATCCCACGGAATCTGCGCGGTGAGGTCCGCCTTGTTCGCGGCGAAGGGGTGCGAGCAGATGACGGGGAAGGGCTGGTCGAAGCAGTTGCCGGTGGCGCGCACGGTGCGCCCGTCCACCAGCACGCTCTCCAGGTCGAACTTCTCGCGCAGCTCCGTCTGCCACTGCGCACGCAGGGTGGCGGGCGCGAGGATGAGGATGCGGTTCTTCCCCTCGGCGACGAGCTGGGCGATGACGATGCCCGCCTCGATGGTCTTCCCCAGCCCCACCTCGTCCGCGAGCATGCAGCCGCCGCGGCTCAGCGAGTCCATGGCGAAGGTGGCCGCCTCCACCTGGTGCGGGTTCAGGTCCACGCGCGCGTCCGAGAGCGCGCTGGCGAGCCGCTTCTGCGTGTCACCGCTCTTCGCGGTGAGCTCCTCGGCGAGCAGCCGCTCGTGGAACCGGGTGAGCCCCGTCACACCCGCTGCTGACTCCACCCTTGCGAGCTCCGCCAAGACCCGACCTCCGAGGTTGCTCAGACCTGCGCCCCTCCCCACGCCGCGGGGGGCCGCGCCACCGAAGCGCCGCATTGTGGGGAGCGGGTCCGGTCTGTAAAGGGGGTCTTCTCCAGGGCCGGTAAATCGGCTCCGCAGCGATCGGCGTCATTGAGGCCGGGCGGCGCGAAAGGGCCCTTTTTCGAGGGCCAAGACGCGCCAAAGATCAAGCCTTGACTGCGCTGAATTTTTTCTGCGCGCCGTGCCCCGCGTCCTACGGGGCGGGGTCGCGCAGCGCGAGCAGCGCTCCGCCGAGCGCGCCCAGCGCCCCGAGCAGGGCGAGGAAGAGCCCGAAGGAGGGGGTGGAGCGCACGATGGCGTAGCTGCCCGAGGCGGACGGCAGGCTCGTGCTGTCGGAGGCGAGGCGCAGGCAGACGACGCACCAGAAGACGCAGAAGGCCGAGGTCCCCAGCTGCAAGAGCCACGCGCCGTGGGCGCCCAGGCGCGGGTGGGCGGCGCGCACGCGCGCGTAGAGCGCCCCGAGCGCGAGCAGCGCGCCCGCGAAGGCGAGCGCGCCCAGGCTCATCAGCCCGAGGATGTCCCCGTCCTCCGCCGTCTCGCGCCAGGGCATGAAGCAGGAGAAGAGCAGCAGCCCCAGCCCACCGAGCGCGAGGCGGTCGGAGCGGGTGCGCTCGAGCACGAAGGCGCGCGCCTGGGCGAAGAGCTCGGCGGGATCCGTGATGGTGGGGGCACCTGGCAGCGCGGCGGCGGCCGTGGCGCTCGCTCGCGGGCCTGCGGCCGGCAGGGGCTCGGGCGCGGCGGCGGCGCCCGAGATGAACGAGCCGTCGATGATGAAGTCACAGTGGGGGCAGATGGCGGCGTCCTTCGCCACCTGCGCGCTGCAGCCTGGGCAGTTCATGCCGCGGAATCCTTCCGGGGCAGGTGCCGCCAAGTCAAACCCCGCGGCGCCGCGGCGTGGATCTCCCCGGAGAATTCGCCTAAGCGATCGCCCCATGGGCACGACGCAAGGAGCCGGTTTCCGCTGTTGCGCAGGAATGCTGCTGACGCTGTGGCTCGGCTGCTCGCACGGGCCGCCGTCCGCACCGCCCCCGCAGGCCGCCGCGGCGCGCCCGCCGGATGCCGCGCGCATTCAAGATTGGGAGGACCGGCGCGCGCTAGGCGAGCTGCAGGTGCTCACCCTCAGCGCGCAGGACCCGGCGCTGCGGGCCCGGGCGCTGCGCGCACTCGGCCGCATCCAGGACCCGGCAGGGCTGGACGCCGTGCTCGCGGGGCTCGCGGACCCGGTTCCGCACGTGCGCGACGAGGCCGCCTTCGCCGCGGGCGAGCTCGCGCTCTCCTGGGAGCCGCTCGCGGAGGACGTGAAGGCGCGCCTCACCCAGACGCTGGTGGGCGCCGAGCCGCGCGAGCAGGACGCGGCGGTGCGCCTCACGCTGCTCGAGTCGCTCGGAAAGCTCGCGACGCCGGACGCCCTCACGCTGCTCCTCCAGGAGGCGCACGGCGCGCCCGAGAGCCCGCGCACGGCGCGCGCCGCGCTCTCGCTGGCGGTGGCGGCGCGCAGGGGCGCGGCGCTCCCGTCCGAGGCGGTGTCCGCGGCCCAGGCGCTGCTCGCGCCCGCGCTGCCGCTGGCCTCGCGCTACGCGGGCGCCTACCTCCTCTCGCAGACGAAGCGCCCCGAGGCCGCGCCCGCGCTGCTCGGCTGCCTCGCGGATGCGGAGCCCGACGTGCGCGCCCTGTGCGCGAAGGGGCTCGCGGACGGCGGGCAGCCCTCGGACGTGGCGCAGCTCTCGCCGCTGCTCGCAGACCCCGTGGCGCGCGTGGCGGCCGAGGCGGCGCGCACGCTGGCCAAGCGCGCCGCGGCGTGCAGCGGCCCCTGCCGCGCACTCGAGGCCCTGGAGACCCTGGCGCAGCGCGCGCCGGCGGTCGCGGCGGGGGAGGGGAGCGCGGGCCATCCACTGCTCGCGCTCGCGCAGGCGGGGCTCCCCGCGCAGGGGCGCCCGGTGCTCGCGAAGCTGCGCGCGGCGCTGAAGGCCGAGCTGCCCCGCGCCGCGGGGACGGGGGCGCAGGATCTGGGCAACCTGGACTGCCGGCTCGCGGGCGCGATGGACCGGCAGGGCGGCAAGCTGGACCAGGTGCGCGACTGCGGCTTCGGCCAGGTGCCCGGTGCGCGGCGGCTCACCCTGGGCCTGCGCGAGGTGGCGCAGGCGCAGGCGCCGGACGTCGCGGCGGTGCCCGAGGCGCTCTCGCACCCGGACGCGCGGGTGCGGCTCGCCGCGCTGGAGCTCGCGGCGGCGAGCCCGCAGCCCGAGTGGCTCCCGCGGCTGCGCGAGCTGATCGCGAGCCCGGATGTCATCGAGGCGGCCGCGGCAGCCGGAGTGGCCGCGAAGCTCAAGGACCCCGCCTCGTTGCCCCTCGTGCGCGCGCTCGCCGCGCGCGTGCCGAAGGTGCCGGACGTGGCGGAGCCGGTGGGCACGGCGCTGGTGGCCTTCATGGGGCGCGCGGCGGAAGGGGACCTGCGCCCCTGGCTGCAGTCGCCGGACGCGAACGTGCGCCACGTGGCGGCGCGCCTGCTCACGGAGGCCACGGGGGTGAACGTCCCGGCCGGGCAGGTGGTGCGCCCCGAGGGAGCGCCCCGGCCCGAGCCCGCCCCCGCGGGCGCGCAGCTGCGGTTCCGCACGGCGAAGGGGACCTTCCGGGTGGCGCTGGACACGGCCGAGGCGCCGCTCACCTCGGGCAACCTCTGGGCGCTCGCCCAGAAGGGCTACTTCAAGGGCGTCACCTTCCACCGCGTGGTGCCGGACTTCGTGGCGCAGGGCGGAGACCCGCGCGGCGACGGCGAGGGGGGCCCGGGCTACAGCATCCGCTGCGAGATGACCCGCCGCCCGTACACGCGCGGCACGCTGGGCATGGCGCTCTCCGGCAAGG
Source organism: Aggregicoccus sp. 17bor-14 (assembly GCF_009659535.1). Lineage (NCBI taxonomy): Bacteria > Pseudomonadati > Myxococcota > Myxococcia > Myxococcales > Myxococcaceae > Aggregicoccus > Aggregicoccus sp. 17bor-14. Next base: position 35,287 of record NZ_VJZZ01000015.1, read on the forward strand.
ACACCGGCGGCAGCCAGTTCTTCGTCACCCACGCGCCCCAGCCCCACCTGGACGGCCGCTACACGGCCTTCGGACAGGTGGTGGAGGGCATGGACGTGGTGGACGAGCTCCTCGAGGGCGACGAGATCCTCGAGGTGACTGCCGGCTAGGAGCCGGTGGCGCGGATGGGGGCCTCGGGCAGCGGGAAGCTGCCCGCCTTGCCCCAGCGCGCGCTCTCGGCGGCCTCCATCTGCTCGACCTGGGTGCGGATCTTCTCCCACTCGCTGTCGGGCACCGCGAGGAAGGCCTGGCTGAGCACCGGGTCGAACTGGGTGCCGGCGCAGCGCTGGATCTCCGCGCGCGCCACGGTCATGGGCCGGCCCTTGCGGTAGGGCCGGTCGCTGGTGATGGCGTCCACCGTGTCCGCGATGCAGAAGATGCGCGCGCCGATCACGATGTCGTGGCCGGTGAGCCCCTGCGGGTAGCCCTTGCCGTCCCAGCGCTCCTGGTGCTGCAGGACGATGAGGCTGGCCTCGTGCAGGTAGGGCATCTTGGCGAGCATCCGGTAGCCGAACTCCGGGTGCTTCTTCATCTCCACCCACTCCTCGGGGGTGAGCGGGCCCGGCTTGAGCAGGATGGAGTCCTTCACGCCGATCTTGCCGATGTCGTGCAGCAGCGCGCCCTGCTCGACCACGTCCAGGTCGTGCCCGGTGAGGCCCACCTCCTGGGCGAGCCGGCGGCTGAACAGCGAGACGCGGCGGCTGTGCCACTGGGTCTCGGTGTCGCGGTAGTCCAGCGCGCTGATCATCCCGTCCAGCAGGCCGTTGGTGCGCTCCACCACCCGCTGCTCGAGGTGCGAGTTGATGGTGGTGAGCGCCTCGTTCTTCTCCGCCACCTCGCGGGTGAGCCGCTCGTTCTGCTCCACGAGCCAGTAGTGCTCCACCGCCTGGCGCACGCAGCTGATGAGCTCGCCGAGCGTCCAGGGCTTGCCCAGCAGGCGGAACACCTCGCCGCGGTTCACCGCGTCCGAGGCGATGCGGAAGTCCGCCGCGGCGGTGAGCATGAGGCGCACGGCGCGCGGGTTCTTCTCGCGCAGCGCCGCGAGCAGCTCGATGCCGTTCATCCCCGGCATCATGAAGTCGGTGAGCACCACGTGGATCCCCTGCTCCTGCGCGGCCGCGAGCGGGTCGTTGTGCGTCACGACCTCGTAGCCTTCGGACTGGAGGATGCGCGAGAGCGCGGTGAGGATCAGCGCGTCGTCGTCCACCACGAGGATGCGGGTCGTCAAAACTTTTACTCCGGAAGCGAGGCTGTCCGGCTTTATACACGCCGGGGCGGGCGCGGCACAGCAGGGGGGGAGGCGGGCGGCGGGTGGGACACTGCGGGGCTTTTTTCCCCGAACTTTGCCCCGCGGCGCGGGAAGCCTGCGGTTACGGGAGGTTGCACCGTGGACTTTCGCAGTGACGCTTGCCTGCCTGCACCCACTGGATTATGGTCCGCGACCACGCCGGTTTGACTCGCAAATCGTTGATTTTTGGAGACTTCTCGGATGGCTAAAGCCCCTGAAGGGCCGGTCCCGGTGCTGGTGATGGGGCTGGGCTCCATCGGGCAGTCGCTGGTGCGCTCGGCCCTCGCCTCTCCCGAGGTCGAGCTGGTGGGGGTGGTGGACTCCCACCCGAAGCTCGTGGGGCGCCCGCTCTCCGAGGTGCTGGGCACCCCTGCGCCGAAGCTCACCGTGGAGCCGGACCTGGCGAAGGCCCTGGGCAAGGGCAAGTACGAAGGCGCGGTGCTCCTGCACGCGACCGGCAGCCGGCTCGAGCAGGTGATGCCCGAGCTGCTCGCGGCGCTGAAGCTGGGGCTGTGCGTGGCCTCCACCTGCGAGGAGCTCGCGTTCCCGCACCTCAAGTACCCGGAGCTCGCGGAGAAGCTGGACCGCGCGGCGCAGAAGGCGAACGTGGCGGTGCTGGGGGCCGGGGTGAACCCGGGCTTCGTGCTGGACCGGCTGCCGGCCACGCTGGGGCAGGTGTGCGGGCCCGTGCGCCACGCCACGGTGACGCGCGTGGTGGACGCGCGCACGCGCCGCGAGGCGCTGCAGCGCAAGGTGGGGGCGGGCCTGAGCGAGGAGGAGTTCTTCGCGCGGGTGGACCGCGACGAGCTGGGGCACGTGGGGCTGGTGGAGAGCGCGGCCCTGTGCGCGCTCGGGCTCGGCATGGACTGCGACGACTTCGAGGAGGAGATCGTCCCGGTGTTCGCCGAGGAGGACATCGCGGGCGGCGCCTTCCCGGTGAAGAAGGGCCAGGTGGCCGGCATCTTCCAGTCCGCGGTGGGGCTGGAGGAGGGCCAGGAGCGGGTGCGCCTGGAGCTGACCATCGCGGTGGGCGCGGATGCGCCCGGAGACCGCATCGAGCTGGACGCTGATCCGAAGCTGACGCTGGAGATTGCGGGTGGAGTTCCCGGGGACGCGGCCACGGCCAGCCTCCTGGTGAACGCCGCCCCGCGCCTGACGGCCGCAGAGCCGGGGCTGCTCACCGTGCTGGAGCTGCCCGCGGGCCGCTAGCCTCACCTGCGCGCCCGACACTGCAAGACCGCCGACCGTTGAGAGGAGACACCATGCTGGACAAGAACGCGATCGGCCGGGCCAGCCCGCCGACGCTCAACGAGGTCGAGAAGGGGGCCATCCGGCGCTTCGCCGAGGCGCTCGGGGACTACAACCCGGTGTACTACGACGAGGAGTACGCCCGGGCCTCCGGCTACCCCACCATCGTGGCGCCGCCCACCTTCCCCGCGAGCTTCCACTCGGCCGCGGACCTGCGCGAGCTGCTCGGGGTGGGCATCAAGAGCCTGCTGCACGCCGAGCAGGCCTTCGAGTACGAGCGGCCCATCTTCGCGGGAGACCGCATCTTCGTGTCCACCCGCGTGGCGGACGTGCTCGAGCGCACGGGCCCTGCCGGGAAGATGGACGTCGCCATCATCGAGGACGAGGGCCGTGACGAGGAGGGCAACCTCGTGTTCCGCGCCCGCCGCACGCTCGTCGTCCGCGCCGCCAAGGAGAACGCCTGATGCCCGCGCGCAAGCTGTACTTCGAGGCCGTCCGCGTCGGTGACGAGCTGCCCGCGCTCGCCAAGAGCCCCATCGACCGCGTGCAGCTCAGCCGCTACGCCGGCGCGAGCGGGGACTACAACCCCGTGCACGTGGACGAGCTCTACGCGAAGAGCGTGGGCATGCCGTCCGTGTACGCGCCCGGCATGCTGATCATGGGCATGCTCGGCCAGCTGGTGAGCGACTGGGGACGCGGCGGCCAGCTGCGCCGCTACAACGTGCGCTTCATCAAGATGGTGTGGCCGGCGGACACGGTGGTCTGCAAGGGCCGCGTGACGGACCGCCACGGCCAGGGCGGGCGCTACTTCGCGGAGATCGACCTCTGGGCCGAGAACCAGCGCGGCGAGCTGGTGATGAAGGGCGCGGCGCAGCTGCAGCTCTTCTACTCGCTCGAGGACGAGAACCGGCAGCGCTCGGGCCAGGCGCCGCTGGTCGTGGACGTGCCGCGCGAGAGCCTGCGCGTGCCGGCCGCGGGCGGCGAGGGGGCCGCGGCCGCCCCCGAGACCCGGGGCGAGGAGACGGGGGCGAAGAAGGCCCCGGCCTCCGCGGCCGCGAAGAAGAGCAGCCCCCCGCGCGAGAAGCCCGCGGCGGCGCCCGCCGCGCCCGCGGCGAAGAAGCCCAAGAAGTAGCCGCAGGGCCCCGGGGCCACCGGGCCGTGCCTCTTCCGGGGCGCGTCCGGTGGCCCTGTCCTTCGCGACGCCCGCTCCCGCCCGGTGGCGGACGCTTGCGGGCTGCCTTCTGACGCCTCCTCAACGCGAGGCGTCAATCGAAGGTTGACTCCAGAATCAGCGGACGTAAGACTTGCAGTGTTCGATCACGGGCCGCGGACCCCGGAGGGCGGGGCAGCGAGCCTGGGCGATCAGGAGCCCTGCATGTCCACCGGCGTGAACCATTACAAGAGCGACCTCCGCGAGCTGTCCTTCGTCCTGCTGGAGCAGTTCGGCTTCGGCCAGGTGGCCGGCAGCGCTCCCTACGAGGCCTGGGGGCCGGACGAGGCGAAGGCGGTGCTGCAGGAGACCTACCGCTTCGCGCGCGAGGTGCTCGGGCCCCTCAACTCCTCCGGTGACCGCGAGGGCTGCCGGGTGGAGGCGGGCGCGGTGAAGACGCCCAAGGGCTTCAAGGAGGCCTGGAAGGGCATCTACGAGGGCGGCTTCAAGACGCTCGCCATCGACCCGGGCCACGGCGGCCAGGGCGCGCCCCTGATGCTGCAGGTGCTGGTGGAGGAGCTGCTCTCGGGCGCCAACGTGGCGTTCAACATGTACCCGGGCCTCTCCTACGGCGCCGCCGAGGTCATCGCCGAGTTCGGCACCCCCGAGCAGCAGAAGCTCTACGTGGAGCGCATGCTGAATGGCACCTGGGGCGGCACCATGTGCCTCACCGAGCCGCAGGCGGGCAGCGACGTGGGCGCCGCGAAGACGACCGCGAAGAAGAACGCGGACGGCACCTACAGCATCCGCGGCACCAAGATCTTCATCTCCGGCGGTGACCACGACCTCGCCGAGAACATCATCCACCTGGTGCTCGCGCGCATCGAGGGGGCGGCCCCCGGCACCAAGGGCCTCTCGCTCTTCATCGTCCCCAAGCTGCGCCTGGGCGCGAACGCGGAGACCCTGGGCTCCAACGACGTCGCCCTGGGCGGCATCGAGCACAAGATGGGCATCAACGGGTCTGCGACCTGCGTGCTCAACTTCGGCGAGAACGACGCCTGCGTGGGCGAGCTGGTGGGCACCGTCGAGAACGTCGGCATGAGCCAGATGTTCAAGATGATGAACGGCGCGCGCATCGCGGTGGGCATCCAGGGGCTCAGCCTCGCGGCGGCCGCCTACTACAACGCGCTCGAGTACGCGAAGGACCGCAAGCAGGGGGGCCACTTCACCAAGTGGAAGGACCCGACCGCGCCGCGCGTCGCCATCATCGAGCACCCGGACGTGCGCCGCATGCTGCTCGAGCTCAAGGCCCACACCGAGGGCATCCGCGCGCTGGTGGTGAAGCTCGCCATGCACACGGACAAGGCGAAGCAGCTGGCGGGCAAGGACGACGAGCAGGCGGCGTACCACCGCGGCCAGGTGGAGGTGCTCACCCCGCTGGTGAAGAGCTACGCCTCCGACCAGGCCTTCCGCCTCAGCGCCCAGGCCATCCAGGTGTACGGCGGCGCGGGCTTCATCCAGGACTACCCGGTGGAGCAGTACTGCCGCGACTCGAAGATCTTCTCCATCTACGAGGGCACCAACCACATCCAGGCCATGGACCTGGTGGGCCGCAAGATGGGCCAGGCCGGCGGCATGCACTTCCAGCAGTTCATGGGGGACGTGCAGACCTTCATCGAGGCGAACCGCGAGCACAAGACCTTCGGCGCCGAGGTGAAGCTGCTCGCCGCGGCCCAGGAGGGCCTGCTCTCCAGCGCGATGGCGCTGCTGGGCTGGAGCCAGGACCCGGAGAAGACGCCGCTCATCCCGCTGCAGGCGAACCGCTTCCTCAACATGATGTCCGAGGTCGCCGTGGGCTGGCTGCTGCTCGAGGCGGGCGTGCTCGCGGAGAAGAGCGCCGCGGGGCTGAGCGCGGACCACCCGGACCGCGCCTTCTACGAGGGCAAGCGCTACAGCGCCGTCTGGTACGCGCGCAACGTGCTGCCCAACGTGGAGCACGGCGCGAAGATGATGGCGCTCGAGGACAGCACCCCGCTGCAGATCGCGGACGCGATGTTCCAGAGCGCCTAGGCCGCGCCGCTCAGAGCCTGAAACGCCACGAGGCCGTCCGGGAGCACTCCCGGGCGGCCTCGCTGCTTTCACGAGACACCGGAAGGGCCGCTTCAGTGCCCCGGGTCGCGCACGCCGATGGCCAGCTGCGCGAGCCCCGCGGCCTTCGCGGACTCCATCACCTCCACCACCTTGCCGTGCGGGACGCCCTCGTCCGCCTGCACGATGACCATGGTCTGCGGGTTCTGCGCCTGCGCCTTGGCGAAGGCCGCCTTGAGCTCGTCGGCGCTCACCACGTTGCCGGAGAGCACGAGCCGGCCATCGGAGAGGATGGCCACCGAGAGGTCGCTGGTGCGCGCCTTCACGTCCGTGGCGGCGCCCGAGGGAAGGTTCACCTTGAGGCCGGCCTGCGCGCCGCCGCCGGGGCCCTGCTGCACGATGACGGTGCTGGTCACCATGAAGATGATGAGCAGCACGAGGAAGATGTCCGTGAGCGGGGTGATGTTGATCTCGGCGAAGACGCCGTCTCCGCCCTCGTCCTCACCGGACCCCGGTGCCTTTCCCATCGCCATGGCGCGCGCCTAGCTCCCCACCGCGGGAGGCGGCGGCGGGGGAGGGAGCTCGGCGCCGGGCACGCCCGGGCCCGTGGGGCGCTCGCGCAGCAGCTCCACGAACTCGTCCGCGAGCAGCCGCAGCTCCACCACCACGCGCCCCAGCCGCGCCTGGAAGTAGTTGTAGAAGATCATCGCCTGCACCGCGACGAGGATGCCCACCGCCGTGGCGATGAGCGCCTCGGAGATGCCGGTCATCACCGCCGCCGTGCCGCCGGTGCCTCCGGAGGACACGTCCAGGCCCAGGTCCTTGAACGAGCGCATGATGCCGGCCACCGTGCCGAACAGGCCCACGAAGGGCGTGATGGAGCCGATGGTGGCGAGCAGCCAGAGGTTTCGGCGCAGGCGCAGGCCCACCTGGGTGCGCTCGCGCTCCACCGCGCCCACCACCGCGTCGTCCACGCGGCGGCTGCGCTCGAGGCGCTGGAAGCCCGCGAGGTAGATGTCCGCGGCGACCGCGTCCGAGCGCTCGGCGGCGGTGCGGGCGGCGGTGAGGTCCCCGCGCAGCAGGTGCTTGTGCACCACCTCGCTCAGGGTGCGCGAGCGCTCGCTCACGCCCCACAGGGCGATGAGGCGCTCGACCGCCACGCCGAGCGCGAGCACGGAGGCCAGGAGCAGGAGGGCGAGAGTGACGCCTCCCAGACGAAGGTAGTGGAGCAGATCGGAGAAGCTCATGCAGTAATGGCCAAAGGCCGACTCCTCGGCGGAGACTTACTCCATGAACCGCGTAGCCGCCGCAATGTTCCTGACCCTGTTGTGCACGGGCTGTCCCAAGCGCCTGGACTTCGGCCCCGAGGGGGAGGTGAAGGACCCGGCCGCCCTGCTCGCGCTCGTGCGCCAGGCCGAGGCCAGGGTGGCGACCCTGCAGGGTGAGAGCCGCCTGCGCGTGGAGTCGCCGGACGCCAAGGGCACGGTGACCCTCTACGGCGCCATCGCGCGCCCCGGAATGCTGCACCTGGAGACCCTGGACTTCTTCGGCAAGCCGCTCGCGGTGCTCGTCTCGGACGGGCAGCGCTTCGGGCTCTACCAGGCCCAGGAGAACCGCTACTACCGCGGACCCGCCACGCCGGAGAACCTCTCGCGCTTCCTGCCCGTGGTCATCCCCGGCGACGAGCTGGTCTCGCTCCTGCTCGGCGAGGCGCCGCGCATCGCCGAGCAGCCGGTGTCCCTGCGCGTGGACGCGAAGGCGGGCGGCTACGTGCTCACGCTCGAGGGAGAGGTGCCCTCGCGCAGCGGCGCGCCGACGAAGGTCACCCAGGTGCTCACCGTGCACCCCACCCACTACCGCGTGCTGCACAGCGAGGTGCACGGCATGGACGCGTACGAGCTGGGCTTCGGTGACTTCCTTCAGTCCGGCAAGCTCTCCTTCCCGCGCACCGCGAAGCTGCAGGCCCCGCAGGCGCAGACCACGCTGGAGCTGCGCTACACGGACGTCACGCTCAACGGGCCTCCGGACCTCACCATGTTCGAGCTCGCAGCGCCCGAGGGGGTGCCGGTGGTGGAGGTGGACGGCCAGGGGCGCCCGCTGCCCCAGGCCCCCCTCGCGCCGCCCGGCTCCTGAGCCTCCCCGCCTGGCGGGCAGTCGCGTGCAGGAGGGGAGGGCTCACGCGTTGTGGTAGATCTGCTCCTCCCGCGCCCCGCCCTCGACTCCGCCTCATGTCCACGCCCCGCAGCGCCGCGCCGCTCCTGCCGCAGCCCCGCGAGGGTGGGCCGCTGCTCGCGGTGCGCGGCCTCAAGACCCGGTTCTCGCTCCCGGCGGACGGCGGTGGAACGCGCGACGTGCTCGCGGTGGACGACGTGTCCTTCTCCATCCCGGCGGGCGGCACGCTGGGCGTGGTGGGGGAGAGCGGCTGCGGCAAGAGCGTGACGGCGCTCTCCGTGATGCGGCTCGTGGCGGATCCGCCGGGGCGCATCGTGGGCGGGGAGGTCCTCCTCCAGGGCCAGGACTTGCTGCAGCTCGGTGAGCGCGAGATGCGCAGGCTGCGCGGCAACCGCGTGTCGATGATCTTCCAGGAGCCGATGACCTCGCTCAACCCCATGCACACGGTGGGGGCGCAGATCGCCGAGGGCGTGCGCCTGCACCAGGGGCTCTCGCGTGCGGCGGCCCGGGCGCGCGCCATCGAGATGCTCGAGCAGGTGGGCATCCCTGCGCCCGCGAGCCGCGTGGACGACTACCCGCACCAGCTCTCCGGCGGCATGCGCCAGCGCGTGATGATCGCCATCGCGCTCGCGTGCGATCCGGCGCTGCTCATCGCCGACGAGCCGACCACGGCGCTGGACGTGACCATCCAGGCGCAGATCCTCGACCTGCTCGGGCGCCTGCGCCGCGAGCGCGGCATGGCGGTGATGCTCATCACCCACGACCTGGGCGTGGTGGCCGAGACCTGCGAGCAGGTGCTCGTGATGTACGCGGGCCGCGTGGTGGAGCAGGCGCCCGCGGCCCGGCTCTTCGCGAGCCCGGCGCACCCCTACACGGCCGGGCTGCTGCGCTCCATTCCGTCCTCCAGGTCCTCGAAGACGCGGGGGCGACTGCAGGCCATCCCCGGCATCGTGCCCTCGCTGGGCAACCGCCCTGCAGGGTGCCGCTTCCGCGAGCGCTGCGAGCGCGCGCTCGAGGTGTGCGCCCGCATCGATCCGCCGCTCGCGCCGCAGCGCGACGGGCAGCTCGCCGCCTGCCACAACCCGGTGCCCGCGCCATGAGCGGGCCCCTGGTGCAGGTGAAGGACCTGCGCACCCACTTCCCCGTGCGCGGCGGGGTGCTCGGGCGCGTGCGCGGCACGGTGCGGGCCGTGGACGGGGTGAGCTTCGAGGTGGCGCGCGGCGAGACGCTGGGGCTGGTGGGCGAGAGCGGCTGCGGCAAGAGCACACTGGGCCGCAGCCTGCTGCGGCTCGTCGAGCCCACCTCGGGCTCGGTGCGCTTCGACGGCCAGGAGCTGGTGGGGATGCCTGCGCGCGAGCTGCGCGCGCTGCGCCGGCGCATGCAGCTCGTCTTCCAGGACCCCTACGCGAGCCTCAACCCGCGCCTCACGGTGCGCGAGATCGTCGGCGAGCCCTTCGCCATCCACGGGCTCGCGCGCGGGGCCGAGCGCGAGCGGCAGGTGCTCTCGCTGCTCGCGCTGATGGGCCTGCCGCGCGACGCGATGGACCGCTTCCCGCACGAGTTCAGCGGCGGGCAGCGCCAGCGCATCGGCATCGCGCGCAGCCTCGCGGTGCGCCCGGACCTGGTGGTGGCGGACGAGCCGATCAGCGCGCTGGACGTCTCCATCCAGGCGCAGATCGTGAACCTGCTGGTGGACCTGCAGCGCGAGCTGGGGCTCACCTACGTGTTCATCGCGCACGACCTGAAGATCGTGGAGTACATCTCCACGCGCGTGGCCGTGATGTACCTGGGGAAGATCGTGGAGCTGGCGGGCGCGGAAGACCTCTACCGCCGCCCCCGCCACCCCTACACGCAGGCGCTGCTCTCGGCGGTGCCCGAGGTGGACCCCGCGCTGCGCAAGGAGCGCCTCCTGCTGCAGGGAGACGTGCCCTCGCCGCTCGCGCCGCCGCCGGGCTGCGCCTTCCACCCGCGCTGTCCCTACGCCTTCGAGCGCTGCCGCCGCGAGGTGCCCCCGCTCTACGACGTGGGCGGCGGGCACGTGGCGGCCTGCCACCTCAACGATCCCGCTACCTCGTGAGGCGCACGTGTTCTGGCTGAGTCACCACCGGGCCTCTGAGCGGCACCGCACCGTGCGGCTGGGCGGCGTGCACGTGTGCGCGCGCTGCCTCGGCACCTATCCGGCGCTGGCGCTGGGGCTCGCGCTGCTCTTCACCCTGCGTGCACCCCTCGCGTGGCGCTGGGACGTGCCGGGGGTGCTGCTGCTCACGCTGCCCGCCCTGGTGGACTGGAGCGTGGGGCAGCTGCGGCCTGCGTGGGGCGGCAACGTGCAGCGCGCGCTCACGGGCGTGCTGCTGGGCGCCGCGCTCGCCCGCTCGCTGCACGTGCACCTGCAGCGCCCGCTGCCCCCGGTGCTCCTCGCGCAGGGCGCCCTGGTGACAGCCGTGGCGCTCCCTGTCATCGTCCTCCGGCTGCGGCGCGTAGACCCAAATGCGGGCCCGGCCGTTGAAGGAATGCAGGACGAGGGCCCGGATGGCCCGTGACGGGGGTGCGGTGGCAGCGGAGGCCTCAGACGAGCAGCTGATGCTCGCGTTCCGCGCGGGCGACGCGAGGGCGTTCGAGGCCCTCGTGCGCCGTCATCGCGGGCCCGTCTTCCACTTCATCCTCCGGTTCTCCGGGCAGCGGGCGCGCTCGGAGGACCTGCTGCAGGAGACCTGGCTCAAGGTGGTGCGCAGCGCCCGGGAGTACGAGCCGCGGGCCAAGTTCACGACCTGGCTCTACACGATCGCAAGGAACCTCTGCGTGGACAGTGCGCGAAAGGAGAGCTACCGGCAGACGGAGTCGCTCGAGGCGCCGGCCTCCGCGCGCGCAGAGGAGGGGGCGCGTCCGCTGGGCGAGGCGCTGCCGGACGGCGGCGCGAGCCCGGAGCGCGGCGCCCACGCGGCGCGGCTGCGCCCCCTGCTGGAGCGCGCGCTCGCGCAGCTCCCCGAGGAGCAGCGCGAGGTGTTCGTGCTGCGCGAGTACAGCGGCATCGCATTCAAGGAGATCGCCGAGGTGACGGGCGTGTCGGAGAACACCGTGAAGAGCCGCATGCGCTACGCGCTGGAGTCGCTGCGCCGCACGCTCGCGGCCCTCGGCGTGGACGGCGACCTCGCGGACGGCGAGAGGACGGTGGCCGGATGAAGCCCCAGTCGCCCCAAGGTCACGAGGACCGGCTGCTGGAGTACGCCTACGGGGAGCTGCCGCCCGCCGAGGCGCGCGCCGTGGAGGTGCACCTCGAGGACTGCCCGCGCTGCACCGAGTCCCTGCGGGAGATCCGCGGCGTGCGCACCGCCATGGCGCCGCTCGCCGAGGAGCCCGTGCCGCACGCGGGGCTGGACTCGCTGCTCGCGTATGCGCAGAGCACCGCGCGCCGCAATGCCGAGCCCTCGCGTGCCCCGGCGCGCGGCGGGTGGCGCCGGCTCGTGCTCCCGCTCTCCGGTGCGCTCGCCGCGGGCCTCTTCGGCATCGTGGTGGTGCGTCAGCACGAGGCGCTCGATGCGCGCGGCCCCGAGGCCCTGCGGGAGGTGGTCTCCGCTCGGGCCGAGCCGCAGGCCTCCGGTGTGGAGCAGCCTCCGCCTGCGCCTTCGCCCATGCTCGGCGAGGCGCAGGAGCAGGAGCAGAAGGCTGCGGACTCGGCCGGTGCGCCCCTGCGTGCCGAGGAGCAGCGCCGCGCGAAGGTCGCGGCGGACGAGCGTTCGCGCGCCGAGCGGGGCGTGCTCGCCCAGCGCAGCGCCGCGAAGAAGGCCGCGCCCGCGTCTGCGGAGGCTCCGGCGGAGCTTTCCGGCGCACTCGCCGACAAGGAGGACGAGGCAGCTGCCGGCGCGGCGGCCAACGCCGCTGCGGCGGGGGTCGCGCAGGCAGAGCCCGCTCGCCCCCAGGGGGCGCGCGCCGGGGCTTCCGGCGTGGACACGTTCAGCGCCCACTCGACCGGGACCGGTTCGTACGGAGCCGCTGCGTCCTCCGCGCCCGCCTCGCCGCCGCCCGCGCAGGTGGCGGCCGCTCCCTCGAAGGCGGCGCGGAGCGCTCCCGCGGCCTCGAAGGCGGAGGCAGCGCCGGCAGCGGCGGCGCCCTCTGCGGCGCCGTCCAAGGACGAGCAGCGCGCCGCCAACCTCGGGTATGCGAACGCGCCCGGGGCGCAGACCGCCACGCTCTCGCGCGAGGCGGATGCGGCGCGCAGGGCAGGGGACCGCAGCGGCGAGGCCGCGCTGCTGCGCGAGGCCCTCGGCGGGGCGCCGGCTCGCGAGCGCCCCGCGCTGCTGCGGCGGCTGTGCGAGGCCGAGGCGGCACGCGGCCAGGCTGTGGCCGCGCGCGAGGCCTGCCGCGCCGTGCTTGCCGAGAGCCCGGGGTCGGCCGAGGCCCGCGCGGCCCAGGCCGTCCTCGAACGGCTCGACCGCACTTCCGTTCCGGCTCAATAAGAGCGCAACTGGCGGAATCGGACGTGGGTGGGTCGGCCACCTGACCGATGGGCGCCCCGGTGTGACTCCGGGACAATGCTCCGCATGGGGATGAGCCGCGCGGGTGCACAGCGAGGGCAGGTGGCCGTGGAGGCCGCCCTCGTGCTGCCGCTGATGACCTTCATGGTGCTGGGGATCATCCAGCTCACCATGATGCAGCACGCCAAGCTGATGACCGAGTACGCGGCGTACCAGGCGGCGCGCGCGGGCATCGTGTGGAACGGCAACAACGAGCGCATGCACGACGCCGCCGTCGTGGCGCTGCTGCCCACGCTCGGGCGCACGGACGACGTGTTCGAGCTGGGCAAGACCTGGGCGCTGCACAAGGGCTGGGACCTCGCCATGCGCCAGCTGCAGATGGGCAAGGGCAAGGTCATCGATCCGGCGGCCTTCAACGGCTCGAACCTCTTCGGCTTCATCCGCGTGGACACCATCCGGCCCTCGCTCTGGGATCCCATCGGCAGCATCTGGAAGCTGCGCGCGGGCGCGAACTGGAAGGAGCTGGACTTCGACGGGGCGGACACCTACCCGGAGATCCCGGGCTTCGAGGACAAGATCCGCAAGTTCTTCAACCTCCCGGAGCCGGACTCCTCCGAGGTCCAGTACCGCAAGGCCACGCTGCTGCAGATCCGCCTGCGCTACTGGTACGAGCTCACGGTGCCCTTCGCCAACTGGGTGATCTTCACCGCCTGGTTCGCGTCCAACTCGGACGTCGCGCTCTCGGGCGGCATCGACAAGCCCACGGTGGAGCCGGGCGCGAACATGACGGCGGACGGCAACCTCGAGCCGCTCGGCAGCAAGGGCAAGGGCATCGCGCACAACCAGGGCTACGACTCGGTGTACCCCACCGAGATGGTCGTGCTGTGGCGGCTCTCGCAGGGCACCGTGCCGCTGCTCTCGCGCGTGGTGGGCAAGAAGTACTTCATCCCGCTCACCGCCACGCAGTCGATGCGCATGCAGTCCAACTTCCACAAGAAGTGGATCATGCACATCAACCCGGACTGGAACCTCTAGGAGCCCGCATGCTCACCCGCTCCATCCGCAACGGCATGCGCCGCCAGGAGGGCCAGGCGCTCGTGATGGCCTGCCTGCTGATGCTGGTGCTCGCCATCGCCGTGCTGACCACGGTGAACATCGGCCACAACGTGAGCGAGCGCATCCGCCTGCAGAACACGGCGGACTCCGCTGCGTACTCCATGGCCGCCATGGAGGCGCGCGCCTTCAACTTCTACGCGTACGCGAACCGCACCCAGGTCTCGCACTACGTGTCCGCGATGATGTGGCAGTCGCTGCTCAGCCTCATCTACTTCGCGGAGGCCTTCTTCACGGACATGTACGGGTTCATGCGGACCCTCAGCCCGTGCGGAGGCAAGGGGAGCCTCTTCTGGAAGGTGGCCTGCAAGCTGCTCGAGGCCATTCCCGTCATCGGGGAGATCATCATCGCGATCGAGGAGGTCATCGACGTCTTCCGAACCGTGCTGGTGGGCTTCCAGGACATCGTGAAGGGGCTCAACCCGGACAAGATCATCGGCAAGTACGTCATCCCTGCGCACCGCACGCTCAACTCGGCGATGTTCTTCGCGTCGCAGGGGGTGATGTACTCGACCTCCACGCACATCCTGCAGACGGTGGACAGCCTCATTGCGCAGAACGACCCGGACCTGGACCCCAAGTTCTCCCAGGCGCTCTCGGGGCTCGCGAGCCAGTGCCTCTTCAACCGGGCGCACTTCGAGGAAGCCGGCGGCAGGCCCCTGGACCTCAAGCCCAAGAACCCCTTCAAGCCGCTGGACCCCAACGCCTACCAGGGCAACGACGACCGCACGGCGCGCGCCAAGCGGGTCATGGGCAACATCACCAACGCGAGCCGCTACCCCTGCGACTCCGAGGGCGGCGTGTGCCCCGAGGGCTTCGTCACCAGCCGCCAGCTCGGCGACCTGCTGCCGCTGCCGGACTCGCTCAAGGTCATCAAGAGCTTCCTCAACGGCTGCAGCGACACGTGGTGCAAGATGGGGCAGACGCGCTTCCTCACGCGCAACAACCCCAACGCGGACAAGGTGAGGAAGAGCAACAACTTCATCCGCGAGTGGAAGGACGGCCCCACCGTCCCCATGGGCATGCTGGCCCAGGGCGACAACATGGGCTCGGACGACATCTACTGGCTCAACATCGGCCCGGACAAGTTCGGCCTCGGCCCCATCAGCGTGGACAACCCCTTCTCGTGCGGCAAGAACGACAACCCCAACGAGTGCTGGGGCGATCCGCGCAAGGGGCTGGGCAACTCGAAGACCGAGTACACGCCCTACCGCAGCACGATGAAGACCAGCATCTGGGCGATGAACGAGTTCGAGAAGTCGCCGAGCAACGGCGGCGTGCACTGGCGCGTGAACTACGCCCAGAACTCGGAGGGCTGGGCCTGGCACCAGTCACCCAAGGGGCCCGAGAAGGACGTCGGGGTGAACGAGTCGAAGATCTCGCTCGCGCCGAAGGTGGAGATCTCCGTCTTCAGCGCCTTCGTGCGGCCGGTGGGTGACGGCAACCACCCGTGGAAGGGCATCGTCCCGTTCATGCATTTCGAGCCGATGGACTTCAGCAACGACAACTGCAGCCCCAGCGGCAAGCCCAACGACAAGCTCGCCGTGAGCCGCCACCGCGACTTCAACCAGCCCTCCACCTGGGTGGCCCTGAGCAAGAGCACCGCGCAGCTGCGCAACGAGAAGGACCCTTCGGCGGGCAACAACGTGCCGGCGCTGCTCAACGACCAGGGCACGCTGAAGTACAGCTTCGGCGGCTCGGGCGGCCAGACGCTGGTGATGGAGAACAACCGCAAGGGCTTCCTCGGCTACAGCAGCCCCTTCGTCATCGCGCGCGGGCAGACCTACTACCACCGGCCGGGCAACTGGGCGGAGCAGCCCAACTTCTTCAACCCGTACTGGCGCCCGCGCCTCGCCTCCGTCTACCAGGGCCTGGATCAGCTGCCCCTGCTGGACAAGGTGAAGGGCTTCCTCGGGCCCGCCAACGTGGCGCTGCCGAAGATCGTGACGCACTGAGAGGGCCGCCGATGCGATCGAACCCCGCCCGAAGCCTGCGCTCGCGCCGCGGCGCCGCCACCGTCGAGTTCGCGCTCGTGGTGCCGCTGCTCGTGGTCGTCCTGCTCTTCAGCATGTACCTGACCGAGCTGGTGCGCGCGAAGCTCAAGATGCACGAGGCCGCGCGCCACGCGGCCTGGGAGATGACGAGCTATCCCTTGAGCGACTTCGCCACCGGGGACCACGACAAGGCGTGGACGGAGGCGCACGACAAGGTCCACGAGGACGCCGTGAACCGCTTCGGCGACATGGACTCGGTGGAGGTGGACCTGCAGCCCAGCTTCATCGCGGACGTGAGCAACCTGCAGGTGACCATCGAGAAGAGCGAGATCCCCTTCATCGAGGCGGGGCTGGTGCTGGGCAATGACCCCGAGGGCGGCTGGGCCAGTGACGTGCTCGGCGCCGTGAACGGCGGCGCCAATTACCTGCTGGGCTTCTGGGGCTTCAACAAGGAGGGAATGGTCACCTCCCGCGTGAGGATGGACTTCAACAACCGGCTCCTGCCGCGCCACTACCTGGACGAGGGCGAGAGCGGCCTCTTCACCACGGACTTCACCGGCGGCCACGACCTGACCACGCTCACGCTCAACAGCCACCTCTCGCTCTACGCGGACTCGTGGGCCATGGCGGACGGCAAGGATGCCGTGGTGCGCTCGCGGCGCGCCGGCGCCCACCGCGACGGCGACCTGAGCAAGCCGCACGGCCTGTACAAGCAGGTGAGCCGCATGACCTTCCTGGGCCTGCGCGACAAGCTCAACAACGTGGGCATCGGGCAGGTGCTCGACTACATGGGCAAGGCGCTGCCCAACCCGCTGGGCACCTTCGTCATCGCGCGCAACTACGGTCCGCAGAACGCGGCCGACGCGCCGGACTGCGCCGGCATCCCGGGCTACCCCGGCTACGCGAACAACCCTTCGCAGGACGCGCGCGGCGGCCTGCAGAGCTTCTACCGCAAGGGCAAGTACGAGAACCTGGACGGCGACGACGTGTACCGTCCCCGCTGCTTCGACACCGCGCCCTTCCGCGACCGCATGGACTACAACAACAAGGGCTCGGACGGCCGCGACCTCAATGGCTACATGGCCATGTTCAAGTCGCGCGGGGAGTACTTCCTCGGGTGCAAGAACGCGCAGGCCGAGGACCCCTCCGAGCTCAACAGCAAGGAGGCCACCACGGCGGACGAGAACACCTCGGTGGTGAACTGTGAGTAGGGCGCTCGTTTTCATGGCGGCGCTGCTCCTCGCGGGACTCGCGCGCGCCGAGCAGCAGCTGCCCGTGTACCCGGGCGTGGTGCACACCCGCATCGGCAACGACCTGGTCATCGGCGGCGAGTTCTACCGGCTCGCGTACTTCACCACGACGGACCCGATGGAGCAGGTGGCGCGCTACTTCGAGAAGCAGTGGAAGGAGCAGGGCTACCCCACGGTGGTGGACGGGGACCTGCACGAGGAGGCGGTGGTCTCCGCGCTCTACACGCGCGAGGGGCTGCAGCGCGGCGTGGTGCTGCGCCGCCACGACGGCAAGACGCTGGGCTTCACGGTGCTGCGCGACCTGTGGGAGCGTCCGCCCGCCTCCGCCACGCCGGGCCTGGTGAAGCTGGAGGGCGCGATGTACAGCGCGGACGTGGGCAGCCGGGACGCGGACGGCGACTCGCAGCACCGCACCTCGCTCATCGAGCAGTCGCTCGCGAGCGTGCAGAAGGAGCTGGAGGCGAAGCTCGCGAGCGCGGGCTTCAGGCGCACGCGCGAGACGCGCCAGCAGGTGGACGGCCGGCCCCAGCTCACGCTGGAGTTCGCCTCCGGCGCGCAGCAGGTGGTGGCGAGCCTCACCGAGATGGAGCCGCAGCTCACCGCGGTGGTGCAGATGTCGGTGGGCTCGGACCGCCTGGACGGCGTCTCCAACGACGCGGCCGTGCGCGCGGGCAAGGCGAAGCGCGAGGAGAAGGGGGCCCAGCGATGAGGGCCCTGGTCCTCGGAGTGCTGCTCGCGGCGCTGCCTGCGCGCGCGCAGACGCCCCCGGCCGTGCGCACGCTGGTGGAGCACATGGCGCGCGGCATCCGCAAGACCCAGGTGGGCGACTGGGTCACCTACAAGCTGGATGGCGGCGGCAAGCGCGTGCACTACTGGCGGCTCGCGGCGGTGTCCGCGGAGAAGGACCGGCTGGGCCGCGACGCGCTGTGGATCGAGGTCGACATGGGCACCCACCCCGGCATGGCGGCGCCGCTCGCGCAGATGAAGATGCTGGTGGCGAAAGACGTGGGCCTCAGCGCGCAGGGCATCACGCGGCTCATCGTGGCCACCGGCTTCGACCGGCCGCAGGAGTACTCGCCCGAGGCGCTCGCAGCGGCGCTGCGCAAGGAACCGTCAACGGCCGCGCCCGCGCCGCCGGGGCCCGGGCAGGGGCCGCGCCCTGCCATCCAGGCCGGTCGCGAGGTACAGCTGATGACCCTGGCTGGCACCGTGCCGGCGGTGCCGCTGGAGATGCGCTACCGCAACACGGTGGTGAAGCGCCTGTGGTTCAGCCGCGAGATCCCGGTGCTGCAGATCGCGAAGATCGAGATCCCGGGCATCGGCCAGGCGATGGAGGTGCGCGACTTCGGCGTGGACGCGAAGCCGCTGATGCAGATTCCGCCACCGGATGCGCCGAAGGTGAGGCTCGAGTACCTGGACGAGGCCTTCGCGAAGCTGCCGCAGCTGCCGGAAGGGGAGGGCGAGTGATGCGACCCGTGAAGAGGCCGGCGCGCGCTCCGCGCCGCAGCGAGCGCGGCCAGGCGATGCTCGAGTACTCGGTCGTCACCTGGTTCCTGGTGATGGCGCTCGCGCTCGGCGCCTCGGTGCGCATCGAGTGGACCGACGACGTGAAGGGCAGCGTCATCGAGCTGTTCCTGCGCAGCTACCAGACCTACTACGACTCCTACCTGTTCGTGCTGAACCTGCCCATCCCGTGAGAAGCGCCTCCCCGTCCCGCGCCGCGGCCTCGCCGCTCGCGCTGCGCGTCCTCCACGCGCTCGTCTTCCTCGCGCTCGCGGCGCCCGTGCTCTGGGGCAGTGCGCCCGAGTGGCGCCACCTCGCGCACGCGCTCTCGCAGCCCTTCCACGCGGGCGCGCCGCCCAGTGCCGCGCTGCTCGCGGGGGCGCTGCTCGCCGCGGCGGGCGCGCTGCGGCTGCTCGGGGGGCTCGTGCGGGGCCGCTCCGCGCCGCTGTGGGCCTCGGGCGCGGTGCTCACGGCGCTGCTGCTCGCGTGGGCCGCACAGGGGCGCGGCGCGGGCACCGGGCTGGAGCGCTCGGAGGCGCGCGCGAACCTCGCGTTCCTGCAGGTGGGGCGGCGCGTGCACCTCGCGATGGTGGGCGCACTCCAGAAGGACGGCGAGGTCGCCCGCGACGAGGCCACGTGGGCGCGAGCGCTCGCGGGCGCCACGGCGCGCGAGGACCGCGTGCGCGACCGTCTCCTGCGAGCGCAGCCGCCGCGGGTGCGCGTCACCGCTGCTGCGGACGCCGTGCCCGAGGGCCTCGTCCCGGGCGAAGTGCTGGTCTGGGTGTCCCCGGACGGGGCCACCTTCGAGCTGCGGCTCGCAGGCTTCGCGCCCGACGGGGGACAGCCTGCGCTCCTGATGGATCCGGAGACGCATGGAGCGCTCGTGCTCAAGGGGCTGTTCAACCCGGATCTGCCGCGCGCTTCCGAGCCCGCGTCCGTGCTCCCGGCGGTGCCATGAGGCCGTTTTCCCGGCTCCAGCGCGCATGCCGCAGTGCTGCAATTGCAACTGGGCGGCAAGACGCACGGCGTTCATGGAATGGGGA
This sequence comes from Aggregicoccus sp. 17bor-14, assembly GCF_009659535.1. NCBI lineage: Bacteria > Pseudomonadati > Myxococcota > Myxococcia > Myxococcales > Myxococcaceae > Aggregicoccus > Aggregicoccus sp. 17bor-14. Next base: position 54,647 of record NZ_VJZZ01000015.1, read on the forward strand.
CGCGCGCTTTGACACCCTCGAAGCGCGCTCGCTAGCATCGAGCAGCACGCTCGCGGCGCAGCGCTCCCCGCATCGTCGTCTCATCGACTCAACTGCCCGCCTCGTCCCTGCGGGCGCGCCTCTGGAGAACTCGAGCCATGCTGAAGGGTAAGACCCCCCTCGTCGTCGCCCTCGTGCTCGGCCTGTTCGCGGGCGTGCTCGCGTACACGGCCCTGAAGACGAAGGAAGCGGCGGTGCGCAAGGGCTGGACGCCGGTGATGGTGGTGGTGGCCAAGCAGGACATCCCGCAGGGCACCGTGGTGACCGCGGACATGATGGCCAACCGCAAGGTGCCCGAGCAGTTCGTGACCTCGTCCGTGGTGAAGCCGGAGTCCGCGAGCTACGTGGAGGGCAGCAAGGTGCTGGTCCCGCTGCAGGCGGGCGACCCGCTCTTGTGGAGCCAGTTCGCGAGCAACAAGGGTGGCGAGCGCCTCAGCACCAAGGTGCAGAAGAAGGGGCGCGCGATCACCATCGATGCGAGCCCGAAGACCTCGGTGGGCGGGTGGATCCGCCCCAACGATCACGTGGACCTCATCGGCACCTTCCGCGACCCGCAGAGCAACGACACGGTGTCGGTGACGCTGCTGCAGAACATCATCGTGCTGGCTACCGGGAAGATCACCGGCACCACCAACGTGAACCTGCTGCCCGAGGCGGACCGCGACTACAACAACATCACGCTGCTGGTCATCCCCGAGGAGGCGGAGATCATCACGCTCGCGCAGGAGCTCGGCAGCCTCACGGTGAGCCTGCGCAACGAGGACGACGTGGACATGATCGAGGAGCGCGGCCGCGCGACGATCAGCACGCTGCTCTCGGGCGAGCGCACGCGCGTGCTCGAGCAGCGGCGCCAGGAGGTCATCCAGATCATCAAGGGCTCGGGCGAGCACAGCGCGGTGGGAAGCCGCAGCGCGCCGTAGCCCGTCGCCCTCGCGAGCGCGCTCCCCATGCTCTCCGGACTCGTCCTCCTCCTCGTCACCGGCTCGGTCTTCTTCTTTAGCCTGGTCATCGCGACCGTGCTGGCGAAGGCGTACGAGCAGTACCAGGAGCGCTACGTCGTCAAGTCGATGAACGACTTGAGCGACATGTTCCTGTTCATCGACCCGCGCCAGATGCTCGCGCTCAACGTGGCGTGCATGTGCCTGCTGGGGATCCTGAGCTACGTGCTCTTCAATCCTCTGCTGTGCATCGTGGCCACGGTGTTCGGCTTCTTCCTGCCGATGCTGCTGGTGCGCCACTACCGCAAGCGGCGCATCAAGAAGTTCAACGTGCAGCTGGTGGACGCGCTGCAGGCCATGGCGAACGCCTTCAAGGCGGGGCTCACCTTCCCCCAGGCCATCGAGACGGTGTCGAAGGAGGCGCTCGCGCCGCTGGGCCAGGAGTTCGGGCTCTTCGTGAAGGAGATCAAGCTGGGCGTCCCCATGGAGGACGCGCTGATGAACATGGGCCGGCGCGTGGGCAGCGACGACCTGGAGCTGGTGGTGGTGGCCACGAACATCTCGCGCCAGCTGGGCGGGAACATGGCGGAGATGTTCGAGACCATCTCCAACGTCATCCGCGAGCGCTTCCGGCTCGAGGGGAAGATCGACGCGCTCACCAGCCAGGGAAAGCTGCAGGGGTGGATCGTGGCGGCGATGCCGCTGGTGCTGGGGCTGGTGCTCAACGCCATGCGCCCGGACCTGATGCAGCCGATGCTCGAGCACCTCTTCGGCTACGTGCTGGTGACGCTGGTGGCGGTGATGGAGGTCCTCGGGGTCCTCATCATCCGGCGCATCGTGAACATCGACATCTAGGGGCAGGGCCGGCGCGATGGAGATCCTCTCGAACATGATGCTGGGCACGGCGGCGGTGGCGGTGGCCGCCTCCGTGAGCCTGCTGGGCCACGGCCTGTACCAGAGCTACCTGGGGCGCCTGCTCACCGAGGTGCGCGAGGAGTCCTCGGGCGGCGTGAAGGGCGCCGGCATGGTGCTGGTGCGCAAGCTGGGCGTGGTGAACCGGCGCTTCATGACGCCAGCCTACGAGGCGCGCGTGCGCCGCAGCCTGGTGAAGGGCGGCGACCCGCAGGCCTACAAGCCCGAGGACATCCTCGCGCTGCAGGAGCTCTCCGCGGTGGTGGGGCTCTTCGCCGGGCTCATCCTGGTGAACGGGGTGGGGCAGAGCCTGGGCTGGAGCGTGCTCTTCCTCCTGCTCGGCGCCTACTACCCGCTGCTCTGGGTGAGCGATCAGGTGAAGAAGCGCCACCTGCTCATCGGGCGCGCGCTGCCCTACAGCCTGGACCTGCTCACGCTCTCGGTGGAGGCGGGCCTGGACTTCACCGGCGCGCTCGCGAAGGTGGTGGAGAAGGGCAAGGACGGCCCGCTCAAGGAGGAGCTGCAGCTGGTGCTCAAGCAGCTGAAGATGGGCAAGACGCGCGAGGAGGCGCTCAAGTCGATGATCGCCCGGGTGGACCTGCCCGCGCTCACCACCTTCGTCACCGCGCTCATCCAGGCGGACAAGATGGGCACCAGCCTGGGCAAGGTGCTGCGCATCCAGTCCACCCAGATGCGCATCGACCGCACACAGCGCGCCGAGAAGCTCGCGGGCGAGGCGCCGGTCAAGATGCTCTTCCCGCTCATCGCGTGCATCTTCCCCACGGTGTTCATGGTCCTGTTCGGGCCCATCGTGTTCAAGATGCTCTTCGGGCAGATGGAGTAGGCGCGCGTGGGCTACTCGCTGCGGATCTCGAAGGGGGAGCAGGCGGGGCGCGAGCTCGCGCTCGGGCAGGGCGAGCTGCGCATCGGACGCGGGCCGGAGAACGAGCTCGTGCTGCCGGACGCGGGGGTGTCGCGCCGCCACGCGCGCATCTATGCGCAAGGTGGAGCGCTGCTGGTGGAGGACGTGGGCAGCGCGAACGGCACCGAGCTCAACGGCGTGCTGCTCGAGGGCCCGCAGGCGCTCGAGGACGGCGACTGCATCTGCCTGGGGCCCGTGGAGCTGGTCTTCTCCCACGCCGCAGCGGACAGCACGCGCATCCTCGCCGCGGCCGAGGTGCGCCCGCGCGCGCCTGCCCGCGCCGCGGCGCTGGAGACCGTGACGCCGCGCCCCGGTGCGAAGCTGCCTGCCGGGGCGGCGGCACGCACCGAGGCACCGCTTGAGACAGCTCCCACCGCCGCCGAGCGCGCCCGCCGGCGCCGTGCGGTGAGCGGCACCCTGGGCGGGCAGCTGCGCCTCGCGTGGGAGGGGTTGGATCGCCGGGGCAAGTCGGTCGCGGGTGCGCTCGCGCTCGCCGCGCTGCTCGCCATGGCGGGAACGCTGGTGGCGCTGTTCCAGCCGCGCAGCGCCGCGCGAGAGGAGCTCGGCCCCGAGCCCACGCAGCTCACGGCCACGCCCCTGCGCGGCTCCTTCGGCCTCGGGGACGGGGTGACGTGGGAGCGGCCGGACATGAAGGTGTTCACCTTCGAGTTCACCGCGCCCACGCGCGCCGTGGCGCTGCTGCGCTACCAGGCGAGCGGCATCTCGAAGGACGAGGTGAGCGTCAGCGTCAACGGCATCGACCAGGGCTGGGTCCCGCCGGACGCGGGCGGCGCCTCCGAGCGCGAGCTGGAGCTGGTGCTCCCGCCCTCGGCGCTGCACCGCAACGCGCGCAACCAGCTCATCTTCGACAACGTGAAGAACCCGCCGGGCCACGAGCCCTGGCGCATCGAGGGGCTGCGGGTGGAGATCATCCCCGTGCCCGAGCTGCCGCCCGCGGAGCTGCTCGCGAGCGCGCGCGAGTCGGTGGCCAAGGCGCGCGCCTACGACGTGCAGCGCGCGGCGGGGAGCGAGAACCTCTTTCGCGCCTGGAAGAACTACCGCTTCGCGTGGGTGACGCTCGAGGCCCTGGACGAGCGCCCCGAGCTGTACCGGGACGTGCGCTACGCGCTCGCCCAGGTGAGCGCCGACCTGGACCGGGAGTGCGCGCGGCTGATGCTGGAATTCCAGCGAGGGGTGCAGTACCGGGACGCGAAGGCGGTGCGCGAGGCCTTCGAGGACGTGCTGCGGCACTTCCCTACGACCGAGCATCGCTGCCACACTCTCGCACTCGAACAGCGAAACCGGTACGCGCTGTAGCGCGGCGGCCGGGTTGGAAGGGGTCTCGCGATGTCCACCGGAACGCCGCCCGTGCGCCGCGGGGCGCGCACGCTCCCGCCCGAGGCGGAGCGTCTCGCGCGCACCGAGCCGAACACCGCCATCGTGCAGCTGCCCGAGGCGCCGCCCTCCAGCGCGCGCCTGTGCTTCACCGCGGGACCGCGCGCGGGCGAGGAGCTGCAGCTGCCGGAGCTGGACGAGGTGGTGGTGGGCCGCGCCGTGGACAACCCGGTGGCGATTCCCGACAGCTCGGTGTCGCGCAAGCACGCGCTGTTGCGGCGGGTGGGCGGCGGCTGGGCGGTGAGCGACCTGGGCTCGGGCAACGGCACGCTGGTCAACGGCGAGCCGGTCGAGGAGGAGCGCCCGCTCGCGAGCGGCGACACGCTCACCCTGGGTGACTCCGAGCTGCGCTTCGAGGACGGCGGGCAGGCCACCACCCTGATGACGCTGCCGGCGCGGCTGCCGGTGCCTGCGCCCGTCACGGTGCACGCGGTGCCGATGGCGGACGCGGGCGGGGGGCCCGCGCGCCCCGGCCCCCGCGTGCGCAGCGCCCGGGCGAGCCGGGCGGCCGCGGCGAGCGCTCCGGAGGCGCAGGCGCTGCGCAAGAAGCGCCTGATGATCGCGGGCGGCGCGTTCGCGGTCCTGATGCTGCTGCTCATCGGGCTCAAGGCGAAGCTGGATGCGGACGCGCGCCACGCGCAGGAGAGCGCGCGGGTGGCCGCGGCGCAGCGGGCGCGGCTCGGCGCGCTGTTCCAGGAGAGCAAGAACCTGGTGCGCGAGGGGAAGTGGGCCGAGGCCAAGGCGCGCCTGGACACGCTCGCCGCCGCCCGGCCGGACTACCCCGGCGTGCAGGACTACCTGGAGCGCGCGGCGAAGGAGGTCCCCAACCAGGCGCACCTCGAGGAGGCGCGGGGCGCGCTCGCCAAGAGCGCGCTGGGCCCTGCCGCCATGGCGCTCGCGCAGGTGACGCCGGACACCACCCAGTACGACGCGGTGCGCGCGCTGCGCGCCCAGCTGCTCACGCTCTCCGGGCAGCGGGTGCTGGAGGCGAAGCGCCTGCTGGACGCGCGCGAGCTGGACGCGGCGAAGGCCGTCACGGCGGACGTGCTCGTGGCCTTCCCCGACCAGCGCGACGCGAAGCTGCTGGACGAGCAGGCCGCGCAGGCCATCCGCCTGCGCGATGCGCCGCCGCCCTCCGCGCAGGGCGCCGCGCCCAGGCCGTGGGAGCCCGCGGTGGCGCGCTTCATCGATGGGGATCTCACCGGCGCTGCCGCCCTGGCCAACGCCTGCGTGGGGCGCGCCCCGCGCTGCAAGGCGCTGCTCGGGCAGATGAGCGAGTTCGGGGGCCTGTACCGCAAGCTCGAGGACCTGGACGCGAAGGGGCTCGCACGCCTGCTCGCGCTGGACCGGGAGATCACGGACGGCCGGGCGAGCAAGATGGCCCGCACTGCGGGTACGCGCGCGGCGAGCATCTTCTACAAGAGCGCCTCGGCGGCGAAGGCGAGCGGGCAGTGGGGCAAGGCGGGCGAGTACGCGCGGCGCACCCTGCAGGCGGATCCCGGACACGCGGGCGCCTCGAACCTGCTCACGGAGCTTCGCACGCGGGCCAAGGACCTGTATCTCTCCGCCTACTCCCTCAAGGACACCAGCCCGGACGAGGCGCTCCCGCGCTTTCGCGAGGTGATGCAGATGACGGCACCTGGCGACGAGACCTACGAGAAGGCCAAGGGCTGGGTGGACAAGCTCTCCCGATGACGAAGCGCAAGGGCGCCCCCGAGGCGCCGCCCCAGTCCCCGCTCCAGCAGGCCGACCTCTTCGGCACCGCTCTGCCGAAGAGCGCCCCTCCCACCCGCGCGGGGGCCGTGCGCCCTGCGGCCGAGCGTGCGCCGGCGCCGCCTCCCGCTCCCGCCCCTGCTCAGGAGGTTTCCCAGCCCCTCGCGCCGCTCGCGGGCAGCCCCGCCGCGAGCGCGCCCAACGGCGCCGCCAAGGCCGCGCGCACCGTGCTCACGGTGGGCGAGCTCACCCGGCAGATCAAGAACACGCTGGAGACGAAGTACACGCGCGTCATCGTGCGCGGCGAGGTCTCGAGCTTCCGCGGTGCGAACGCGCGCGGGCACCTGTACTTCACGATGAAGGACGCGGGCGCCTCCATCGACGCGAAGCTGTGGGCCTCGCAGGCGGCGCGCCTGCGCTTCGCGCTGCGCGACGGGCTCGCGGTGGTCGCCGAGGGGAGCGTGGACCTCTACGAGCCCCAGGGGCGCTACAGCCTCATCGTGAGCCGGCTGGAGCCGGAGGGGGAGGGGGCGCTCGCGCTCGCCTTCGAGCAGCTCAAGGAGCGGCTCGCGGCCGAGGGGCTCATCGGCGACCGGCGCATCCGGCCGCCCAGGCCCGTGCCCTTCCTGCCCCGGCGCATCGGCGTGGTGACGAGCCGCACGGGCGCGGCGCTGCAGGACTTCCTGCGCGTGCTGCACTCGCGCCACCCGCGCCTGCCGGTGCTGGTGTGCGACGCGCGCGTGCAGGGGGAGGGGAGCGCCGAGGAGGTGGCGCGCGGCATCGAGCGGCTCGCCCGCACGGACGTGGACGTGATCGTGGTGACGCGCGGCGGTGGCTCGGTGGAGGACCTCTGGACCTTCAACGAGGAGCGCGTGGCGCGCGCCATCCACGCGAGCCCCGTGCCGGTGGTGAGCGCCATCGGCCACGAGATCGACTTCACCATCGCGGACTTCGTCGCGGACCTGCGCGCGCCCACGCCGAGCGCGGCGGCCGAGCGGCTCGCGCCGGTGCTCGCGGACCTGCAGTTCACGCTCGCGACGCAGGAGGCGCGGCTGCGCCAGGCGGCGACGCGGCGGGTGCTGGAGCTGCGCGGGGGGCTGAGCGCGCAGTCGGGGCGGCTCGTGGACCCGCGGCGGCAGCTCGGGCAGCAGCGGCTGCACCTCTCCGAGCAGCTCGAGCGCGCGATGCGGGTGCTGCGCCCCTCCCTGCGCCAGCGGCGCGCGGGGCTGCAGGCGCTGGACGAGCGGCTGCAGCGCGCGGCGCCCCAGGCGCGGCTCGCCGAGCAGCGCCAGCGCCTGCTCAAGCTGCATGCGCGGCTCACCGAGGCCCTGCGCGCGCAGCTCAGCGCCCAGCGCGCGCAGCTCACGGGGGACCGCCTCCGGCTCGAGCGCGCCTCGCCCGCGGCGCTCGTGGCCGCCCAGCGCACGGCCCTGCTGGACCGGCGCGCTCGCCTGCTTGCTGGCGAGCGGCTCGCCCAGGGGCAGGCCCAGGCGCACTTCCAGCGGCTCGCGGCCCGGCTGGACGCGATGAGCCCGCTCAAGGTGATGTCGCGCGGCTACGCGGTGGCCTTCCGCAAGGCGGACGGCCGGGTGGTGCGCAGCATGGCGGACGTGCAGGTGGGGGACGCGCTGGGGGTGAAGTTCGCCAACGGCGGGGCCCGCACGCTGGGGGCCTGCGAGGAGATCGAGGCCACGGTGACGGCGCTGAGTGGGCCGGGCGACTGTTGACCCCTGCTCCCCGGGACAAAGGGGGGTGCAAGCCAGCGCGCCGTCCTCTATAGAGGGCCCAAGCTCTCTCTCTTCTCGAAGGCGGCAAGCACATCGTGGCCAAGGACAGCGCGAAGGACACGGCGAAGGACGGCAAGGAGCCGGGCAGCGCCCCGCCCGAGCAGTACGGGGACGTGGTGGGCCGGCTCGAGGGGGTGGTGGCGCAGCTGGAAGCCGGCACGCTCTCGCTGGAGGACTCGCTCAAGGCCTTCGAGGAGGGCATCAAGCTGGTGCGCCGCGGCGAGAGCCTGCTCAATGCCGCCGAGCAGCGCATCGAGCTGCTGCTGAGCGAGGACGGCAAGGACACGGCCGTGCGGCTGCAGACGGGCGTGAAGCCGCCCACCCTGCCGGCTGCCCCGCGCAAGGGGCCTCCCTCCGCGGACGAGGACGTGCCCTTCTAGCCCCCTCGTGAGCGCCATGGGAAAGCTCAAGGTCACCATTGTCGACGATGACCGCGACACGCGGGAGCTGCTCGCGGTCGCGCTCGAGGGCGAGGGCTTCGAGGTGACGGCGGCGGCCAACGGGCTGCGCCTCATCGCCTCGCTGCAGCTCAACCGCCCGGACGTCATCCTGCTGGACGTGAACATGTCCTGGATCGACGGCTTCGAGCTGTGCCGCGCGGTGAAGAAGAACGAGGGCTTCCGGGACATCCCGGTCATCTTCGTGAGCGGGCGCTCGAGCCCGGAAGACCTGCAGCGCGGCAAGGAGGTGGGCGCCTCCGACTACTTCGTGAAGCCGCTGGACCTCGATGCGCTGATCACGCGCATCCGTACGCTGGTTCCCGGCTCTGGCTCCGCGCCCAGCCCCGGCCGGGCCCCCTGATTCTCCCCTGAGTCCCCACATGACGTCCGACTTCGTCCTGGAACCCTACCTGCGCCGCCAGGCGGCGCGCGTGGAGGCGCTGCTCGCGGCGCGCATGGATTCACTCGCGCCCGCGGTGCCGCCGCGCCTCCTCGAGGCGATGCGCTACTCGCTGCTGGGCGGTGGCAAGCGGCTGCGCCCGGTGCTGTGCCTCGCCTTCGCGGAGGCCGTGGGCGGCAGCAGCGGCGCAGGCGGGCGCGCGGCGGAGGACGCGGCGTGCGCGCTCGAGTACGTGCACACCTACTCGCTCGTGCACGACGACCTGCCGGCCATGGACGACGACGACCTGCGCCGCGGCCGCCCCACGAACCACAAGGTCTACGGCGAGGCGATGGCCATCCTGGCCGGCGACGCGCTGCTCACCGAGGCGCTGGGCCTGGTGGCGGCGGGGGCGGAGCCCTGCCGCGCGGGCCTCTGCCGCGAGCTCGCGCAGGGCGCGGGGGCCGCGGGGATGGTGGGCGGGCAGGTGCTGGACATCGCGGAGGACCGCCCCGCCGAGCTCGGCTACCTCACCCGCCTGCACCGTTTGAAGACGGGCGCGCTCATCCGGGCCGCCTGCCGCATGGGCGTGCTCGCGGCGGGCGGAGACGCCGGCGCGCTCGAGCGCGCGCACACCTACGGCGAGGCGGTGGGGCTCGCGTTCCAGATTGCCGACGACCTGCTGGACGTGACGGGCAGCGCGGCCGAGCTCGGAAAGCCGGTGGGCGCGGACGCGGCGGCGGGGCGCTTCACCTTCCCCGCGGTGCTGGGGCTCGAGGGCTCGCGCGAGCTCGCGGCGCGCAAGGTGGCCGAGGCGGTGGAGGCGGTGCGGCCGCTGGAGCCGGGTGACGGTCCGCTCGCCGCGCTTGCGCGCTACGCAGTGGAGCGCAGCTCGTGACCGGGGTGCTCGCCCGCGTGGCCACGCCCGCGGACGTGCGGGCGCTGCCCGAGGCCGAGCTGCCGCGGCTGTGCGAGGAGCTGCGCGAGGAGATCGTCTCCGTCTGCGGCAAGGTGGGCGGCCACCTGGGCGCCTCGCTCGGCGCGGTGGAGCTGATCGTCGCGTTGCACCGCGTGTTCAGCTCGCCGCAGGACGCGCTCGTCTTCGACGTGGGCCACCAGGCCTACGCGCACAAGCTGCTGAGCGGGCGGCGCGAGCGCATGGGCACCTTGCGGCAGGCGGGCGGCATCGCGCCCTTCCTCGACCCGCGCGAGAGCCCCCACGACGCGGTGGCCGCGGGGCACGCGTGCACGGCGGTGTCCGCGGCGCTGGGCATCCTCGAGGGCAAGCGGGCGCGCGGGCGCGCAGGCCACGCGGTGGCAATCGTGGGCGACGGCGCGCTCACCGGCGGGCTCACCTTCGAGGGGCTGAACAACGCGGGCGGCGCGAGCCTGCCGCTCGTGGTGGTGCTCAACGACAACCAGATGTCCATCTCGGCCAACGTGGGCGCCATCCCGGCGCTGCTGCGCACCCACGAGGCGCGCGCCTTCTTCGAGGCGCTGGGCTTCACCTACCTGGGGCCGGTGGACGGGCACGACCTCGCCGCGCTGGTGCCGGCGCTTCGCGAGGCGCGCCGCTCCTCGCGCCCCGTGGTGGTGCACGCGCTCACCCAGAAGGGGCGGGGCTTTCCGCCGGCCGAGGCAGACCTGCAGACGCGCGGCCACGCCATGGGCCCCTACGAGTGGCGCGACGGCAAGCTGGTGCGCTCGCGCGGAGGCCAGCGCACCTACAGCGAGGCCTTCGCCGCGGCGCTGGAGGACGTGCTCGCGGAGGATCCACTCGTGCACGTGGTGACGCCCGCGATGCTCGAGGGCTCGGCGCTGGTGGCGCTCAAGGAGCGCTACCCCGCGCGCGTGCACGACGTGGGCATCGCCGAGCAGCACGCCGTCACCTTCTGCGCGGGGCTCGCAGCGGCAGGCCTCAAGCCGGTGTGCGCCATCTACTCGACCTTCCTGCAGCGGGCGCTGGACCAGGTCATCCACGACGTGTGCCTCCCCGGGCTGCCGGTGGTGTTCGGCCTGGATCGCGCGGGGCTGGTGGGCGCGGACGGCGCCACGCACCAGGGCGCCTACGACGTGAGCATGCTGCGCCCCCTTCCGGGCATGCGCGTGGCGGCGCCCGTGGTGGGAGAGGACTTGCCGGGGCTCTTGCGCGACGCGCTCGCGAGCAGCGGGCCCACGGCGCTGCGCTTTCCCCGCGGCACGCTGCCCCCCGTGCCGCCCGGGCTCGCGCTGCCGGTGCCCCCGGTCGAGGGCGCGCGCTGGCTCAAGCGTGCGGCGAAGCCCACGCTCACCCTGGTGACGCTGGGGCCCGTGGGGCTCGCTGCGCTGGAGGCCGCGGCAGGGGAGCCCACCTGGAGCGTGCTGGATGCGCGCTTCGCCGCGCCCCTGGACGTGGCGGCGCTGCGCGAGGCGGCCGCCTGCGGGCGCGTGCTGGTGGCGGAGGAGGGGAGCACGCGCGGCGGGCTCGGCAGCGCGGTGCTGGAGCTCTACGCCGCCGAGGGCCTGGGGCCGCGGGTGCGGCTGGTGGGCATGCCGGACGCCTTCGTGCCGCACGGGGATGCGCGGGTGCAGCGCACGGCGTACGGGCTGGATGCAGCGGGGCTCGCGGCGGCCGCGCGGGCGCTGGAGGGCCGATGAAGGCGCGCAAGGAGCGGCTGGACGTGCTGGTGGTGGAGCGCGGGCTCGCCGAGTCGCGCGCGAAGGCGCAGGCGCTCATCCTCGCCGGGCAGGTGGTCGTGGGTGACCAGCGCGTGGACAAGCCGGGGGCGCTGGTGGCCACGGAGAGCGAGCTGAGGCTCAAGGGCGAGGTGCTCCCCTACGTGTCGCGCGGCGGGCTCAAGCTCAAGGGCGCCCTCGACCACTTCGGCCTGGACGTGCGCGGCCGGGTGGCGGCGGACATCGGCGCCAGCACCGGCGGCTTCACGGACTGCCTCCTGCAGGAGGGGGCGGTGCGCGTGCACGCCATCGACGTGGGCTACGGCCAGCTGCACGAGAAGCTGCGGGTGGACCCGCGGGTGCGCTCGCGCGAGCGCGTCAACGCGCGCTACCTCACCGCGGAGGACCTGCCCGAGCCGGTGGGCGTGGTGGTCATCGACGTGAGCTTCATCTCGCTCACCCAGGTGCTGCCCGCGGTGCTGCCGTTCCTGCAGCCCGGCGGCCTGCTGGTGGCGCTGGTGAAGCCGCAGTTCGAGGTGGGCCGCGACCGCCTCGGCAAGGGCGGCGTGGTGCGCGATGCGCAGGCGCGCCAGGAGGCCATCGACGCCGTCACCGCCTTCGTGCGCGAGCAGGGCCTCGGCGTGCGCGGCCTGATGGACTCCACCGTCCCGGGCCCGGCGGGCAATGTCGAGGCGCTCCTGGTCGCAGAGAAGGGTCAGGCCGTGGTCAGCCCGCCTGCCCGGCCGTAGAAATCTGGACCTCTCTGGCTTCGCCCGCTTTGACCAGGCATGATGTCCGTCTGGTATGGGTTTTTCTGCACACGGCGCACGCAGTTCCTCTGGGCGCCAGGACATTGCAGTCCGGGAGGGCGCATGAGCGCCAAGGTCGTCGCGCGCAGCGCCCCGCCTTCTCCGGCCCGAGGCCGGGTGCTGGTCGTGGGGGCGAGCGAGGCCTGCGACGCGCTGCTCGAGCGGCTGTCCTTCAGCGGCTTCCAGGCCGCGGTGGCGGACAGCGCCGAGGCGCTGCGCAGCGTGGCGCAGACGCTGCAGCCCGAGGCGATCCTGCTCTCCACGAGCGGCCGCCACGCCGCCGAGGCGCTGAGCTTCATCCGCCAGGACGCGCAGCTGCAGGGGCTTCCCGTCCTCGCGGACGGCACGCGGCCGCGCGCGAGCGCGCTGCGCAAGCTGGGCGTGGACGACTGGGTCCACAGCCTCGACGAGCTCTCCCTGCGCCTCGAGTCCGCGCTGCGCGCGCGCCGCCTCGTCGCGCGCGACGAGCGCTCGCGGCTGCGGATGGAGATGCTGCTGGAGATCACCCAGGCGGCCACCAGCTCGCTGCAGCTCGAGGAGATCCTGCGCATCGCGGTGGAGAAGGTGGGCCGCGTCATCTCCACGGACCGCTGCTCGGTGGTGCTGGTGGAGGCGACCCAGCCGCGGGTGGCCAGCGTGGTGGCGACCCGCGAGGCGCCGCAGCTGGGGGCGCTCGACCTGGACCTCGCGCGCTACCCGGAGCTGCGCCGTGCGCTGGAGACGCGGCAGCCGGTGCACGTGGAGGACGCCACGCGCGACCCGCTGATGTCCGAGGTGCGCGACGCCATCACCCCCCTGGGCGTGCGCTCCATCCTGGTGCAGCCGCTCATCAGCCAGGACGACCTGGTGGGCGCGCTGTTCCTGCGCATGAGCCGCGCGGAGAGCTCCTTTGACCGCGAGGACCAGGAGTTCGCGCGCGCGGTGGCCGCGGCCCTGGCCAACTCCATCCGCAACGCGCAGCTGCACACGGCGCTGCGGCGCAAGCACGAGGACCTCGAGTCCGCGTACGTGGACCGCTACCGCGAGCTGAGCGAGGCGAACCGCCGCCTCAAGGAGCTCAACCGCTTCAAGGACGAGCTCATCGCCGTCTGCAGCCACGACCTGCGTGCGCCGCTGCAGATCCTGCTCGGCCACGGGCGGCTGCTGCTGGACGAGGAGCTCCCGCCGCAGCAGCAGGCGAGCACCGAGGCGATGGTGCGCCAGGGGCGCAAGATCCTCGAGCTGGTGGAGTCGCTGCTGGAGAAGGGCAAGGGCGAGGCGGTGCGGCTCTCGCTCGAGCCGCGGCTGCTGGACGTGGCGCAGCTGTGCGCGGAGTCCACCGCGGAGCTGGAGATCCTCGCCGCCGAGCGGCAGGTGCGCCTGCGCGCCGACTGCAGCGAGACGCTGATGGCGATCGGCGACCCCACGAAGCTGCACGAGGTGCTGCAGAACCTCGTCACCAACGCCATCCACCACGCGGCCGCCGCGGGCACCGTGCAGGTGCGCGCGCAGCGCCTCAAGCGGCCGGACGGAGACGCGGCCCGGGTGGTGGTGCAGGACGACGGGCGCGGCATCCCCGCCGAGCAGCTGCACCTGGTCTTCGACCGCTACCGCCACGGCCCCGGCGGCACGGGCCTGGGGCTCGCCATCTGCAAGGAGTTCGTGGAGCTGCACGGCGGGGAGATCTGGGCCGAGACGCCTCCCGAGGGCGGCTGTGCGTTCGTCTTCACGCTGCCGCTCGCGCAGCAGGCGCAGCGCGCGCTGCCCACCGCCGCGCTCCCGCCCGTGCCCGCCGTGGAGCAGGCGCGCGTGCTGGTCATCGAGGACGAGCCGGAGGTGGCCGCGCAGCTCTCCGAGGTGCTGCGCGCGCGCTACCGCGTGGAGCTCGCGCGAGACGGTCAGGAGGGGCTCGCCAAGGCGCGCGCCCTGCACCCGGACCTGGTGGTGATGGACGTGTTCCTGCCCAAGCTGGACGGCCTGGACTGCGCCGTGGCGCTCAAGTCCTCCTCGGACACGGCGGACATCCCGGTCATCCTGCTCTCGGCGCACCAGGGCGTGGTGGAGAAGGTGCGGGCGCTGAACCTCGGCGCGGTGGACTACCTGGCCAAGCCCTTCCAGGCGCTGGAGCTGCTCGCGCGCACCGAGCGGGCCCTGCAGCAGCCGGGGACGTCGCGCGGCGCGGGCCTGGGCATGCTCGGCGCGGGCCGGCGCAGCCCCGGCAGCGATCCGGTGACCGGGCTGCTGGATCACCCGGGGCTGCTGGTGCGGCTCGAGGAGGAGATCTCCCGCAGCCGCCGCTACGAGCGGCCCCTGAGCGTGGCGGTGCTGCGCCCGGAGCGGCCCCTCTTCGACGTGCCGCGCAACGTCGGGGACGTGCTGCGCCTGCGGCTGCGGGTGCCGGACATCCTCGCGCACCTGGGCTCCGGCATCTTCACCGTGGTGCTGCCCGAGTGCGCCGAGCCCGCCGCCCGCGCCGTCATCGAGCGGCTGCTGCCGGACCTGAAGGCTGCGACGGGGCTCGCGTACCAGAGCGCGGTGCGCGACCTCACCCAGGACGCGGAGCCGGTGGAGCGGCTGCTCGAGCGGCTCGGCGCGCTGCCGCCCCGCGCCTGAACACCGACACCCGTACCTACATCAGCGCCTCCCGCAGGCGCTCCGGCGCCGCGCTACACTGCGGGGCGCCGTGAGCGCTCCCTTCCGCCACCGCCCATTGCGCGCCCTCGCCCTGCTGGCGCTGGCGCCGCTGCTCGCCGGCGCTTCGGCGCCGCGCCCGCCCCTCGGCGTGGACGAGGCGGCGATGCGCGAGGCGATGGAGGCGGCGGCGCTGGAGGACGAGTCTGCCTCCGCGTCGAGCTACGCCCAGTTCCTCGAGGCGCGGCTGCGCGCGCACGCGGGCGACGTGCCGGGGAGCGTGGAGGCGCTGCGAGAGGCGCTCGCCAGCGACGACGGCAGCGCGCTGCTGCGCACGCGGCTTGCCGAGGCCTACGCGCGGCTGGGCCAGCGCGGCGCAGCGGAGCGCGAGCTGCGCACGGTGCTCGCGCACTCCCCCGGCGACTACGAGGCCCGCGTGCTGCTCGGGCGGGTGCTGCTGGAGGCGGGGCGCCCCGCGGCGGCGGAGCGTGAGCTGCGGCGCGCCCTGGCCCTCCGGCCGCGCGAGCCCGCGGCCTACCTGGCGCTGGCCCAGGCCTGCCTCGACGCGGGCGCGGCCGAGCGCGCAGTCGCGGCGGTGGAGGCGCTGGAGGCGGTGCGTCCCGGCGACGCCCGGGCCTCGCGGCGCCTGGGCCTCGCGCTCGCCGGGCGCGGGGATGCCGCGCGCGCGGCCCCGCTGCTGGAGCGGACGCTCGCGCGCACCCCCGGGGACGCCGAGGCGTGGCGGGCCCTGGGCGCAGCCCGGGAGGCGCTGGGGCAGCGGGACGCCGCCGCCGAGGCCTATGCGCGCGCGCTCGCGCAGGCGCCGGAGTCCGGCGAGGCGCTGCTCTCCGCAGGGCTCCTCGCCGTTCGCCAGGGGCGCGAGCCCGAGGGGCTTGCGCTGCTGGAGCGACTGCTCGCGCTCGACGGGGCCTCGCAGTGGGCGCTGCAGGCGGCCTCCGCGCTGGTGGGCGCGCACGCGGTCGCGCCCGCGGCGCGGCTGCTGGACGCGGCGCGCGCGGGCGGGGTGGGGGATGCGCGGGTGGCCTACTTCGCCGGCCGCATCCACGAGCAACGGAGGGAGCTGTCCAGCGCGGCGGCGGCCTATGCCGCGGTCGCGCCTCCAGGTGCGGAGGACGGCGAGAGCCTCTTCGAGGACGCGCGCCTGCGCCGGGCCCGCTGCCTCTCGCTGCTCGGCGAGCACCCGGCCGCGATCGCGCTGCTGCGGGAGGCGCTCGCGGCCCATCCGGAGGACCCCGAGCGCGCCCGGGCCCTCGCGCAGGCGCTCGAGCGCAGCGGGCAGGGCGAGGCGGCGGAGGATGCGCTTCGCGAGGCGATTGCCCGGTCGCCCGGCAGCGAGCTGTACGTGACGCTGGCCCAGGTCCGCGCCCGGCGCGGCGCTCCCCAGGAGGCCACCCAGCTGCTCGACGCGGCGCTCGCCCGCTCGCCCTCGGACGAGCGCCTGCTCTACGCGCTCGCGCGGGTGCAGGCCGGGGCGGGGAGGGGGAGCGAGGCGGAGCAGACGCTGGGGCGCCTGCTGAAGGCCCACCCGAAGCACGGTCCCGGCCTGGGGCTGCTGGGCACGCTGCTCGCGCAGCGCGGGGAGCCCGCCCGGGCGGCCGAGCTGCTCGCCCGCGCGGTGGCGCTCGGCCCGGTGGAGCCCGGGGTGTACGAGCACCTGGGAGATGCGCTGCGGGCCGCGGGGCGGCACACCGAGGCCGCCGGGGCGTACCGCCGCGCGCTGGAGGCGCTCGCGGTGCTCGAGCCGGAGGCAGGCGAGCCTGTCCCGGAGCGCGCGGCGCTCGAGCAGAAGCTCAAGATGCTGTCCTCCCGCGCGCCGGCTGACTAAGGTGACACGCCTATGCCGCACCACGACGAGGGCTTCTTCAACGCGAAGGACAACCTCCGGCTCTTCTGGGTGTTGGACGTCCCCGAGGCACCCCGGGCGCACGTGGCGCTCGTGCACGGCTACGGCGACCACTCGGGGCGCTACCGGCCGGCCATCGAGGCGCTGGTGGCGGACGGCTTCGCGGTGCACAGCTTCGACTACCGCGGCCACGGCCGGGCGGACGGGCGGCGCGGCCATGCGGAGCGCTGGCAGGACTTCGTGGACGACCTGGAGGTCTTCTGGGCCCGGGTGCGGCGCTCGGCCGGGGCGCAGAAGACCTTCCTGCTCGGCCACAGCCACGGCGGGCTGATGGCGCTGCAGTGGCTGAGCCGGGACGTGCAGGGCCTGAGCGGGCTGGTGCTCTCGGCGCCCTACCTGCAGCTCGCGCTCTCGCCGCCCGCGCTGAAGGTCGCGGCGGCGCGGGTCGTCGGCACCGTGCTGCCCTGGCTGCCCATCAAGAGCGGGCTCAAGGCGGCGGACCTCACGCGGGACGAGGCCATCCAGGCAGCCACCCTCTCGGACCCGCTCTACCTGGACATCGCGACGCCCGGCTGGTTCACCCAGTCCTCGCGCGCCCAGGTCCAGACCCTCGCGTCGGGCCCCTCGGTGAAGGTGCCCCTGTTCCTCTTCTGCGGGGAGAAGGACGGGGTGGCGTCCACGGTGGCCTCGCGCGCCTTCTTCGAGTCCGTCGCCTCTGCCGACAAGACCTACAAGGAGTACCCCGGCATGCGACATGAGCCCCTGAACGAGGTGGGCCGGGACGAGGTGTTCCGGGACATCTCCGGCTGGATCTCCAGGCATCTCTGACGTAGCTTGCGCCGCCCGGCGGCGGCGCGATGAAACGGCACCGGCACCCACACTGACGACGAGCGGCGCTCCGAGGGACACACCGCATGGCACAGGGCGATCAGATCAACATCATCGGCAAGGGCATCGTCATCAAGGGCAACCTCACCGGCGGTGGGGACCTGGTCATCGAGGGACGGGTGGAGGGGCAGATCGCCCTGAAGAACCACCTGACCATCGAGGGCACCGGACGCGTGCAGGCGGACATCCGCGCCGAGGAGCTCACCATCAACGGCGAGGCGAGCGGCAACATCGACGCCTCCACCCGCGTGGCGATCAACACCAGCGCGAAGGTCGCCGGTGACATCAAGGCGCCGCGCGTGGTCATCGAAGACGGGGCAGTCTTCAACGGGTCCATCGAGATGGACGTGAAGCTGCCCGACGACATCTAGGCGCAGTCACCCGCAAGCGCACGCATCCCCCACCACGCTTCACGAGGAGTGGAAGGCACTCATGGCGAACACGGTCATTGGCTCGAGCATCGTCATCGACGGGGAGATCTCCGGCGACGAGGACCTGGTCATCCAGGGCACGGTCAAGGGGAAGATCTCCCTCAAGGAGAGCCTCTACGTCGAGGGTAGCGGCGTGGTCGAGGCGGACATCGACACGCAGAACGTGGAGATCGCCGGCCGCGTGACGGGCAACATCGCCGCGAGCGACAAGGTCGAGCTCAAGAGCGACTGCCGCGTCGTGGGCGACATCAAGGCGCCGCGCATCCTCATCGCCGACGGGGCCTCGTTCAAGGGCAACGTCGACATGGACCAGAAGGGCCGCTGACGCATGGCGACCAAGGATCTGGCAGGAGCGAGCAACAACACCGTGGTGGGGCCCTCCATCCTCATCAGCGGTCGGCTGACCGGTGACGAGGACCTCACGGTCCGCGGCCGCGTCGAGGGTGAGGTCACGCTGAGCCACACGCTCATCGTGGAGCCCTCCGGCGTGGTGAAGGCGAACGTGGCGGTGAAGAACGCCATCGTGAGCGGCGTGGTGGTCGGCAACATCAACGCCACCGAGAGCGTGGAGCTCACCCGCGAGGGCCGCATGGTGGGCGACATCCGCGCCCCGCGCGTGATCATCGTGGACGGCGCGAGCTTCCGCGGCCGCGTGGACATGGGCGAGGTGGAGCCGGGTCGCGTGCCGGTGGCGCGTCCCCCGGTGGCCCGCCCCACGGTGCGCGCGGCCCCCGCGCCGGTCGCACGGCCCACGGCCCCGCCGGCGCCTCCGCGCCCGCCCGCGCCCGGTACCGCCACTGCGGCGCCGCGCGTTGCCGCCGGTGCGACCCCGGCCGGTGCCCGGCCTGCGGGCGCCAAGCCGCTGCCGCCGCCGCCTCCGCCCGCCGCCAAGACGGCTGCGGACACGCGCGCCGCGCCGGTGCCGCCGACGGTGGCGGCCGGTGCCAAGAAGAAGGTCGTCCTGAAGAAGAAGGGACGCTAGGGCGAGCGGATGCCGCGCCCTTCCGGGGGCGCGGCGCCTTGCCCAGCCAGGGGATCCGATGCACGGGGATTCGAAGGTGGACGGAGACGAGGCGCTGCCCACGGCGCAGGATGCGGCGCCCGCGGAGGCGTCTGCTCCGGCGGAGGCCTCCCAGGGCGAAGCGCCTCAGGGCGATGTGCTCGCGGAGGAGGCGAGCCGCACCGGGATCTTTCCGGACGAGACGCCGCGCGGCGAGGCCGAGCTCGAGGCTCCGGGGGAGGTCACCTCGCGGCAGGTGGACGTGCTCGAGGTGGGCCCGGACGCGGACACGGAGGAGACCCTTGGTGAGACCCTCGGTGACACCCTGGGCGAGAGCCTGAGCGAGGCGCCGGGCGCCGCGGACACGGAGCCGGCTGCTCCGCCCGCGCCCCCGCGCCCGCCTGCGCGCACGGGCCTCCCCGCGGTGGAGGCGCGCCGCCGGGGCCACGTGGCGCCCGCGGCGCTGTCGCTCGCGAGCATCGAGGAGGACGCGACCTTCCGGGTGCGCCCGGAGGGGGACCTCTCGGGGCTCGCCACGGACATCGCGCGGCTGGGCCAGCTCTTCCCCGTGGACGTGCGCCAGGTGGGCGAGGGCCGCTACCAGCTCATCTGCGGCTTCCGGCGCGTGGCGGCGCTGCGCTTCCTGCAGCGCGACGTGGTGCTCGCGCGCCTGCACACGGACCTCTCGGACGAGGACGCGCTGCTGATGGCGGTGGCGGCCGCGGTGCACGCGGCGCCGGTCTCGGCGGACGAGCTCACCGAGCTGCGCGACCGCCTGGACGCCGAGGGGCGGCTGTCGGCCGCCGCGCGCGACATGTTCGAGAAGGCGCTCGCCACCGAGAGCTCGCTCGCGCCCGAGGGCGTGGAAGAGGAGATCGACGCGGACGAGCTCGCCGCGGACGTGGCGCAGCGCCTGGGCGCCCTGAACCAGGACCTCTCCCTGCTCGCGGACGTGTTCGCCGCGCTGGACGAGTCGCGCCGCGCGGAGCTGCTGATGCAGCTGCGCTACTCGGCCGAGCTCGTCGCCTACCTCGAGAACCTCTAGGACACCCTGCCCATGGCCTCGCCCCTGATGCGCGACCGCGCCCGCCTGCTGGAGCTGCTCACCGAGAAGTCCTTCGAGCGGCGCAAGGTGGTGCTCTCGTCCGGCAAGGAGTCGGACTTCTACATCGACTGCAAGCGCACCGCGCTGCTCGCCGAGGGGCACTTCCTCATCGGGCGGCTGCTGCTCGAGGCCGTGCGCGCGGGCGCTCCCACCGCCGAGGGCGTGGGTGGGCTCACGCTGGGCGCGGATCCGCTCGCCTCCGCGGTGAGCCTCACCAGCTACCTCGCGGGCCACCCGCTGCCGGCCTTCATCGTGCGCAAGGAGCCCAAGGGCCACGGCACGGGGCAGTGGATCGAGGGCATGAGCGCGCTGCGCAAGGGCGCTCCGGTGGCCATCCTCGAGGACGTGGTCACCACGGGCGCCTCCACGCTCAAGGCCATCGAGCGCGCCCAGCAGGAGGGGCTGCAGGTGCTCGGCGCCTTCGCGCTGGTGGACCGGCTCGAGGGCGGGCGCGAGGCGGTGGAGGCGCAGGGCCACAAGCTCGCGACGCTGTTCACCCGCAAGGACTTCATCCCGTGAAGGGGCTGCCCCGCCTCGCGCTGGCGCTGCTCGCGCTGGCCGCCTGTGCCAAGGTTCCGCCCATCGTCGGCGACCCCGCGCCCACGCTGCGCGACCTGGACGCCGAGCGCGCGTACACCAAGGTGCTCGAGCGCTACAGCGCGCGGGGGGAGATCTACGCCCTCTTCGACACGCGCGCCTTCGCCGGCGCCACCTTCCAGGCGCCCGCGTACCGCGAGGCGCGCGTGCGCCGCCAGGCGGCCTTCGAGCTGCTGCCCCCCGAAAAGGTGCAGGCGCTGCTCGCGAACGAGCAGGCCCAGGCCGCCGCGGCGCACGAGTTCTTCTTCGCGGCGCACGTGAACGACCCGCGCATGGACGACTTCGACAAGGGCACGGGGAAGTCCGTGTGGCGCCTCACGCTGCTCACCCCCGCGGGCGAGGTGACGCCCATCCAGATCCGGCGCATCGGGCGCGCGAACCTGCCCATGCGCGCCTACTATCCGTACGCGGGCGACTTCTGGGTGGGGTACTGGCTGCGCTTCCCGCGGCAGTTCTCCAACGGCACCCCCGTCATCCCCGAGGGCACCGGGAAGGTCACGCTGCGGGTCGCCTCCACGCTGGGGCAGCTCGAGCTGCAGGTGGACGCGCAGTAGCCTAGGGCTTCACGCTAGGCGCCGGCGGCGGGCTCGCGCTCGGTGGGATGCGCGCCGCGCCCTCCTGCAGCCGGTCCAGCAGCGCGGCGGGCGAGGACTCCACGAGCAGCGCACGCGCCTGCTCCCGGGCGAGGAAGCCGTCGTCCGCGGCGCGCTGGGCGAGCGCGCGCAGGGGCTGCCAGAAGCCCTCGACGTCCAGCAGGCCCACCGGCTTGTGGTGCAGGCCGAGCTGCGCCCAGGTGAGGATCTCGAAGAGCTCGTCGAAGGTGCCGTAGCCGCCGGGCAGCGCCACGAAGGCGCCGGCGCGCTCGGCCATCAGCGCCTTGCGCGCGTGCATGGAGTCCACCACGTGCAGCTCGGTGAGGACCTTGTGGGCGATCTCCCGCTTCTCGAGCCCCCGCGGCAGCACGCCCACCACGCGCCCGCCGCCCTCGAGTACCGCGTCCGCCACCGCGCCCATCAGCCCGATGCCGGCGCCGCCGTACACCAGCGTGAGCCCGCGCCGCGCGAGCTCCGCGCCGAAGGCACGCGCGGCCTCCATGAAGGCGGGGCGCGCGCCGGGGCGCGAGCCGCAGAAGACACAGACGCTGGTGAAGGGGAGGGGAGCGGTCATCGCGCGAGTCCGAAGCGCTCGGGGTGAGCGGACACGAACGCAACCACCGCGGTGACGAAGAGGATGACGGGCGCGGCGTAGCGGAAGACCTGAGGCCCCTTCTTCAGCGCGAAGCCGCAGGGAAGCCCGAAGAGGAAGCCGCCCAGGTGGCCCGCCCAGCTCACGCCAGGGATGAGGCTGATGACGGCAATCTGTGCGAGCCACACGCCGAGGCTGCGGCGCCCCTCGCGGGTGACGAGCAGCAGCATCGCGCCGGCCCAGCCGAGGATCATCCCGGAGGCGCCCAGCATCACGGTGTGGAAGTTGAAGAAGAGCGAGAAGGCGCTGGCTCCGAGGGCCGACACCACGCTGATGAGCAGGAAGCGCGCGCTGCCGATCGCGCGCTCCAGGCCGAAGCCGAGGCTGTAGACCACCGACATGTTGAAGAAGATGTGCAGCGCGCCGCCGTGCTCGAAGGCGCAGCTGAGCAGGCGCCAGTACTGGCCGGCCTGTACCCACGGACCGAAGAGGGCGAAGCGCGGCACCTCCTCGACGCCTCCGCCGCTGACCTGCACCGGGATGGCGAGCCGGGCCTGCAGGAGGAAGAGGGCGACAGAGGCCGCCATCACGAACCCGCACACCCACGGGATGCGGCGCGCGGGGACGGGCGTCTGCTCCTGCGTGGGCAGGGGCTCGAGCGGGTCGACGGGCTCGAGCACGCGGCGTGGCTCGCGGGGGCTGACCATGGGGCCTCTAGAGCTCGCGGGACACGACCGTGTCCTTGAGCCAGTGGTGATCGTCGAGGTTCGGGTAGTCGAGCGTGTAGTGCAGGCCGCGGCTCTCCTTGCGGCGGCTCGCGCAGTCCACGATGAGGCTGGCCACGTCGGCGATGTTGCGCAGCTCGATGACGTCGCGCGTGACCTTGAAGTGCCAGTAGTAGTCGCGGATCTCCTCGCGCAGCAGATCCAGCCGGCGGCGCGCGCGCATCAGGCGCTTGTCCGTGCGCACGATGCCCACGTAGTTCCACATGAGCCGGCGCACCTCCTCCCAGTTCTGGGTGACGACCACGCTCTCGTCGCTCTCCACCGCGCTGCCCGGGTCCCACTCGGGCACCTCGCGCTCGGGCACGCTGCCCGTGCGCAGCTCGGCGGCCGCGGCGATGGAGGCCCGGTGGCCGAACACGAGCCCCTCGAGCAGCGAGTTGGAGGCGAGGCGGTTCGCGCCGTGCAGGCCCGTGTGCGCCACCTCGCCGATGGCGTAGAGCCCCTGCAGGTCCGTGCGCCCGTCCAGGTCCGTGACCACGCCGCCGCACTGGTAGTGCGCCGCGGGCACCACCGGGATGGGCTGCACCGTCATGTCGACGTTGAAGGCCTTGCAGGTGGCGTAGATGTTGGGGAAGCGCTCCATGAGGAAGGCGCGGCCCAGGTGCGTCATGTCCAGGTAGACGCACTCCTCGCCGGTGCGCTTGAGCTCGGCGTCGATGGCGCGCGCCACCACGTCGCGCGGGGCGAGCGCGCCCATGGGGTGGTAGCGCTCCATGAAGCTCTGCCCGTTCTTGAGCCGCAGCTTGCCGCCCTCGCCGCGCAGCGCCTCGCTGATGAGGAAGCTCTTGGCCTCGGGGTGGAAGAGGCAGGTGGGGTGGAACTGGTAGAACTCCATGTTCGCCACCCGCACGCCCGCGCGCCACGCCATGGCCACGCCGTCGCCCGTGGCCACGTCCGGGTTGGACGTGTACAGGTACACCTTGCCCGCGCCGCCGGTGGCCAGCACCGTCACCTTCCCGAGGAAGGTCTCCACGCGGCCGCCGTCCGCGCTGCCGTCGCGCAAGGCATACGCGCCGAGGCAGCGGCTCGCGCCTGCGGTGCGGCGCCGGTCGAGGATGAGATCGATGGCGGCGGTGTGCGGGAAGAAGGTGATGTTCTTCTGCTCGTCGCAGGCGGCGAGCAGCGCGCGCTCCACCTCGCGGCCGGTGATGTCTCCGGCGTGCACCACGCGGCGCGCGGTGTGTCCGCCCTCGCGGGTGAGGTCGAACTCGCCGCTCGCGCGCCGCGCGAACTCCGCGCCCAGCTCCACCAGCTCGCGCACGCGGGTGGGGCCCTCCTTCACGGTGACCTCCACCGCGTCGCGGTGGTTGAGGCCCGCGCCGGCCACCAGGGTGTCCTGGATGTGGGCGTCGAAGGTGTCGGTGGGGGCGAGCACGCTCGCGATGCCGCCCTGGGCGTAGGTGGTGTTGCCCTCGCCGCGCTCGCGCTTGGTGAGCACCGCCACGCTGCCGTGCTCGGCTGCCTTCAGGGCGAACGAGAGACCCGCCACTCCGCCGCCGAGGACCAGGAAGTCGAACCGCTGGGGCATGGTCGCAGCCTTAACTGTCCTAAGTGCTGGAAACAAGGCGATTTCTTGAGGACTTTCCAGCGGAGGTTTAAGGTTCACGGGCCTGACTCCCATGCGCCTGCACACCTCCCTCCTCTTCGCGCTGCTGCTCGCCCCGCTCACCGCCCGTGCGGGCGCGGGCATCTACCGCTACGAGGAGAAGGACGGCACCATCGTGTACACGAACGTGCCGCCGCCGGCGGGGCGCAAGGCGCAGAAGCTCAAGGGCACCTTCCACCCGGCGCCGAGCCCCTCGGAGCCCGCGCGCCTCAAGGCCGCCCCGACGGCGGAGCTGGACCAGCACATCGAGGCGGCGGCGCGGCGCTACAAGGTGCCCGCGAGCCTGGTGCGCGCGGTGGTGCACGCGGAGAGCAACTTCGACTCGCGCGCGCTGTCGCCCAAGGGCGCGAGCGGCCTGATGCAGCTGATGCCGGAGACGGCGCGCGAGATGTTCGTGAAGGACATCTTCGACCCGCGCCAGAACATCGAGGGCGGCACCCGCTACCTGCGCGTGCTGGCCAACCAGTACGGCGGCGACATGGTGAAGATGGTCGCCGCGTACAACGCCGGGCCCGAGGCCATCCGCAAGTACGGGGGCAACGTGCCTCCCTATGCGGAGACCCAGGCCTACGTGCGCAAGGTCATCCAGCTCTACTTCCACTACAAAGAGCGCGAGCGGCTCGCGCTGAACGAGCCCCGCGAGGCGAACAGCGATGGCGACGACGCGCGTGATGGGGCGGGGCCCGACGGGTCCCAGCGAAGCACCCTCCCTTGAGGACGAGTTCCTCCACCAGCTGCACCGCGGCGGCGAGCTGCTCGCGGCCGGCAAGGTGGCGGAGGCGAAGGACTACCTGGAGCGCGCGCACCGGCTCCAGCCGAAGAACGAGAAGGGGCAGAACCTGCTCGGGCTGGCCTACTTCCGGCTCGGCCTCTTCGACCGCGCGGCGGAGCTGTACGAGCGGCTCGTGCGCGACAACCCCGTGGAGCCGACGCTCCGGGTGAACCTGGGGCTCGTCTACCTCAAGACCCAGGCGCTCGCGCGCGCGGTGCGCGAGTTCGAGGTGGCCACGGATCTCGCGCCCGAGCACAAGAAGGCGCAGAACTACCTGGGGCTCGCGCTCGCGCAGGCGGGCGAGTACGGGCGCGCGCGCGAGCACTTCCTGCTCGCCGGCAGTGACGCCATGGCGGAGAAGATGGCGCGCGCCATCGCGGGCGAGGCCTACGCGCGCCCCACGCCTCCCCCGCCTCCTGCTTCGTCGCGCGCGGCGCCGCCCCCGCCACCTCCCGCGCCGGCCGCGAGCGCGTCCGGGAGCTCGGAGGAGGACTGGGGCGCGCAGTTCGGCCTCGAGGACGGCGCGGGACAGACGAGCGCCGCCGCCCCGCCCGATGCGCTGCCCCCCGAGCCGCTCGAGGAGGAGGAGATCCGCTTCGCCGAGGACGAGGGGCCGAGCGCCGACGAGCGCGCCGCACCGCCGCCCCCACCCCCGGCCGCGCGCTCCGCCCGGACGCCGGTGCCGGTGGACGATCCCTTCGCCGAGACCTCGGCCGCGCTCGCCGCGAGCGCACCGCTCGCCGCGGGCCTGCCCGAGCTGGCGCTCTCGGCGGACGAGGCCGTGCACCCGCCGCGGCTCGGGACTGCGCCTGCGGAGGCGGGCCCGGCGGGACCTGCGCAGGCCGGGCAGCTCGCGGCGCTGGTGCACGCCGTGGCGCTGCCCCAGCCCGAGGCCGCGCAGCCCTTCCACGTCGAGCACGGGGTGGCCTGTGTGCGCGTCTCCGGGGAGTTGCTCCTGCGGCTGCAGGGGCTGGTCGCCTCGCGCGGGAGCCTGCACCTCGCGGCCGAGCCCAAGCGCTTTCGCGGCCGCGCGACGGAGAAGCCCTTCGGCGAGGGCGCCTCGCGCATGATGCGGCTGCAGGGCGAGGGCAGCGTGTTCCTCGAGACGGGGGGCCGGGTGCTCGTGCCGGTGCTGCTCGGCGAGGAGGACGCGTACCTGAGCGAGGGCTGCGTCTTCGGCTTCCAGGAGTCCGTCACCTTCGAGAACGGCCGGGTGCCGCTGGAGGGGAGCGCCCCGCCGGGCAGCCCCACGGACCTGGACCTGGTCCACCTGCACGGCCCGGGGGCGGTGCTCCTGAGCCTGCCGGGCATCCTCCGCAGCGTGCCGGTGGGCGGTGGCGAGGCGGTCAGCGTGCCCATCGAGCACCTGGTGGGCTGGCAGGGCTCGCTCGCGCCGCGACTGCTGGGACTGCAGCAGGGTGGGGTGGGCGTGGAGTTGTCCGGCGAGGGGCACGCGCTCATCGCGCTGCCGTTGCGTCCGGTGATGGGCTAAGAGGCAGCGCCGTGGAGAGAGCCAATCGCAAGCAGCGGCAGCGGGAGGCGCGCGCGGCGCGGCGCGCGCAGCGCCGTCCGAGCGTGCTCGTGCAGGAGTTCTGGAACCTGCCCAACATGCTCACCCTGGGGCGCATCGCCCTCATCCCGCTCTTCGTCTGGTTCACCTACGACGCGGACCCGCTCTACTCGATGCTCGCCGCGGTGGTGTTCGCGGTGGCCTCGATCACGGACGTGGTGGACGGCTACCTCGCGCGGCGCTGGAACCTCATCACGGTGGTGGGCAAGTTCATGGACCCGCTCGCCGACAAGCTCATCGCCATGGCGGCGCTGGTGATGATGGTGCGCCTGGGGCGCATCGCCGCGTGGGTGGTGATCGTGCTGCTCGCGCGCGAGTTCATCGTCACGGGGCTGCGCACCATCGCCGCGAGCGAGGGGATGGTCATTGCGGCGGGGCAGGAGGGGAAGTGGAAGACCTCGCTGCAGCTGGTGGGCATCATCTCCCTGTGTGTGCACTACGTGCACCCGCTGGACCTGGGCTACCGGGTGGTGCCGGTGAACTTCAACCTGGTGGGCAAGGTGCTCGTGTACCTCTCCACCGCGTTCTCCGTGTGGAGCATGGTGGTGTACTTCCGGGCGTTCCTGGCCATGCTCGCTCGCCGGGGGGACGAAGATCGCCCCGATGCACAAAGTGTTTGACGAGCGCGGGGGAGATCTCTATAAACCGCCTCACTTCGGCAGCACGCAGCAGGAAAAACGAAGTCGATACGCGGGAATAGCTCAGCGGTAGAGCATCGCCTTGCCAAGGCGAGGGTCGAGGGTTCAAATCCCTTTTCCCGCTCCAAAGAGGCCCCCTGGGAAACCAGGGGGCCTTTTTCTTTTCCCGCCCTCCCCGTGGCCGCCGCCTCGATCGCGGCCAGGGCCGCTCGGGCAGGGCTCCGTGCCCGGCCGCCTGCCTCTTGCGCCGTGGGGCGAGGATGCTAGACGGAGGGCTCGCTCGCCGCTGCCGGCCGACATCGGCTCCCGTCCCCATGTCCGACTCCCAGACCTCTTCGCAGCCGCCGCGCGCCCGGTGCGGCGCCATCCACCAGTTCCACTCGGGGTCGGCCTACGGCGACGCGGTGACGAACTCGATGCTGCTCACGCAGGGGCTCCTGCGTCAGCTCGGCTACCGCTCGGAGATCTACGTCGAGCACGTGGCGCCCGAGCTCGCCTCGCAGCTGCGCCCCTACCGCAGCTACCAGCCGCAGCCCGGGGACGCGCTGCTAGTGCACCACTCGATGGGGCACGACCTCGAGGACTGGCTGCTGAAGCTGCCGGTCACCCGCATCCTCGTCTACCACAACATCACCCCCTCCCACTTCTTCGCGCCGGAGTCGCCCCTGCGGGCCTACGCCGAGAAGGGGCGGCGGCAGCTGGAGACGCTGCGCCGGGCGGTGGCTGCGAGCATCTGCGTGTCCGCGTACAACGCGGCCGAGCTCGAGGCGCTGGGGTACGAGAACATCCACGTCGTCCCGCTGCTCTTCGACCCGGAGCGCATGCTGCGCGCGCCGTGGAACGCGGCGCTCGCGGCCGAGCAGGCCCGGCGCTTCACGGTGCTCTTCGTGGGCCGCGTCTCCGAGCACAAGGGCATCGACGACGTCATCCGCGCCTTCGCCGCCTTCAGCCGCATGCACGAGCGCGAGGCGCAGCTGGTGCTGGTGGGCGGCTACGACCCGGACAGCCCCTACTACCTGCGGCTGCAGGAGCTGGTGGGCGCGCTGGGGCTCGAGGGCCGGGTGCTGTTCACGGGCAAGGTGCCCACCGCGGACCTCTACGGCTGGTACCGCGCGGCGCGCGCCTTCGTCTGCATGAGCGACCACGAGGGCTTCGGGGTGCCGCTCATCGAGGCGATGGTGTTCGGCGTCCCGGTGCTCGCGTACGCGAGCAGCAGCATCCCCGGCACGCTCTCGGGCGCGGGGATCCTCCTCGAGAAGAAGGACCCGGCGATGGTGGCCGGGCTGCTGCAGGTGCTCGCCGAGGATCGGCCGCTGCGCACGGCCGTGCTCGAGACGCAGCGCGCGCGGGTGCAGGACTTCTCCGAGGCGCGGCTGCTGAGCGAGCTGTCCCTGGCGCTGGGCGACGCAGGGATCTCCGCCGAGCGGCCGCTGCCGCCGCGGCGCGCCGAGGCGCCGGGCCCGCGCTGGCAGCTCGAGGGGCCCTTCGAGACGAGCTACAGCCTGGCGCTGGTGAACCGCGAGGTGGCGCGCGCGCTCGAGCGCGCGATGCCGGGCGAGGTCGCGCTGCACGCCACCGAGGGCCCGGGCGACTACGTGCCGCGCCCCGAGGACCTGGCGAAGGTGCCGGACCTGGAGCCCCTGTGGCGGCGGGGCGGTCCCGCGGCGCGCCCCCCGGTGCTGCTGCGCAACCTCTACCCGCCCCGGGTGGCGGACGCCGATGGCCAGTGCAACCTGCTGTACTTCGCCTGGGAGGAGAGCCAGGTCCCGGCGCGGTGGGTGGAGGACTTCAACGACGCGCTGGACGGCATCGCCGTGCCCTCCGAGTTCGTGCGCAAGGCGCTGATCGACTCGGGCACCCGCGTGCCCGTGCGCGTGGTGCCCCACGGCGTGGAGCACATCCTGCGCGAGCAGCGCCAGCGCTACGCGGGCGACCTGGGCTCGGGCTTCCGCTTCCTGCACGTCTCCTCGGCCTTCCCCCGCAAGGGCGCGGACGTGCTGCTGCGCGCGTACGGCCAGGCCTTCAGCGCGGCGGACGACGTCACGCTGGTGCTCAAGGTGTTCCCCAACCCGCACAACGACGTGCCCGAGCAGCTCGCGCGCCTGCGCGCCGCGCGCGCGGACTTCCCGCGCGTGGTGCTGATCAACGAGGACCTGCCGGCCGGGATGATGCTGGACCTCTACCAGCGCGCGAACGCCTTCGTGGCGCCCACGCGCGGCGAGGGCTTCGGGCTGCCCATGGCGGAGGCGATGCTGCTGGGGGTCCCGGTCATCACCACCTCCTGGGGCGGCCAGGCGGACTTCTGCACGCCGGAGACCGCGTGGCTGGTGGGCTGCAAGCCCGCGCGCTCGGGCAGCCACATCGGGCAGCTGGGCTCCTTGTGGCTCGAGCCGGACGAGGCCTCGCTGGTGCAGCAGCTGCGCGAGGTGCGCGGCGCCTCCAAGGCGCAGCTCGAGCGGCGCGTGCGCGCGGCGAAGGCCGTGGCCAGCGAGCAGCTGACCTGGACGCGCTGCGCCGAGGGCCTGCGCGACTTCGCGGAGCAGCTGCAGGCGCGCCCGCCGCTCGCGCGGCCCTCGCTGCGCCTCGGGTGGGTGAGCAGCTGGAATGCGAAGTGCGGCATCGCCACCTACTCGCAGTTCCTCATCGAGCGGCTGCCCCCCTCGGTGGAGACCACCGTGTTCGCGAGCCGCAAGGACACGCCGCTGGGCCCCGACGGCACCAACGTGGTGCGCTGCTGGGACGACTACAACGTGCCGCACCTCGAGGACCTGGAGGCGGAGCTGCTGCGCCGCCCGCTCGACGCGGTGGTCATCCAGTTCAACTTCGGCTTCTTCCCGGTCGCGGCGCTCGGGCGGCTGCTCACGCAGCTGCACCGGCGCGGCGTGCGCACCGTGGTGACCTTCCACTCGACGAAGGACGTGGACAAGCCGGACTTCAAGGCCTCGCTGCGCACCATCCGCGAGGAGCTGGCGCTCGCGGACCGGCTGCTCGTCCACGGGGAGCCGGACCTGCAGTTCCTCTACGGGCTCGGGCTGCACAAGAACAGCACCCTGTTCCCGCACGGCATGCTGCCCATCTCGGGCCGCACGGTATCCCAGGCGCGCACGGAGCTGGGGCTGCCCGCCCAGGGGCCGGTGCTGGCCACCTACGGCTTCCTGCTGCCGCACAAGGGCCTCGAGCAGCTGCTCGGCGCGATGCCGGCGCTGGTCAAGCGCTTCCCGGACCTGCGCCTGCTGATGGTGAACGCGCTCTACCCGGTGGCCGAGTCGAGCGTGCTCGAGCGGCGCTGCGAGGAACTCGTCGCGCAGCTGGGCCTGGAGGAGCGCGTGGTGCGGGTGCACGACTTCCTGCCGGACGCGCAGTCGCTGCGGCTCCTGGAGTGCGCGGACGCGGTGGTCTTCCCCTACCAGCAGACGGCGGAGGGGGCGAGCGGGGCGGTGCGCTTCGGGCTCTCGGCGGGGCGCCCCGTGGTGTGCACGCCCAACGAGATCTTCCACGACGTGTCCGAGGTGGTGCACCGGCTGCCGGGCTGGACCTCCGAGGCGATGGCGGAGGGGCTCGCGCGCGTGCTCACGGACGACGCCGAGCGCGAGCGCAAGCTGGAGCTGCAGACGCGCTGGGTGCAGGCGAACGCGTGGGGCGTGCTCGCCCGCCGGCTCGCCCACATGGTCGAGGGGCTGTGCCTCGACGCTCCGGCCCGGGCCGGAGAGAATCTCGCCGCCTGAAGGCGCGGCACATCGATGCGTCGGGCACTGCCCGCGCGGACGAGGTCAGCATGCTGGTCGTGAAGCATCCGAAGATCGAGGTGGAGCGGCTGCTGGAGCGCGTGCGCGAGGTGGTGCGCCGCTCGGAGCAGGCCGGGGAGCGCCCGGTGCCGCTCACGCCGATCGAGCGCCCCTCGCTCACGGTGGTGGACCACGCGCTGAAGCAGGCGGAGCGGGTGTGGGCGGTGGGCCTGGAGCTGCCGCCCATGCACCGCGTCTCGGGCGTGGCGCGCAAGGTGGTGACGCCGGCGGCGCGGATGGCCCTGCGCGTGGCGCAGCTCATCACCCGCGACCAGCGCTCCTTCAACGAGAACGTGCTCGGGGCGCTGCGCGGCCTGCGCGATGCGGTGCAGCAGCAGGGTGGCTCGCTGCGGCCGCTGGTGGAGCAGGAGGTGGCGGCGCACAAGGGCGCGCTGGACGACCGGCTCGCGGAGCAGGGGCGGGCGCTGCAGCAGGTGGTGGAGGCGCTGGACGGGCGGGTGCGCGAGCTCTCCGCGGCCCAGGAGCGGCAGCGCGCGGAGGTGCTCGCCGCGGTGGATCGGCTGCGCACCAGCGTGTCGCTGCAGCAGAACCGGCTCTCGGTGCTGCTGGAGGAGGCGCGCAAGCGCATGCCGGGCGCACTGGACGAGCAGCAGCTCAAGGTGCTCGCGGACGCGGGCGCCCAGATGGCGGACGGGCTCTACATCTCCTTCGAGGACCGCTTCCGCGGCACGCGCGAGGACATCAAGGAGCGCAGCCGCCCCTACCTGGACCTGGTGAAGGCGGCCGGCGCGGGCGCGAAGGAGCGCCCCGTCATCGACCTCGGCTGCGGCCGCGGCGAGTGGCTGGAGCTGCTGCGCGAGAACGGCCTCGCGGCGCGCGGGCTGGACATGAACCAGGTGGCCGTGGAGCAGTGCCGCGCGCTGGGGCTGGACGTCACCCAGGGGGACCTCTTCGGCTTCCTCGAGACGCTGCCGGACGAGAGCTGCGGCGCGCTCTCCGCCATCCACGTCATCGAGCACCTCTCGCACGAGGAGCAGCTGCGGCTCTTCGACGAGGCGCTGCGCGTGCTGCGCCCCGGCGGGGTGGTCATCCTCGAGACGCCCAACCCGGAGAACGTGCTGGTGGGCGCGAACACCTTCTACATGGATCCCACGCACCGCCGGCCGCTGCACCCGCAGACCATGTCCTTCCTCGCCGAGGCGCGGGGGCTGGTGCGGGTGCAGGCGCTGCCGCTGCACCCCATGGACAAGAAGTTCCACGCCACGGGCGAGAGCGCCCAGCTCGCGGACACCCTCAACGCCATCCTCTGCGGCCCGCAGGACTACGCGATCGTCGGCTACCGCGCCTGAAGCCGGGCGCGTGACTCGAGGCCCGGCGCGCTGAGCTCCCAGCGGTGGGCGGGGCGTACCACGCCCACGTCGTGCTGGGTGGAGCGCACGGCGAAGTGCAGCGCGCCCTTGCGGTAGTCGTAGGCGGTGCCGTCCTTGGCGTGCACGGCCACGTCCACCAGGTAGTTGCCCTCGAGCAGGCCGAGGCGCTCCAGGTGGATGCGCACGCTGCCCGAGGCGGGCAGCGGCTTGGGCAGCGGCACCTGCTCGATGAGCGTGTTGCTGCCGTACAGCTGCAGCCCGTCCGCGCGGAAGAGGCCGATGCCGAAGACGGCGTCGTGCACGCTCGCGTCCGTGGCGAAGGCGAGCTCGATCGTGGCGCTGGCCTCCGGGTCGAGCACCGGCGCGGGCTCGCCCTTCGCATCCACCAGGCGCACGTCCGTGAGGCGCACCAGCCCATTGCCCCAGCGGTGGGCCTCGGGCGCGGGGGCGCCGGCGGGAGCGCCGTCGGCGGGGGCCTCCGCCTGGGCGGGCCCGGCGTCCGGCAGGGTGGGGGCAGGGGAGAGCTCCGCGGCACGGTCTGCCGCCACCTCGCGCTCCGCCACGCGCTGGCGGTAGGCCGCCACCACGCGGCGCGGGTCGCCGAACTCGGCGATGCGCCCACCGTCGATCCACGCGGCCAGGTCGCACCAGCTCTCCACGGTGCCCAGGTCGTGCGTGACGAGCACGATGGTCTTCCCGCGCTCCTTGAACTCCTCCATCTTCGCGCGGCTCTTGCGGGTGAAGTGCTCGTCACCCACCGAGAGGATCTCGTCGATGATGAGCACGTCCGGGTCCACGAAGGTGGCCACTGCGAAGGCGAGCCGCATGTACATGCCGCTGCTGTAGGTGCGCACCGGCTCGTCGATGAAGTCGCCCAGCTCGGAGAAGGCGATGATCTCGTCCACCTTCTCGCGGATCTGCGCGCGGGTGAGCCCGAGGATGACGCCGTTGATGAAGATGTTCTCGCGGCCGGAGAAGTCCGGGTGGAAGCCGGCGCCCAGCTCGAGCAGCGCGGAAACGCGCCCGTGGATGAGCGCCGTGCCGCTGGAGGGGGCGTAGATGCCGGTGAGCACCTTGAGCAGCGTGCTCTTGCCGCTGCCGTTCT
The DNA here is from genome assembly GCF_009659535.1 of Aggregicoccus sp. 17bor-14. Taxonomy (NCBI): domain Bacteria; kingdom Pseudomonadati; phylum Myxococcota; class Myxococcia; order Myxococcales; family Myxococcaceae; genus Aggregicoccus; species Aggregicoccus sp. 17bor-14. The sequence continues at coordinate 87,908 of NZ_VJZZ01000015.1, forward strand.
GCCCGATGACGCCCACGGTCTTGCCGCGCGGCACGAGCAGGTCCACGCCCTTGAGCACCTGGATGTCCTGCAGCTCGAAGCGCTCGCGGCGCTTGCGCGAGAGCAGCCCCACCAGCTGGGTCTTGAAGGTGGTGTAGCCGCCCTTCACCGTGCGGCGCTTGAAGCGCTTGGTGACCTGGCGGACCTCGACGGCGAATTCGGGAGGAGACATGCGGGCTAGACGAGCTCCGCAAAGTCTTCGCGGCGCGCGTTGAAGAAGCTGGAGGCCAGGACGAGGAGCAACACCGAGACCAGCCCCGCGGAGAGCAGGGGGCCGGGGTCGGGGAGCCGGTGGTAGTAGACGAGATCCTGGTAGGCGGTGACGAAGCCCGCCATGGGGTTGAGGTAGAGCGCGAGCGGCCGGTACTCGAGCGGGATGTTCGTCACGGGGTAGAGCACCGGTGTGAGGAAGTACGCGAGCGTGAGCAGGTTGTTCACCACGTGCTGCAGGTCGCGGAAGCTCACGTTGAGCGCGCTGACCAGGTAGGTGGCGCCGAGCGTGAAGAGCAGCTGCAGCAGGGCGACCAGCGGCAGCAGCAGCAGGTGCAGGGTGGGGCGCACGCCGGAGAGCAGCGAGATGCCCACCATCAGCGGCAGCGAGAGCGCGTAGTTGATGCCGTTGGTGAGCACCACCGTGGCGGGCAGCACCTGCGGCGGGAACTTCACCTTCGTCAGCAGGTCGCGGCGGTCCGAGATGGCCGAGGCCCCCGAGCCCACCGAGGTGGAGAACCAGATCCAGGGCAGCAGCCCCACGAACATGAACAGCGTGTAGTGCTCGAGCGACTGCTTCATGTAGACGGTGAAGAGCAGCGCGTACACCAGCATCAGCAGCGTGGGGTTGAGGAAGGTCCAGAGGAAGCCGAGCACCGAGCCGCGGTACCGGGCCTTGAGCTCGCGCAGCGTCAGGCTCCAGAGCAGGACGCGGTACTGGTAGAGTTCGGTGAGGTTCTGGAACATGCGGGCGCCACTCTTACGTCAAAAGGCCAACAGCCGCACCATCCGCCGGCCCGGCGGGCCGCTCCCCTCCGGGCGAGCCCAGGCGAGCAGGCGGCGCCCGGGCCCCTCTCCTGCGGCCGGGGGCCTCCCGTGAGGGTGCTGGTCACCGGCGGCTGCGGCTTCATCGGCGCGAACCTGGTGCGCCACCTGCGCCGCGAGCGCCCCGGCTGGCGGGTGGTGAACCTGGACTGCCTCACCTACGCGGGAAACCTGGAGAGCCTGCGCGGGCTGGAGAGCGACCCGGGCCTGCGCTTCGTGCGCGGGGACATCCGCGACCGCGCGCTCGTGGAGGCGCTGCTGCGCGAGGAGCGCATCGACGCGGTGCTCCACCTGGCGGCCGAGACGCACGTGGACCGCAGCGTGCTCGGCCCGGACGCCTTCGTGGAGACCAACGTGCTCGGCACGCAGCGGCTCCTGGAGGCGGCGCGGGCCTGCGGGGTGGGGCGCTTCCTCCAGGTGTCCACGGACGAGGTGTACGGCAGCCTCGGCCCCACCGGCCTCTTCGGCGAGCACAGCCCCCTGCAGCCCTCGAGTCCCTACTCGGCCTCGAAGGCGGCGGCGGACCTGCTCGCGCTCGCGGCGCACCGCACCTTCGGCCTCGACGTGGTCGTCACCCGCAGCGGCAACACCTACGGCCCCTACCAGTTCCCGGAGAAGCTCATCCCGCTCATGGTGGTGAGCGCGCTGAGGGACCAGCCCCTGCCCGTGTACGGCGACGGCCTGCAGGTGCGCGACTGGCTGCACGTGGAGGACCACTGCGCCGCGCTGCTCGCGGTGCTCGAGCGCGGGCGCGCGGGCGAGGTCTACAACGTGGGCGCGGGCGAGGAGCGGCAGAACCTGGCGCTGGTGCGCGCCATCCTCCTGCAGCTGGGAAAGCCGGAGCAGCTCATCCGCCACGTGGCGGACCGCCCGGGGCACGACCGCCGCTACGCGCTGGACAGCGCGAAGCTGCGCCAGGAGCTCGGCTGGCGGCCGCGCCACGCCTTCGACGAGGGGCTTCGCGAGACGGTGCGCTGGTACGTGGAGCACGAGGGCTGGTGGGCGCGCGTCCTCGACGGCGCCTACCGCAGCTACTACGAGACGCAGTACCGGGGGCGGCTCGAGGCGGAGGGCCCGTGAAGCTGCTGGTCACCGGCGCGAACGGGCTCGTGGGCGGCCGGCTCTGCGAGCTCGCGCAGCGGCGTGGCCACCAGGTCATCGGCCTCGGGCGCGCGGCGCGCAGGCTGCCCGGCGCCTGGGACTACGTGGCGGTGGATCTCACCCGCGCCGGGGACGCGGCGGCCGCAGTGGCGCGGGCTGCTCCGGATGCGGTCGTGCACGCCGCCGGGATGACGGACGTGGACGCCTGCGAGCGCGCGCCCGAGCAGGCGCACGCGAACAACGCGCAGGCCAGCGAGACGGTCGCCCGCGCGGCGCACGCCGCCGGCGCGCACCTGGTCTACGTGTCCACCGACTACGTGTTCGACGGCGAGGCGGGCCCCTACGCGGAGCGCGCGCGCCCGCACCCGCGCGGCGCCTACGCCACGAGCAAGTGGGAGGGGGAGCAGCGCTCGGCGGCGCTCGCGCCCGGGTGCGCCATCGCTCGCACGGCGGTGGTGTACGGCTGGCCGCCCGCGGCGAGGCTCAACTTCGGCGCGTGGCTCGTGCAGGCGCTCTCGCGCGGCGAGCCCGTGCGCCTCTTCGAGGATCAGCAGGTCTCGCCCAGCCTCGCCGAGAGCGTGGCGGCGCAGCTCCTGGAGCTGTGCGAGGCGCGGCACTCCGGGGTGTGGCACACCTGCGGCGCGCAGGTGCTCGACCGCGTCGCCTTCGGCAGGGCCCTGTGCGCCGAGTTCGGCTTCGACCCCGGGCTCATCGTCCCCGTGCGGGTGGCGGACGTGGCGCTCGCCGGGCCCCGGCCCCTGCGCGGCGGGCTCTCGTGCGCACGCGCCACCGCCGAGCTCGAGGCCCGGCCCCTCCCGCTCGCCGAGGCCCTCGCGCGCTTCCACGCCGAGTGGCGCGCGGCCCGCTAGCGCTGCCTGCCCGGTCGCCTGCCCTCGGGGCTGGCATCCGCGCAGGATCGGCGGGTCGCTCGGTGGCGGAATGCCCACCTTCCTCAGGACGCCGAGGAGGGTGTGCATGGAGATCGCAAGGCCCGGGAAGACCATGGGTTGGATGAAGTTCTTCAAGACCCTCAAAGACGAGTGGGGGCGCGACCGCGTGAGCAACACGGCCGCCGCGCTGACCTTCTTCTCCGTGCTGGCGCTGTTCCCCTTCCTGCTCTTCCTCGTCTCGCTCGCGGGCATCATCATCGACCCGAAGCAGGCCGAGCAGTTGGTGCAGCAGCTGGCCACCGTGGCGCCCAGGGAGGCCACGGACATCATCGCGCAGCGGCTGCGCGACCTGGCGAGCAGCGACAGCGTGGGCCTGCTCACGGTGGGCGGCGCCGGCGCGCTGTGGGCGGCCTCCGGCGGCATGGTCGCGCTCATGGAGGCGCTCAACATCATCTACGGCGTGAAGGAGACGCGGCCCTTCTGGAAGGTGCGCGGCATCGCGCTGATGTGCACGCTGGGCGGTGCGCTGATCGCGCTGCTGGCGGCACTGGTGGCCGTGGCCACTCCGGCCATCGCCGCGCGGCTGGGCGAGCCGCTGGGCAGCGTGGTGCTCTACGCGCGCCTGCCGGTGGCGGGCCTGCTGATGATGCTGCTGTGGGCCGCGCTCTACTACCTGCTGCCGGACGTGGAGCAGGAGTTCAAGTTCCTCACCTTCGGGTCCATCGTGGGCGTGGCGCTGTGGGTGCTCGCCTCGTACGGCTTCAGCAAGTACGTGGCGAACTTCGGCAGCTACGACGCGAACTACGGCGCGCTGGGCGGCGTGATCGTGATGCTGATGTGGATGTGGATCTCCGGCCAGGTCATCCTGCTGGGCGCGGAGATCAACGCGGTGCTCGAGCACAAGTCGCCGGACGGCAAGAGCCCGGGCCAGCACGAGCTGGGCGAGGGCGGGCCGGCCGCGACCAAGACCGAGCTGGAGAAGGGCGGCGCCTCGCTGCCGGGCAACACCGACTTCCACCCGCCGCGGCCGCCCGCCCGCAAGCCGCCCCCGCCGATGCAGCCGCCCGGGCTCGCCGCAGCCATCTGGGCCGCGGGCTTCGGGCTGGGCGTGGTGCTGCTGCGCCGCGGGACGCGCGCCTAGCTGGCGGCGGTCGCCTGCTCACGTGGGCGCGGTGCCAGCCCCTTCTGCGCGAGCCGGTGGCCCCACTTCTGGAAGGGCTTCTCCACCGCGTAGTAGGTGACGGCGGAGAACGCCACCGTGAGGGCCAGCCACACGGCCACGGTCGTGACCCGGCCGCCCACCTGCGGCACCACGTGGATGACCACGTCGTGCATCAGGTACACCGAGTAGCTGATGGTGCCGAGGAAGGTGATGACGCGCGGGAAGGCGTACTTGCGCAGCGCCAGGCCCGCCGCGAACACGAGGTGCGCGGAGAGGAAGGTCGCCACCTCCGGGCGCCACGTGTGGAACGCGTGCGCGTAGATCTCCTGCACCTCGTCCGGGGTGTAGAGGAACTGCGCCGTGAAGATCGCGACGAGGCCGAAGGCGAAGAGGCCCCACGCGAGGCGCGGCGAGACCTCGCCCTTCATGTACCGGTAGAGCAGCGAGCCCACGAACATCGTGGCGAGGAGGCTGAACGTGAAGTAGCCCGGATGCCAGCGGTTGAAGATCAGGGCCACGAGCGTGCCCGAGAGCAGCGCGATCGAGAGGCGGGTGCCGCGGTCCTGCTTTGCGGTCCACATGCAGAGGCCCGCGAGCGCCAGCGCTGTGAACGCGGTGGTGGCGAGGAGCGCGCCCGTGCGCGTGCCCTTCATGAAGACCAGCGTGGGGACGAGGTAGCCCGCCGCGGGCGCCGCGCACAGCATGAGGAAGGTGAGGGGAACCGTCTTCTTGTGCGCGCCCGCGAGGAAGAGCAGCGAGCAGAGCATGTAGAAGACCATCTCGTAGGCGAGCGTCCACGAGCCGCCGATGATGAGCGGGCGGTTGAGGAGGTACTGCACCATCGTCATGTTCACCAGCGTCTCGCGCAGCGGGTGCTGCACGATCTTCTCGTAGAGCCCTGGCCGGCCCAGCACGGCGTGCAGCGCCCAGATGATCGCGATGCACGCCCAGTACAGGGGGAAGAGACGGAAGGCGCGCCCCACCCAGAAGCGCTTGAGCGAGTGATACTTCTCGAGCGAGGCCGGGATGATGAAGCCGCTGCAGAGGAAGAAGAGCACCACGCCGAACTCGCCGGGGCGCCACACCTCCACGGACCAGCGAAGGTAGCGGGGCGAGACGATCTCCACCGAGTGCTGCACGGCGACGAGCATCGCCGCGATCCCTCGAAGCGCGTCGAGGAACTCGAGTCGCCCCCCGCGCACGGCCACGGCCGGGGGCGCGGCCTGGCCCTGGGAGGCCGGCGTGAGCGCGCCCGGGGCGGACGCGGGCGGAGCATCGGGCAGCTGCGGGGCGGAAGCGGGAAGTGACATCGGGCCCTACCGGCGGTGGTGCGGGAGAAGCGGCGCACACTAGCTGTCCGGGGTGCACGAGCAAAGCGGGTCCCGGCTGTCCGGCCGCCCCCCCTCGTCGAATGGGACGGAGCACGCGGGGGGCGAGGAGGCAGGCACGCCCTGCGCCTCGCCGACGGTCCACGCGCTCGCCTGCTCGGCGGGCCCGCTGGAGCCCGCCTCTTCTACGCCGCGACGCTGGAGGTCATGGTGGGAGGGCGCCCCGCAGCGTGAGCCGAGTAGTGGGGCTTCCCCGGGCTCTCAGGTCCTCGCGCGAGAAACCGTGGTAGAAGCCGGCCCCATTTTCACCAGTTCGAGGCGCCGACCCTGCCGGGGGCCGGAGCGCCCAGGGAGAGAGAGTGCTTTGGAGCAGTCGAGTACGAGGGCCACGCCGGGAGGGCTTGCAGTGAGTTCGAGCGAGACAGCCGCAGTGGTCCGCCTCCCCGACGCGCCGGAGGGCATGCCGGAGCGCCTCGAACGCGAGAGCCCCGCCCCCGTGTCTGCGCCGCGCGTGTGGTGGTACGTGGTCGCTTCGGTCGCAGCTTCCAGCGCCTGGCTGAGCCTCAGCAGGCTCCAGTCCATGCAGCACGGGGACTCACTGGTGCCGGCACTGGTCAGCCTCTACGACTGGGAGCCCTTCTACTGGGAGCAGGACCGCTTCGGGATGCTCGTCCCGCTTCTGGTCTGGCCGATCCGCCACCCGCTGGGGAACGTGATCGCCCAGTTCGCCGTGGCGTCCTTCTTCACGCTGCTCGGGCCGCTGCTCGTCTCGCGCTTCCTGCTGCGAGGGCGCTCCTGGCTCTGGGCGGGCCTCGCGGCGGACGTGCTGTTGCTCTGCGGCCTGCCACATAGGTGGGCCTTCGAGTGGCTCCTGGGGCAGCCCTACGGCGTCTCCATGGGGCTGGGGTTCCTCGGGCTGGTCCTGCTCGACCCGGAGGGGCGCGACCGGCCCTCGGCGAGAGACGCGCTCGGCTTCGGGGCGATGTGCTTGGCAAGCTGGGTGAGCCCGAGCACCACGCTGGTGCTCGGCCTCGTCATCGTCGCGCGGGAGGTGCTTGCCGGGCACACGCCGCGCCACGCGCTGCGCAACCTGCTCTGGCTGCTCCTGCCCACGATCGCCCAGGCCGTGCTGATGGGGCAGCTGGCCCGCCTCGCACGGTACGCGGGGGTGACGAAGACCGGATTGGCTCCGACCTCCGACTGGGTCCCGGCGTGGAGGACGCTGGGCGACAACTTCCACCAGATCTGGTGGGACTGGGCGCTCGCGGTGAGCGTGGCGCTCGTGCTCGTCGGGTTGCTCGCGTGGGCTCGGCGACGCGTGCGGCATGCGTCGCTCGGTGGTCTGGGGCTCCTCGCGGCCGCGATCTGCTACTTCGTGCTGCTGGGCGCACTCACGTGGCTGAAGATGAATCTGTACGGCGTGCGCTACCTCATCCCGGTGGTCGCGCTGTGGGCAGCCGGCGCCTGTGTCCTCGCCGTGGGGAGGGTGGAGTGGACCCTGTCGCCGCGGCGCGCGGGCGCGCTGCTGGTCGCGCTCGCGGGAATGCTCTACCTGCGCTTCGGGCCACCGTCCTACGCGGAGGTCTACCGCACCCTCGACACGAGCCTCGGTGGCTACTCGGACGAGCTCACCCGCAACCACGCCACCCACATGCTCGGGGACTACTTCCTCGTCTGGCCCACGGTGTTCCACATCAACTGGAAGCGCTACGAGAGCGGGGACCCGACGCCCTTCTGGGGCCTCACCCACCGCTCGCAGAGCAACCGCAACCGCTGGCGGGGGCTGCCGCAGCACTCGCTGCGCATTGCGGTCCTGAAAACGGACCCCCAGGTCCCGGCGTACCTGCAGATGCTCGGCTACACCACCGCGGTGCAGGTGGGGGAGAGCGAGCGCTTCCGCTACCTGCAGCCTCCCGAGCCGTGAGCCCGTGGCCGCGCCGGGTCGCAGGGCGTGGCCAAACCGCAGCGCCCGCCGGGTAGGGGGCACCTCGCCGCACCTCTTCGCCGCTCTCCATGCGAGGTCTGAACGTGCACCACGCCTCCGCACCCCTGGAAGGAGCGATGCCGCGCACCGCCGCACCCGAGCCGCTGCGCCCGGCGCCGTGGCGGCGGCCCGACCCGCTCTCGCACACGCGGCTCCTCTTCGCGCTGCTCGCCTGCGCCCTGCTTCTTCCCCACTTCGTGACGGTGGGCCCCCACCACCGCGTAGGGCTCGCGGGAGTGTGCGGGGGCGACGAGCCGCACTACCTCGTCCAGATCAACAGCGTCCTCGAGGACCTCGATCTCGACGTCTCGAACAACTACACCGCGGTGCACGAGGGAGGCCGCGAGGAGGGGGAATTCTTTCGCGGCGACGGCGGCAACCACCACACCGTGGTGAACGTGAACGGTCGCTACGTCCTGTGGAGCGAGGCCTTCGTCTGGGACGGCCGCTTCGAGCACGGCCGCGGTGAGGATGGGCACGCGCGGGTTCCCGGTGCACCGAGGCCGAAGGAGGGCGCCCCGGAGTGGAGCTTCCATCCCCCCGGCGCCACGATGCTGGCGCTGCTGCTCTGGCCCTTCCGGGGAACCCGAGGTGTGGAGGTGGGCGGGCTGCTTCTCGCCGCCCTGGCCACGCTGCTCGCGGCCGTGGCCCTGCGCTCCATCGTGCGGAGCCTGGGCGGCTCGGTGCGGCTCGCCAATGGCGTGATGCTCATCGGCGTGCTGTGCACGCCCGTGTGGAACTACGCGCGCACCTTCTTCAACGAGCCCTTCCTGCTCGCCTTCTGCCTCGGGGCGTACGCGCTCCACTTCCGGCAGCGGCCGCTGCTGGCGGGGCTGCTGATCGCCCTGGGCATGCAGATGAAGCCGCCCTTCGGGCTGCTGCTGGTGCCGCTCTGGGTGGACCTGCTCCTGCAGCGCAGCTGGCGGCGGCTCGCGCTGCTCTCGCTCCTGCCGGCGCTCTCCGCGCTGGGTGTGCTCGCGCTCAACGCGTACATGCTCGGCTCGCCGTTCAAGACGGCGATCGTGTTCCAGGTGGGCAGCCTGCGCGAGGGAGCGCTGGGCATGCTCTTCGACTGGAACCGGGGCCTGCTGCCGCTCGCCCCGGTGATGGCGTTCGGGCTGCTGGGCTGGCCCTTCCTGCTGCGCGGTGCGGCGCGGCGGCCCGCACTCCTGTGCGCCTGCGGCTTCGCGCTCTATGCGGGGCTGATGGCCGCCTGGGTGCAGTGGCACGGCGCCTGGTGCTACGGGCCGCGCCTGTTCATCCCCGTGGTCCCGTTCGTGGCGCTCGGCCTGATGCCCGTGCTCGCGGGGCGGTGGCGCCGGTGGCTGGTGGGGCCGGTGGTGGCGCTCGCGCTGGTCTCGTTCGCCATCAACTTCGTCGCCACGTACCAGCCCTGCCGGCTCTGGGGGCGAAACCCCATCGACCTGGTGCGGCCCGGGGCGCGCCCCATCCCGTTCTGAGGCAGGGCGCAGAGGGCGCGCGCGCCTAGCGGCGCCGGCCCTGCCCCTGCTCGGGCACGTACTTCTCGCGGAACTCGGCGTAGGGGCCGTTGTGGTCCACGACCTCCTTGCCCAGCTCGAGCGACCAGATGCGGGTGGCCACCTCGCTGATCAGCTCCTGGTCGTGGGTGACCACGATCGCGGTGCCGGGGTACTTCTGCAGCCCTTCCGCGAGCGCGCTGATGCTCTCGAGGTCCAGGTGGTTGGTGGGCTCGTCGAGCACCAGGACGTTGTCCTGGGTCATCATCAGCTTGCTGAGCAGGGTGCGCACGGTCTCGCCACCGGAGAGCGTGTCGGTGGGCTTCATGCGCTCCTCGCCGCTGAAGAGCATGCGGCCGAGGATGCCGGAGATCTCCTCGTTGCTGAGCTTCTCCTCGATGTCGCGCAGCCAGTTGAAGACCGTGGTGCCCTTGCGGATGGTGCCGTGGTGATCCTGCGGGAGGTAGCCCACGCTGGCCTGGTGGCCCCAGACGATCTTGCCCGCGTCCGGCTCCACCTGCCCGGCGATCATCTTCACCAGGGTGCTCTTGCCGACCGCGTTCTTGCCGATGACGCAGATCTTCTCGCCCTTGGTGACGAGCGCGTTGAAGGGGCGGATGACCTTCTCGCCGTCGTAGCTCTTGGCGATCCCCTCGATCATCAGCGTCTGCTTGCCGCTGGGCACCTTCTGGTCGAAGCGGATGAAGGGGCGGGCGATGTTCGAGCGCTTGAGATCTTCGCTCTTGAGCTTCTCGATCTGCTTCGCGCGGCTCTGCACCTGGCTCGCGCGCGTGCCGGCGCTGAAGCGGGCGATGAAGTCCTGCAGCTGGGCGATCTTCTTCTGCTTCTCCGCCGTCTCGCTCTCCACGCGGCTGCGGATCTGCGACTTCTGGTGGACCATGTCGTCGTAGCCGCCCGTGTAGGCGATGATGGTCTCGTAGTCGATGTCCGCGATGTGCGTGCAGATGGCGTTGAGGAAGTGCCGGTCGTGGCTGATGGTGATGAGCACGCCCTCGAACTGCTTGAGGAAGCTCTCCAGCCAGCGGATGGACTCGATGTCCAGGTTGTTGGTGGGCTCGTCGAGCAGCAGGCCCTGGGGCTTGCCGAACAGCGCCTGGGCGAGCAGCACGCGCAGCTTGAGGCCGCCGGTGAGCTGCTTCATCGGCCCCTCGTGGAAGCTCTCGTCGATGCCGAGGCCCTGCAGCAGCGCGGCCGCGTCGCTCTCGGCCACGTAGCCGTCCTCCTCGGCGATGACGCCCTCGAGCTCGCCGAGCCGGTTGCCGTCCTCCTCGGTGATTTCAGCCTTGGCGAGCAGCGCGTTCTTCTCCTGCATCGCGGCCCACAGCGGCGCGTTGCCCATCAGCACCACGTCGAGCACGCGCTCGTTCTCGTAGCGGAAGTGGTCCTGGCGCAGGATGCCCAGGCGCTTGGGGCGGCTGATGGTGCCGCTGTCGGCCTCCTCGTCGCCCGCGAGGATCTTCATGAACGTGGACTTGCCGGCGCCGTTGGGGCCGGTGAGGCCGTAGCGGCGGCCGGGCGAGAACGCGACGTTCACGTCCTCGAAGAGCTTCTTGGGCCCGTAGGCCTTGGAGACGTTGGAGATGGTGAACATGGGCGGGTGCTCGCTTGCCGAGTAAAGGGGCCGGCGCGGCCGGACGGCGCGCCGCATTAGCACCTCCGGGCCTTCCGGAGGGGCAGAATGTAACCCCGCTCGGATGCGCTTCATGCCGCGGCGGTGCACGCCGTCCCGGCGCCCGGGGCCGCGCCATTCCTGGGGGCCCGGCCGGCCAGCCGAGGGCCCGCAGGGGAGGCGTGCGCCGGGGGCCCGGCCGGGTATAAGGCCCTCCGCGATGCCCGTCCGCTTCGAACTCGTCACCACCGACCCCACCGGCGCTCGCGCCGGCGTGCTGCACACCCGCCGCGGCTCCTTCCCCACGCCCATCTTCATGCCGGTGGCCACCCACGCGGGCTTCCGGCACCTGGGCATGGAGGAGACGTGGGCCACGGGCGCGCGCATCCTGCTCGCGAACACCTACCACCTGATGCTGCGCCCCGGCGCGGACGTGTTCCGCAAGTTCGGCGGCATCCACGAGTTCATGCAGTGGCCGGGCGCGGTGCTGACGGACTCGGGCGGCTTCCAGATCTTCAGCCTCCCCGAGGACCGGCTCATCACCGAGAAGGGCGCGCACTTCCGCTCCTTCTACGACAACAGCCGCCAGCTGCTCAGCCCCGAGACCAGCATCGCCATGCAGCAGGCGATCAACTCGGAGATCATGATGGTGCTCGACGTCTGCATCGACTCGACCACCGACGAGGCCGGCACGCGCGAGGCGATGGAGCGCACCCACCGCTGGGCGCTGCGCAGCCTGGAGGCGAAGGACAAGGTCTCGACCGGCCAGGCCCTCTTCGCCATCGTGCAGGGCGGCATCCACCCGCACCTGCGCGACGAGAGCGCCGCCTTCCTCACCCAGCACCCCTTCGACGGCTTCGCCATCGGGGGCCTGGCCGTGGGCGAGGGCAACGAGGACCGCAAGAGCATGACCCTGCGCGCCGCGCGCGCGCTGCCGCAGGACAAGCCGCGCTACCTCATGGGCGTGGGCACCCCCACGGACCTGCTCGAGGCGGTGGCGCGCGGCGTGGACATGTTCGACTGCATCATCCCCACCAAGATGGCGCAGCAGGGCTACGCCTACACCTTCCAGGGCCTCGTGCGCACGACGCGCCAGGTGTACCGCCTGAGCGACGAGCCGCTGGACCCGACCTGCGACTGCCTCGTGTGCAAGCGCTACAGCCGCGGCTACCTGCAGCACCTGATGCGCGGCAAGCACCACCTGGGCAGCCGCATGCTCAGCCTCCACAACGTGCACCACTACCAGGTCCTCACCTGGAAGATGCGCGACGCCATCCTCAAGGGCTCCTACGCCCAGGCCTACCGCGAGCTGAAGGAGAGCATCAGCCCGGCGAAGGACCTCAAGGACCTGCAGGCGGTGGGCTAGTGCCAGGCCCCCTCACGGCAGCGCCGGCGCCGGGCAGCGAGCCCGGCCCGCGCGACGGCGACTTCGAGCTGGTCACCCTGCGCAACGGCCACCGCGCCGTGCGCCACCTCGGCCACGGCGAGGTGATGCACCCCGCGGTGGGCCCCTGGCTCGAGGCGCAGCGCCTCTACGTGGAGCAGGGGGCCCTCGCCGAGCGGCTGCAGCGGGAGGACGCCACCCCCCTGGTGCTGCTGGACGTGGGCCTGGGCGCCGCGACCAACGCCGTGGCGGCGCTCACCTGCGCCGTGGGCCTGGGGCCCGCGCGAAGGCGCCCCCTGCACGTGGTCAGCTTCGAGGTGGACCTCGCGCCGCTGCGGCTCGCGCTCGCGGACCCCGCGGGCTTTCCCTTCCTCGTGCCCTTCCGCGCCGCCTGCGAGCGGCTGATGGGGGAGGGCAGGTGGCAGGGGGAGGGGCTCTGCTGGGAGCTGCTGCCCGGGGATGCGCGCGGGCACCTGGCGCAAGGCGCGTTTCCGCCCGCGGAGCTGGTCTTCTTCGACCCCTTCAGCCCGGCGTCCAACCCGGAGATGTGGACCCCGGGGACGCTCTCACGGGTGCGCGGGGCGTGCCGGCAGGAGCCAGAGGCCCACGCCCTGCTCACCACCTATAGCGCCGCCACGCCCACGCGGGTGTCCCTGCTGCTCGCGGGCTTCTACGTGGGGGCGGGGCTTTCCACCGGGACGAAGGGGGAGACGACCGTGGCGGCCGTCCACCCCGGGGCGCTGCAGGCCCCGCTCGGCGCCCGCTGGCTCGAGCGCTGGGAGCGCTCGAGCAGCCGGGCACCGCACGGGGAGCCGCTCACGCCTGCTCTCGAGACTCGGCTGCGGCAGCATCCACAGTGGAGTCCGCCAGCACCTCGGTGATGTAGCCCACCGGCTCCTCGCTCCAGCGCACGTGGAAGGTGCAGGCGGTGCCGTCGAAGGCCTCCGGCAGCGCCACCACGTTGTGCGCACCCACCAGCTCCAGCGAGCGGCTGAGCACGCCGGCCGCGAAGGTGGGCATGTCCGCGAGCACGTCCCCCACGCGCAGCTCGGCGCTGCTGGGGCCCTTCTCGGTGAGGCGCACCTCGCTCGCCGCGTCGTGCGAGAGGAAGGTGCGCCCGGCGCGGTTCAGGGTGCGCATGGGGCCCGCGAGCTTCATCACGCCGAGCAGCGCGCGGCCGGTGAGGGTCTCGCTCCAGGCGTCCATGAGGCGCTCGCCCATGGCGTAGTAGGCGGCCTCCAGGGGCATGCCGGCGTAGACGTGGTCCGCCGCCACGCGCAGGAAATCCTTCCATTTCTCCAGGGGATAGGTGGGCTCGAGCTTCTGGTCGAGCGCGAGGCCCGCCTGGCGCAGCCGCTCGTGGGCGGTGGGGGTGAGGCGGGTGCCGAGCGCGCGGACGAAGAGGCCTTCCACGATGGACGCAGGGATCTGCTTCACAGAGTTCGAAGTGCTCATGGGGGCAGCATCCTAGGGAACCGGGCTGACGAGCGCCCGCGACTGGGAGTGTAGCAGGCTGTATAATTCCGTTGCTACTGCGTCAATTCTCTCCTGAATGTGTGTTCAGGGGTGCGCGGACGGGGGACGGCGCGGCACGTCTCACGAGGGTGGAGGCGCGGAGGCGACTTCGATAGGGTGTCCGACCCTTGAACGAGCCCACTCCGAGCCCCTCGAGCCCCGCTCCCGCCGCCCCCCTCGCAGCGCTGCTGCCTGCCCGCGGCGAGGGCCCGCTGGACGCGGACGAGATCCTCAACCGCTTCGTCACCTACGTGGCCCAGAACGGCCTGAGCCTCTACGCGGCGCAGGAGGAGGCCATCCTGGAGCTGCTCGCGGGCAAGCACCTGTTCCTCAAGACGCCCACGGGCTCGGGCAAGAGCCTGGTGGCCACCGCGCTCCACTTCAAGGCGATGTGCGAGGGGAAGGTGTCGTTCTACACCTGCCCCATCAAGGCGCTGGTGAACGAGAAGTTCTTCGCCCTGTGCGAGGCCTTCGGGCCGGACAACGTGGGCATGCTCACCGGCGACGCGAGCATCAACCGCGAGGCGCCGATCATCTGCTGCACGGCCGAGATCCTCGCGAACCTGGGCATGCGCCAGAGCAGCGCGCGCGTGGACTACGTGGTGATGGACGAGTTCCACTACTACGCGGACAAGGAGCGCGGCGGCGCCTGGCAGATCCCCCTCATCAGCCTGCCCAACACCACCTTCCTGATGATGTCCGCGACCCTCGGGGACACGCGGCTCATCGAGGAGAGCCTGCAGGACTACACCGGCCGCGAGGTGGCGGTGGTGAAGAGCAGCGAGCGCCCGGTGCCGCTGGACTTCGAGTACCGCGACACGCCGCTGCACGAGACCATCCAGGAGCTGGTGGAGAAGAAGAAGAGCCCCGTCTACCTGGTGAACTTCACCCAGCGCGCCGCCGCCGAGCAGGCGCAAAATCTGATGTCCGTGGACTTCAGCACCAAGGAGGAGAAGGAGCTCATCCGCCAGGAGCTGCTGGAGGCCCGCTTCGACACCCCCTACGGCAAGGACTTCCAGCGCTTCCTGCGCCACGGCATCGGGATGCACCACGCGGGGCTCTTGCCCAAGTACCGGCTGCTGGTGGAGCGGCTCGCGCAGAAGGGGCTGCTCAAGGTCATCAGCGGCACGGACACGCTGGGGGTGGGCGTGAACATCCCCATCCGCACCGTGCTCTTCACCCAGCTCTTCAAGTTCAACGGCGAGAAGCTCGCGGTGCTCAGCGTGCGCGACTTCCTCCAGATCGCCGGCCGCGCGGGGCGCAAGGGCTACGACACGCAGGGCAGCGTGGTCGCCCAGGCGCCCGAGCACGTGGTGGAGAACGTGAAGCAGGCCCAGAAGGAGGCGGCGGGCAAGAAGAAGAGCCCGAAGAAGCAGCCGCCGGAGAAGGGCTACGTCCACTTCGACGCGAATACCTTCGAGCGCCTGAAGAGCGGCACGCCCGAGGCCCTGCAGAGCCGCTTCGAGGTGACGCACGGGCTGCTGCTCAACCTGCTGCAGAGCGACGAGACCGAGGCCACCCCGGGCTACCGCCGCCTCGTGCAGCTCATCCGCCGCTCGCACGGCAACGACTACACGAAGCGCCAGCACCTGCGAACGGCCGCCCGCGCGTTCCGCACGCTGCGCGAGGCGGGGATCGTGGAGGTGGTGAAGGGCAAGTTCGGTGTGGGCGCGGCCGTGTACCTGAAGGGAGACCTGCAGCGAGACTTCTCCCTCAACCAGACGCTCTCGCTCTACCTGCTGGACACGCTGGAGAAGCTGGACCCGCAAGCCGAGACCTACGCGCTGGACGTGCTCACGCTGGTGGAGAGCATCCTCGAGAACCCCGAGGTGGTGCTCTACGCGCAGCTCAACCAGCTCAAGGGCGAGAAGGTGAACGAGCTCAAGGCGCAGGGCGTGGAGTACGACCAGCGCATGGAGGAGCTCGAGAAGCTCGAGTGGCCCAAGCCCAACCGCGACTTCATCTACTTCACCTTCAACCGGTTCGCCGCGAAGCACCCCTGGGTGGGCCAGGAGAACATCCGGCCCAAGTCCATCGCGCGCGACATGTTCGAGCGCTACCTGTCCTTCCACGACTACGTGCGCGAGTACGGGCTGCAGCGCAGCGAGGGCGTGCTCCTGCGCTACCTCGGGGATGCGTACAAGACGCTCGGCCAGACCGTGCCCGAGCGCTTCCGCACCGAGGAGGTGGAGGACATCCTCGAGCACCTGCGCGCGACCTTGCGCCAGGTGGACTCGAGCCTCCTGGACGAGTGGGAGCGGATGAAGAACCCGGCCGCCATCCTCCAGGCGCGCCCGGAGGTGGTGCCCCAGGGGCCGCGCGAGCTGACGGACGACCCCAAGGCCTTCGCCGCGCGCGTGCGCGAGGAGCTGCACCGGCTGCTCAAGGCGCTGGGCGAGCGGCGCTACGACGACGCAGCGGGGCTGCTGCACGACCCCGAGGGCCAGTGGATGCCCAGCACGCTCGAGGCCGCGATGGAGCCCTACCTCCAGGAGCACGGCCGCGTGGTGCTCACCCCGGCCGCGCGCCGCCCCCACATGACCCTGCTCAAGCCCACGGGCGAGCGGCAGTGGGACGCCCAGCAGCGCATCCTCGACCCCGAGGGCCACGCGGACTGGATGCTGGACTGCGTGGTGGACCTCGTGGACCGCAAGGTGGACGAGCGGCCGCTCATCTCCCTGCGGCGCATTGGTACCTGATCGCCACCTGATCGCCACCTGAGCGGCCCCGGCTCGGCCCCGACCCCCGTCCGCGGACCTACAGCGGGGGCTGCCCGAGGAGGGGCGGTTTGGAGTAGTGTCTCCGCCACAACTTTCCGGTGTGGCGGGATGTAGGGCCTGGCGCCGGAGCGACGAGGAAGGGACCCCGGTGCCGGCGCGCTTCGAGGTGCGGTTCGAACAGCAGGAGACGGCAGCGCGGGCGCTGCGGGCCTACTCCATCGGGAAGGTGCTCGGCGGGCTGTGCCTGCGCACCGCGCGCACGCTCTCCGTGGGCGACCCGGTGCAGCTGGGCCTGCGCATCGCGGGCGAGGCGTGGGCGCTCGCGGCGGTGGTGGCCTGGGTGCGCCCGGAGGCGAAGGTGGTGGGGGTGCGCTTCGTCGATGTGGCCGCGCCCGACCAGGCGCGGCTGCAGCAAGTGGTGGGCGAGGAGCCCCGGCGCGCCGCGCGCTAGGTGCGGCGGCGCTACGTCCGGCGGCTCTCCACTTCCGCGTGGCGCAGCACCATGGCGTCCGCCTCCACGAAGCCGCAGGAGGCGTAGAAGCCGGTCGCCGTGTCCAGGCGGGCCACGTGGCTCACGATCTCGAGCCGCTTCATGCTCAAGGCGCGCGCGCGCTCCACCACGGTCTGCAGCAGCGCACGGCCCACGCCCTTCTTGCGCCAGCTCTCGGTGACGACGAGCTCGTCCACCGTGCCGATGCGCCCGCGCAGCCGCAGCTGCGGGCGGTGGCTGAGGGTGACCATGCCCACCGGCTTGTCCAGGCTGTCACTGGCCACGAAGATCTCGATCTCCGGATGGCTGATGACCCAGTTGGTCGTCTGCATGTCCGAGCCGAGCGGGTAGCCCAGCTCCTTGAGCAGGTTGCCGATCGCCTCGGCATCTCCGCGGCGGGCGCGGCGGATGCGGAAGGCGGGACCATCCGGACCGGTCTTCGTGGGGTAGTTGGCCAAGGCGCTCCGGACCATACCGGAGCGCCCTGGAAGCTCAACGGCTGTTGCAGCGGGCAGCGGACGCGAACGTCTACGGCTGCACGCGGAACAGGCCCTTCAGATCCTCGGAGCGGCTGATGGGGTCGCCGCCGTTGCGCCGCGCGGTCACCCGCCACTGGTAGAGGCTGCCGGCCGTGAGCGCGGGTCCGGCGTAGACGAGGCTGTTGGCGCCGCTGGTAACGGCGGTGAGCCCGGTCTTCTCCCAGACGGTGTTGCCCAGCGTGTCGAACACGATCACGTCGTAGGTGGCCGTCTGGGGGTAGGCCTGCCAGGAGAAGGTGGGGGTGGCGCCGACCGCGTCCACTGCCTCGCCGGCGCCGGGGCCCACGAGCGTGATGGCGCTGGTCACCTTGAACGTCGAGGGAGCGACCGCGATCTGGCCATTCGTCACGGTGACGAACTGCACGTCCGTGCCCGCGGTGCCGGGGTTGGGGTCGCGCACGTTGTTGTCGTTCTCGAAGGCCGCGAGCACCGCATAGCGGCCGTCCGGCACGCCCGTGATGGTGAAGGCGCTGGTCACGTTGGGCACCACGCCGGGCTCCGGCGCGCGCAGGCCCGGGGGGACCTCGCCGCGGCCGCTGACGGGATCGAAGGTGCTCGCCACCACCATCACCACGCTGGTGGCCGGGCCCGCGCCGGGGCCCACGAAGGAGACCGCGCCCGTGAGGGTGGCGGGCGCTGTCTGCGAGCGCTGCAGCTGCACGTTGGCCACGTCCGCCGTCGCCACCGTCACGCTGGCCGGGGTCCAGTTCGCGCCGCGGCCGAAGGCCTTCACGCTGTAGTCGCCCGCGGGCACGTTGAAGAGGGTGAAGGAGCCCGAGGCATCCGCGATGCCGCTGTGGCCCTGGTCCAGCGCGTCACCGGCCTCGGCCACCACCAGCACGCCGTGGGTATCGCCCACGTCCACGTGGCCGGAGATGGACGGGCGGCCGCGCTGATCCTGCGGCAGCCCCACCAGCCCCACGTCCGTCACGTCCGCGTGGATGACGAAGGGCGACTGCGCGTCCTGCGCGTCCGGGCGCGCGGCGACCGAGGTGTCGAAGGGCAGCGCCACGCGCAGCCCGGAGGGGAAGGGGGCGAAGTCGCGCGCCGCGGCGCGCAGGCTGATGCGCTGGTTCACCGGCGTGCCGGCCTCGTCCGAGCGCAGGGCCGGGATGCGCAGCGTGTAGCTGCCGTCCGCGCCGGTGGTGGTCTGCGTGCCCACGGGCGCGCCGTTCACGTCCACCGCGGCGACCAGGGCGTTCGGTACCGCGGCGTTGCTCGCGAGGTCGAACACGCGGCCCTGCACCTGCACCGGCGCGAGGCAGCGGAAGTCCTTGCCGGCCTCGAGGCCCGACACCTGCTCGCACACGAGCGCGGCGTCACAGGCCTTGGGATCGGTGGGGTCGCAGTTCGGGTCGTCGCTGCCGCAGGCCGCGAGCAGGGCCGCGGCGCCGAGGAGGGGGAGGAGGCTGCGCTTCAAGGGGGACTCCAGGTCGAGGGGGGAGGTGCTGCGCTCTCTCGACCCAGGACCCGCCCGGGGGCGCGCCGGCCACGGTTCTGCTGGAATCCCGGACGCTTACACCGTTCTACATGCGGCGCCCGGAGCCCCGGACGCCGCATGGGACGGCACTTTTACGGCTGCTCTGCAGCGAGCGTGCGCATGGCCTGCGTGATGTCCGCGAGCTGCGGCACGCTGGCCATCTCGAGCGCGTCCGCGAGGCCGATGCCCGGCACGTGCTTGCCGGCGACCAGCTTGGGCGCGGCGAGCAGGTGGTAGAAGAGCTCCTCCACCGTGCGGCGCATGAGGTGCTCACCGAAGTTGGTGACCTCGGTGTCCTCGTTGACGAAGAGCGCGCGGCCGGTCTTCTGCACGCTCGCCTTGATCATCTCCCAGTCGTAGGGCCAGAGGCTGCGCAGGTCGATGACCTCCGCGTCCACGCCCTCCTCGGCGAGCGCCTGCGCGGCCTTCACGCACAGGGGCAGGGTGCGCCCGTAGCTGACCACGGTGAGCCCACGCCCCTCGCGCACGATCTTGCCCTTGCCGATGGGCACCGCGTACGCCTCGAGCTGCGGCCACTGCGCCTTCCACGCGGAGCGGTCGCCCAGCGGGGCGTCGATCATCTTGGAGAGGGCGCGGTCGTCCTCGGGCTCGCCGGGGATGCGCTCGTCGCCCTTCACGCGCAGGAGCGCCTTGGGCTCCAGGTACATCACGGGGTCCAGCTCCTGGCAGGCGCTGATGAGCAGGCCGTAGGCGTCCAGCGGGTTGCTGGGCATCACGATCTTCCAGCCCGGGATGCGGGTGGCGCCGGCGTCGAACGAGTGCGAGTGGTAGATGGACCCGCGGATGCCGCTGCCCACCGGGGTGCGCACCACCATGGGCAGGTTCCAGTCGCCGTTCGTGCTCCAGCAGGTGTTGCCGGCGAGCTTGAGCAGGTCGATGGTGTTGAAGATGTAGTCGGCGAACTGGATCTCGGCGACCGGGCGGCCGCCCGCCATGGCGATGCCCATGGCGGCGCCGATGATGCCGCGCTCGTCCAGCGGCGCGTTCCAGGTGGTCTTGAGCCCCTGCGTGGCGGTGAAGACGCCGCCCAAGGGCGCGCCCACGTCCTCGCCGAAGATGTCGGTGACGCCGAGGTTCTCCTCGGCGTAGTGGAGGGCCATGCGAATGGCCTGGGCCATGTTGGCCATGGTTAGCGCTTCTCCGCGTAGATGTGGTTGTAGATGGAATCGCCCGAGGGCTGAGGCTCGTCGCGCACCGTGCGCGCCGCCGCGGCGATCTCCTCGGTGTACTTGGCGCGCACGTCGTCCATCTGCTGGCGGGTGAGCACGCCGTCCTTCTCCAGGCGCGCCTCGAACTGCTTGATGCAGTCGACCTCCTCGGTGACGTAGTTCGCGCCCGAGGCGGAGGAGTGGCCGTAGAGGCGGCTGACCATGGCCTCGATGAAGTAGGGCTTGCGCTCGGTGCGCACGTACTCCATCGCCTCCTTCAGCTCGGCGTAGCAGGTGAGGGCGTCGTTGCCGTCGATGGTCTTGCTCTTGATGTTGAAGGCCTTGGCGCGGTCCGAGATGCGGGTCTCGCCGTGCTGGCCGTCCGAGCAGGTGCTGATGCCCCACTTGTTGTTGGTGACGATGATCAGGATGGGCAGGGGGTTCGCCGGGCGGCTGCTCCACACGAGGCAGCTGGCGAAGTCGCCCTCGGCCGTGCCCGCGTCGCCGCCGGTGACGATGGTGATGCCGTCGCCGCCGTGGCGCTTCTGCACCATGGCGGTGCCCGGGGCGATGGCGTACTGCACCTCGATGGGGCTGGTCACGGGCGCCACGTTGAGGCGCTTGGCGCTGAAGTGGCCGGCGAAGTTGCGGCCGCCCGAGTACGGGTCGCTGGCCGTGTTCTTCATCTGGCGCAGCGCCCCGATCGGCTCCTCGCCCAGCGCGAGCAGGGTCGCGCTCTGGCGGTAGTGCGCATGCAGGTAGTCGAAGGCCGGGCCCTGGCCCTTCTTCATCAGCAGGCCGAGCGAGACGTTGAACGCCTCCTCGCCGGGGCCACCGATCCAGAAGTAGCCATGGCCCTGCTTGTACATCTGGATGAGGCGCTCCTCGAGCACGCGCGCCTTGATCATCAGGTCGTGCATGCGGACGAGCAGCTCGCGCTCGATCGGAGGGGAGGAGGCTTCGTCGCGGTTGATCAGACGGGGTCGGGACACGCGAGACTCACAGGCTGAAAGGGACGCCCCCTATACTCCAAAGTCCGCCCGGGCGCTCAAGCGCGCATTGACAGTGGACAGAAAGGCGCGCGCCATGACGCGGTGGGCTAAACTGGACGGGCCCATGTCCCCACGCTCCCTTGCCCTGCGCTCGCTGTCCGTCCTCTCTGTCGCGCTGCTCGTCGCCGCCGGCTGCAAGTCCGTGGGCGGGGCGGTGGGCGGGAGCAGCGCCTCGGGCACCGCGGATCTGGTGGAGGCGCCGCCGCCGGGGGCGGACGCGTGGACGCCGGCCCAGCGCGGCGGCTTCTACGCGCTGTACGGCGACTTCGGGAACCTCTCCACGGACAACCTGCGCTCGGTGGCGCTGCCCTGGAAGCTGGTGGGGGTGCTCGCGGACCTGGTGCCCGAGCCTTTCTTCTCGCAGGGCCAGCACGAGTGGGTGGCGCGCTTCGAGGAGCCGCTGCGCCGCTTCGGCGTGGTGTACGGCACGCGCGTGGCGCAGCCGGTGGGCATGAAGGCGCAGAGCGACTTCCGCGGCGTGCCGGTGGGCTTCGCGCGCGGGGTGGTGGAGCGGGGCGGGGTGATGCTGGAGCTGGCCTCCGCCAACTGCAGCCTCTGCCACGCGGGGCGCAGCTGGGACGCGCAGGGCAACCCCACGCGCGAGGTCATCTGGGGCGTGCCCAACCACTCGGTGGACCTGGACGGCCTGCGCGCCGCGGTGGCCGCGGCGCTGCTGGATGCGCGCGCAACGGACGCGCTGGTGATGGCGGCGCTGCAGCGCAAGTACCCGAACCTCGCGCCCCAGGAGCGCGAGACCTACCAGCGCCTCGTGCTGCCGGTGCTGCGCGAGCAGGCGCAGGCGGCGCGCGGCCGCGGCGGGCGCGCGCTGCCCTGGTCCTTCGGCGGGCCGGGAATGCACAACGGCAGCGCGCTCTCGCGCTCGGCGCTCACGGGGGCGCAGGGGGAGGGGGACTTCTCGGCGTCGTACGTGAAGACGCCCTCGCTCTTCGGCGCGCTGCTCAAGCGTCGCAGCCTCGCGGACGGCAGCCTGCAGGCGGTGGACGCGGAGGCGACCGCGGACGTGGCGCTCGCGCAGCGCCTGGTGGGCTACCTGCCGCGCGTGGGCACCCCGCCCGCGCGCGCGGCGGCCGAGGGCGAGCACCTCGCGCAGCTCACCGCCTTCCTCGACGAACTGCAGCCCCCGCGCTTCCCCGGGCCGGTGGACGCGGCTGCGGCCGAGCGCGGCCATGCGCTGTACGGGCGGCGCTGCGCGGGCTGCCACGGGGACAAGGGCAGCGACGGGCGCTACCAGTACCCGGACCGGCTCTTCAGCGTGGCGGCGGTGGGCACGGACGCGACGCGCGCGCAGGCCACCACCGAGGCGGACGCGGCAACGCTCGCGGCGAGCGAGGCGGGGAAGGTCGCCCAGCTCAGCCCCACCGGCGGCTACCAGCCCCCGCCGCTGCTGGGCGTGTGGGCCGCGGCGCCCTACCTGCACAACGGCAGCGTGCCCACGCTCTGGCACCTGCTCACCCCCGCCGAGCGCCCCACGCGCTTCTACGTGGGCGGCCACAAGCTGGACCTGGAGCGCGTGGGCATCGCCGGGCAGCCCGGGCCGGACGGCCTGTGGGACGTGCCCGAGGGCTACGTCTCCTGGAGCGAGCCGAAGCTCGTGGACACGCGCGAGCCGGGCCGCTCCAACCGCGGCCACGAGAAGCAGGTGGAGGGCCTGAGCGAGCGCGAGCGGCGCGACGTCATCGAGTACCTCAAGACGCTCTAGCGCCCAGGGTCGGCCGCACCGCCGGACGCCAGCCCGGCGGGCGGGGCGGGCCCTGCCCGATGGTCCCCATCGTCCCTACCTGAAGGCTCACACGGCCCGCGCGCGCCACGGCGCACGCGAGCGTTCAGGAGGACGAGACATGCCTGAGAAGAGCCTGGGGATCCGCATGAAGGCGGCCAAGAAGAAGGGCACGCCGGTGATCCTGAAGGACACGGACGTGGGCGCGGCGAGCGGCCGCAGCAGTCACGCCACGAAGAAGAGCCGGGGCATCGCCGCGGTCGAGTCGCGGGCGATCAAGGGCGAGTTCGACGACCGCAGCGTGAGCTCGCGGCGCAGCCCCGGGATGGGCAAGGGCGCCCGCGGGCACTCGCTGCCCCTGCCCGACGCGTCTGGCAGCAGCAGCTCGCGGCGCAAGACGCTGCCCAGCGAGGCGGCCGCGGGCTACCGCAAGGACGGCAAGCCCAAGCACCCCTCGAGCGAGGCGGGGCTGCGCCGGCGCGCCCAGAGCACGCGCAAGGACGACGTGGTGGGCCGCAAGAAGGCGCCGAG
This sequence comes from Aggregicoccus sp. 17bor-14, assembly GCF_009659535.1. NCBI lineage: Bacteria > Pseudomonadati > Myxococcota > Myxococcia > Myxococcales > Myxococcaceae > Aggregicoccus > Aggregicoccus sp. 17bor-14. The sequence goes on from NZ_VJZZ01000015.1 coordinate 111,173, forward strand.
CCAGATGGGCGTGAAGCGCAAGGGCGGCCCGCGCAAGCGCCTGCCGCTGCACGGCGGCTGAGGCGCCTGTTGGCTGGCGCGCGCGCCGGGTGCGCCCGGGCGCGCACGCCGCCGTGCGGGCATGGCAAGCTCCGCGGGCCCCCTTGCCCTGGAGTCCCCATCCATGTCCGGCTCGCGAAGGCAGTTCCTCACCACCACCGCTCTCGGCGTCGCCGGGGCCTTGACCGCCGCGCGCAGCAGCAGCGCCGAGGCGGCAAGCCCTGATGCGGGCACGCCCGGCGCCACGCCCGCGGGCTCCCCGCCCGCCTTCGGCACCGCGCCCGCGGTGGGGCCGCAGGTGGGGCCGGCCACCTTCGCCGAGGCCGAGAAGCTGATGCAGGTCCAGCTCACCCCGGCCGAGCGCGCCCAGGCGGCCGGCAACTGGGCCCAGTCCATGGCGCCCGCCTACGAGCGGCGCACCGGCCCGCGCAAGGTGGCGCTCGAGCCCGGGATCTCACCCGCGACGCAGTGGAACCCCGCGCAGGTGGCCAGGGGCACCCAGGGCCCCGCGCGCAGCCGCTTCGTGCGCAGCAGCGAGAGGGCCCCGGCGCTCCCCGCGAAGGACGAGGACATCGCGTTCGCGCCCCTCACGCACCTCTCGCGCTGGGTGCAGTCGCGCGCGCTCACTTCCGAGCGCCTCACGCACCTCTACCTCGAGCGCCTGCAGCGCTTCGACCCGAAGCTCAAGTGCGTCATCACGCTCACCTCGGAGCTCGCGCTGCAGCAGGCGCGCGCAGCGGACCAGGAGATCGCGAAGGGGCGCTACCGCGGCCCGCTGCACGGCATCCCCTGGGGCGCGAAGGACCTGGTGGACACCGCCGGCATTCCCACCACCTACGGCGCCGAGCCCTTCCGCAACCGCGTGCCGAAGCAGGACGCCGCGGTGGTGGCGCGCCTGCACCAGGCGGGCGCGGTGCTGGTGGCGAAGCTGAGCCTCGGCGCGCTCGCGCTCAACGACATCTGGTTCGGCGGTGAGACGAAGAACCCCTGGCTCCTGGAGGAGGGCGCCTCGGGCAGCAGCGCGGGGCCGGGCTCGGCCACCGCCGCGGGGCTGGTGGGCTTCAGCCTCGGCAGCGAGACGGGCGGCAGCATCGTCTCGCCCTCCATGCGCTGCGGCGTCACGGGCCTGCGGCCCACCTACGGGCGCGTGCCGCGCACCGGCGCCATGACGCTGTGCTGGACGCTGGACAAGCTGGGGCCCATGACGCGCGGAGTGGAGGACGCGCTGCTGGTGCTGCAGGCGCTCAGCGGCCCGGACGCGGGCGACGTGGCGAGCGTGCCGAGCCGGCTCGACTACGACGCTGCGGCCAGCGTGAAGGGCCTCAAGGTGGGCTACTTCCCCGCGTGGATGAACGAGGCGCCTGCGACGGACGTGGACCGCGAGGCGCTCGAGCACCTGAAGCGCCTGGGGCTGCAGCCGGTGGAGGTGCAGCTGCCCAACTGGCCCTACGGCTCGCTCAACACCGTGCTCTTCGCGGAAGCCGCAGCCGCCTTCGAGGAGCTCACGCTCTCGCACGGCGTGGATGCGCTCAAGATGCAGACGCCCGACGCCTGGCCCAACCTCTTCCGCCAGGCGCGCTTCCTCTCCGCGGTGGACTTCGTGCAGGCGGACCGGCTGCGGCGCAAGGTGGCCCTGGAGATGGCGCGGGTGATGGGCGAGGTGGACCTCCTGCTCGTGCCCTCCCTGCGCGACGAGATGCTCACCATCTCCAACTTCACCGGCCACCCGTCGCTCACGCTGCGCACCGGCTTCGTGGAGGTGGAGCGCGCGCGCAGCGACTGGGCGCCCGACCCGAAGCGCCCGCTGCCCACCTTCTCTCCGCCGCGGCGCGTGCCCCACGGCGTCACCCTCATCGGCCGCCTCTTCGACGAGGGGACGCTGGGGCGCGTGGGGCTCGCGCTGGAGCGCGCCGCCGGGGTGGCCGGCGAGCGCCCCCCGGGCTTCGCATGAGCGTGAGCGCGCTCAGGCCGCGGGCAGCGCGTCCTCGCCGGCCTGGCGGTAGAGCGCCTCGACGGCCTCGCCGTAGCGGTTGAGCACGCCGCGGCGCTTGAGCTTGAGCGAGGCGGTGAGCATGTCGTTGCCCACCGTGAAGTCCTCGCTCAGGAGCAGGAAGCGCTGCGGGCGCTCGTAGCCCTTGAAGCCGCGGCAGTGCTCGTTGATCTGCTCGCGGTAGAGCGCCTGCACCTCGGGGCGCTTGAGCAGCTCGGGGATGCTCGTGGTGTCGAGGCCCTTCTCCAGGGCCCACTTCTTCAGCGTGTCCAGGTCCACCACGATGAGCGCCACGTTGAAGGGCTTGTTCTGCCCGTGCACCATGGCGTTGGTGATGAAGGTGGAGAGCGCGAGCGCCTGCTCGATGGGCACCGGCACCACGTACTTGCCGTTCTCCAGCTTGTACTGCTCCTTGATGCGGCCGGTGATGTAGAGGAAGCCGTCCGGGTCCACGTAGCCCATGTCCCCGGTGCGGAAGCCCCCGTCGCCGGTGAACACCTTCGCGTTCTCCTCGGGCAGGTTGTAGTAGCCGAGCATCACGTTGTGCCCGTGCACCACCACCTCGCCCTGGCTCGCGTCGCCGGTGGCCGTGGTGTCGATGTCGATGCGCACGCCCGGCAGCGCCTTGCCCACCGAGCCGATCTTCCGGTTCCCCGGGAAGTTCGCGGTGGCAATGGGGCTGGTCTCGGTGAGGCCGTAGCCCTCGTAGACGGTGATGCCCAGGTTGTCGATGAACTCGGCCACCTCGCGCGCGATCGCCGCGCCGCCGCTGAAGGCGTACTTCATCCGGCCGCCGAAGCGCGCGCGCACCTTGCTGAACACGATGCGGTCCAGCACCGCGTGCTGCGCATCCAGCAGCGCGCTGCGCTTGCCCTTCAGCGCGAGCTCGCGCCGCTGCCCGGCCACGCTCAGCCCGTGGTGGAAGAGCGTGCGCGTCACCACCTTCTCGGTGGCCATGCGCTTCTGCAGCCCGTCGTAGATGCGGTTGAAGATGCGCGGCACGCTCATCAGCAGGGTGGGGCGCACCTCGCCGAGGTTGTCGATGATCTTCTCCACCGCCTCCGCGATGCCCATGGAGGCGCCCATGGACAGCAGCGCGTGCAGCTCCACCGTCTGCCCGAACACGTGCGCCCAGGGCAGGAAGGCGAGCGAGCGGTCCTCCTGGGTCATGGGGAAGATCTCGTGGATGGCGCTGACGTTGCGCGCGATGTTCGCGTGGCTGAGCATCACGCCCTTCGGGTTGCCCGTGGTGCCCGAGGTGTAGATGAGCCCGGCCAGCTCCGTGGGCTTCGGGTTCACCATGGGGCTCGGCGTCTCGGCGCCGCGGCGCAGGAGGCACGCGTACGCATCCTGCTCGCTCTCGCTGCCGGTGAAGCGCAGCACGTGCTCGAGCTTGGGCAGGGCGTCCTTCATCCCGCCCACTGTCTTCGCGATGGCGTCCGTGGCGCAGAACACCACCTTGGCGCCACAGTCCGCGAGGATGTACTGCCACTCCTTCGCCTGCTGCGACTCGTACATGGGCACGTACACCGCGCCGAGCGAGTAGCTCGCGTACGCACCCACCGCCCACTCGAGGCGGTTGTTGGAGATGACGGCCACGCGGTCCCCCGCGCCCACGCCCAGCTGCGCGAGCCCGCCGCGCAGGTCGTCCACCAGCTCCCCGAAGCGCGCGTACGTCGTCCACACCCAGGCACCGTTCTTCTTCTCCCCGAACAGCTCGCGGGCGGCGAAGGCGTGGGTGCTGCGCTTGAGGATGTCCACCAACGTCTGGAACTGCGGGCTCTGCATGGGCGGGGCTCCAGGCTCTCGAAGGGGGTTCACGGGAGGGGGCGCACTGTAACCGATTTCCCAGTCAGGCCGACCTCCCACCGTGCGTGCGCGACGCGGCGCTGGCAATGGCAGAGAGCAACCGCTACTACCCCGGGTGTGAGTGCGCCCAGGGTCGTCCCGCAGCCCCCCCCGTCTCCGGATCAGGTGCTCTCCGTGCGCTCGCTGCGCAAGCAGTACGGCGCCACCGAGGCCGTGAGTGAGGTCTCCTTCGAGGTGGGGCCCGGGGAGATCGTGGGCCTGCTCGGCCCCAACGGCGCCGGGAAGACCACCACCATCAACATGGTGCTCGGAGTGCTCGAGCCGAGCTCCGGGAGCATCCACATCGAGGGCGTGGACCTGGGGCGCGAGCGCTCGCGGGCGCTGCAGTGTACGAACTTCGCCGCGGTGTACGCCCCCCTGCCGGGCAACCTGACGGTGGTGCAGAACCTGCGCTTCTTCGGGCTCATCTACGGGGTGTGCGGGCTCTCCGCGCGCATCGAGGCGCTGCTGCAGCAGTTCGAGCTCACACGCTTCCGGGACACCAAGTGCGGCGTGCTCTCCTCGGGCGAGCAGACGCGGGTGGCGCTGGCCAAGGCGATGATCAACCGGCCGCGGCTGCTGCTCCTGGACGAGCCCACGGCCTCACTGGACCCTGCGACCGCGCGCGACATCCGCACCCGCATCCGGGACTTCGCCGCCGAGGGCAGCTCGGGCGTGCTGTGGACCTCGCACAACATGTACGAGGTGCAGGAGGTATGTGATCGCGTGCTCTTCCTCGCGCGCGGCCGCATCCTGCTCGAGGGTGACCCGCGCACGCTCCCGGCCGAGCACGGCAAGAGCTCGCTCGAGGAGCTGTTCATCACCGTGGCGCGCGAGCCGCTCGCGCTGGAGCAGGTGGGATGATGCGCCCGGGCCGCGCCTTCGCGATCGTGCTGCGCCAGCTGTACCTCATCCGGGGCAGCCTCAGCCGCGTCTTCCCGCTCTTCGTGTGGGTGGCGCTGGACGTGGTGCTCTGGGGCTACATCACGAAGTACCTCAACAGCGTTACCCACACCGGAAGCGGCGCGGGGCTGGACTTCGTGCCCGCGCTGCTGGGCGGGGTGCTGCTCTGGGACTTCCTCACCCGCGTGATGCAGGGCGTGACCATGGCCTTCTTCGAGGACGTGTGGTCGCGCAACTTCCTCAACATCTTCGCGACCCCGCTCTCCATCCCCGAGTACGTGGGGGGCCTCGTGCTCTCGAGCATCGGCACCAGCGCGGTGGGGCTCGTGGTGATGGGGGTGGTGGCGGTGGCGGTGTTCGGCCTCTCGCTGCTGTCGCTGGGCGCGCTGCTGGTGCCGCTCCTGCTCCTGCTCTTCCTCTTCGGCATCGCGCTGGGCATCGTGGGGGCGGCGGTGGTGCTGCGCCTCGGCCCTTCGGCCGAGTGGTTCGTGTGGCCCATCCCCGCAGTCATCTCCCCCTTCGTGGGCGTGTTCTACCCGGTGGCCACGCTGCCCGGCTGGATGCAGGCGGTGTCGCGCGCGCTGCCGCCCTCCTACGTCTTCGAGGCCCTGCGTGCGCACGTGCACGGGGGCAGCGTGCCCCTGGGTGCGCTCGCGTGGGGCGGGGCGCTGTCGCTCGTCTACCTGCTGCTCGCCTGTGCCTTCTTCACGCGCATCTTCCGCCACGCCGTGCGCACCGGGCTCATCGCCCGCTACAGCGCGGAGAGCGTGAGCTAGGCGCCGCCCCACCGCATGTTCAGCACGCGCTTCCTCCTGCCGTCGCTCGTCCTCACCCTGGCCGCATTCGCCGTGCTGCGGGTGCTCGCGCCGCGCTGGAGCCACGGGCGCTGCGGCCTGGGCTTCTGGGGCGCGGCGCTGCTGGGCCAGGTGGGCTGGCTGCTCGCGCTCGCGGACGTGAGCGGCCGCGCGATGGGGCCCCTGCAGCTGCTGGGGGCCGCGTGGCTCGCGGTCGTCGGCATCGTGGCGCTGGCGGGCATGCCCTTCGTGGTGGCGCTGGGGTTGGGGCGGGTGGTGCGCAGGTTGAGCCGGCGCACGCGGCTGCCGCTGGATCCCTCTCGCCGCCGCTTCCTCGAGGGCGCGCTGCCCGCCGGCGCGCTCGCGGTGGGGGTGGGTGGCAGCGTGCAGGTGCGACCCTTCGAGGTGCGCCGCGAGGAGGTGCGGCTGCCGGGCCTGCCCCACGCGCTCGACGGCTTTCGCATCGGCCAGCTCTCCGACCTGCACGTGGGCCCCTTCATCGACCCGGAGCACGTGCGGCGCGCCGTGAGGGCGCTGGACGAGGAGGGCGTGGACCTGCAGGTGATGACCGGGGACCTCATCGACGACATGGAGCTGCTGGCCCCCACCTTCGAGGCCCTCGAGTCCTGCGCCGCGCGCCACGGGATGCTCGCCATCCTGGGCAACCACGAGAAGTGGCGCGGACTCTCCGCCGTGCTCGGCGCGTATCGGGCCTGCGCTCCGCGCGGGCGGGTGCGGCTGCTGGTGGACGAGAGCGCGCTGCTCGAGCACGCGGGCGCGCGCCTCCGGGTGGTGGGCGTGGACTACCCCCTGGTCGGGAGGCACGAGCACGGGGAGGCGCAGCGCAGGCAGATGGCCACCTCGGCCGAGCGCGCGTTCGCCGGTGTACAGGCCGGCGAGACGCTGCTCTGCCTCTCGCACCACCCGGACTTCTTCCCCTTCGCCGCCGAGCGCGGCGCGCAGCTCACGCTCTCCGGCCACACGCACGGCGGGCAGGTGGGGCTGTTCCGGCTGCCCCTGTTCCGCTTCGCCTTCGAGCACATCCTGGGGCGCTACCGCCGCGGCGGCGCGCACCTCTACGTGTCCGCGGGCACCGGGCACTGGTTCCCGTTCCGCGTCGGCATCCCCACGGAGGTCACCGTGATCACCCTTCGGTCCGCCTGAGGACGCTTCGGCGGCAGCCTCTGTCGCCTTTCCGGGGGCGGCGCGCAGGGCCCCTGGAGTGGGAGCGGGGCGCTCGGGCAGCGTAGTGCGCGTGAAGCCTGCCCTTCGCCTCGCGCTGCCCCTTCTCCTGGCCGGCCTGGCCGCGTGCCGGCGCTCCGGCTCGGACGCCCAGCCCGCGCCCACGCCTGCGCCGGAAGCGCCGGCGCCCGCGGCGAGCGACGTCCCTCCCAGCGGCCCGCGAAAGCCCCTGCGGCCGCTCGAGTCGTTCGCGTCCATCCAGGACCCGGCCGAGCGGTCGCGGGCGCTCTTCCTCGAAGCCAGCCGCGTGATGCTCCACCCGCGCTGCTCGAACTGCCACCCCGCGGGGGACGTGCCCCACCAGGGGATGGAGTGGAAGCTTCACGACCCGCCCGTGGTGCGGGGCCCCGACGACCGCGGCGTGGTGGGGATGGAGTGCACCGGCTGCCACCAGGACCACAACCTCCCGCTCGCCCGCGTGCCGGGTGCGCCGAACTGGCACCTCGCTCCCCGCGAGATGGCGTGGGTGGGACGCACGCCGCACTCGCTGTGCGAGCAGCTCAAGGATCCCCAGCGCAACGGCGGGCGCACGCTCGCGCAGCTCGTCGAGCACAACGCCCACGACAAGCTCGTCGGCTGGGGCTGGGAGCCGGGCCACGGGCGGGAGCCCGCGCCGGGCACCCAGGAGGCGTTCGGCAAGCTCGTGCAGGCGTGGGTGGACACGGGGGCCCAGTGCCCGCCGGAGGAGGCAAAGCCGTGACGGTCCGCATCCGCATCAACGGCGTCGAGCGCGAGCTGGACGTAGACCCCGAGATGCCGCTGCTCTGGGCGCTGCGCGACGTGCTCGCGCTCACCGGCACCAAGTACGGCTGCGGCCAGGCGCTGTGCGGCGCGTGCACGGTGCACCTGGACGGCCAGGTGGTGCGCTCCTGCGTGACGCCGGTGGGCCGCGCCGCGGGCAAGGCGGTGACGACCATCGAGGGGCTCTCGCCGGACGGCAACCACCCCCTGCAGAAGGCCTGGGTGAACCTGGGCGTGCCCCAGTGCGGCTTCTGCCAGGCAGGGCAGATCATGACGGCTGCGGCGCTGCTCTCGCGCATCCCCAAGCCCACGGACGCACAGATCGAACAGTCGCTCGCCGGGAACCTCTGCCGCTGCGGCACCTACGGCCGCATCCGCGCTGCCATCAAGCAGGCGGCGGGCCTCGAGGGCGACGCGGGCGAGGAGAAGTCCCGGTGAGCGCGCGCGCAGGCCTCATCGCCCGCCGCACCTTCCTCGCCGGCCTCGGCCTCTCCGCCGCGGGGCTCTCGCTGGGCTTCTACCGGCAGCAGCCCCCGACGAACGAGCCCGCGGGCGGCGGGGACGAGAAGACCGCCACGAGCGCGCCCGAACAGGAGGCGAAGAGCGAGGGGCTCAACCCCAACGTGTTCGTACACGTGGCGCCGGACGGGCAGGTGACCATCGTGTGCCACCGCTCGGAGATGGGGCAGGGCATCCGCAGCTCGCTGCCGGTGCTGATCGCCGACGAGCTGGGCGCGGACATGGCGCACGTGCGCATCCGGCAGGCCGAGGGAGACAAGGCCTACGGCGACCAGAACACCGACGGCTCCAACAGCGTGCGCGGGCTCTACGAGGACATGCTCCGCGCCGGGGCCACCGCGCGCCAGATGCTGGTGGCCGAGGCGGCCGAGCGCTGGGGCGTGCGCCCCGAGAGCTGCGAGGCCCGCGACGGCGCCGTGGTGCACGCGGCGAGCAGGCGCAGCCTCGCCTTCGGCGCGCTCGCGGTCGCGGCCGGAAAGCGCCCGGTGCCCCCGCCCGAGGAGGTGCGCCTCCGCCCGCGCTCCCAGCTGCGAAACGTGGGCGGGCCGCTGCCGCTGGTAGATGGCCCCGCCTACGTGACGGGCAAGGCCGTGTACGGCGCGGACGTGCGGCTGCCCGGAATGCTCACCGCCGTCATCGCGCGCCCGCCCGTGGTGGGCTCGCGCCTGAACCGCTTCGACGCGCGGCGCGCGCTCGCCGTGCCGGGCGTGCGCAAGGTGCTCGCGCTCCCGGACCCGAAGCCGCCGTACGCCTTCCAGCCCTGGGGCGGCGTCGCGGTGCTCGCGGACAACACCTGGGCAGCGATGCGGGGGCGCGCGGCGCTGGGCATCGACTGGAGCAGCAGCGACAACGACACCTTCGACTCGGAGGCCTTCCGCAAGACGCTCTCCGAGTCGGTGGGCAAGAGCGGCAAGGTGCTGCGCAAGGTGGGGGACGCGGACGCGGCGCTCGCGCGCGCGGCGCGCGTGGTGGAGGCCGAGTACCACGTGCCGCACCTCGCCCACACGTCCATGGAGCCGCCCGCGGCCGTGGCGAAGGTGGAGGGCGGGCGCTGCGAGGTGTGGGCCTGTACCCAGAACCCGCAGGAGGCGCGCAGCGAGGCCGCGCGCGTGGCGGGCATCCCCGAGGAGCAGGTGCGCGTGAACGTCACCTTCCTGGGGGGCGGCTTCGGTCGCAAGTCCAAGGCGGACTTCGTCGCCGAGGCCGTGTTCCTCGCGAAGGAGGCAGGCGTCCCGGTGCGCGTGCAGTGGACGCGCGAGGACGACGTGCAGCACGACTACTACAACACGGTGAGCACCCAGCGCCTCAGCGCGGGGCTCGATGCGCAGAACAAGGTGGTGGCCTGGCGCCACCGCACGGCCTTCCCGCCCATCGGCACCACCTTCGGTGGGCCGGGGCAGCCGAGCGCGGGAGACCTGCAGCAGGGCGTGCTCGACCTCGCGCTCGCGGTGCCCAACGTGAGCGCCGAGGGGTGCGCCGCGGAGCCGCACACGCGCATCGGCTGGCTGCGCTCCGTGTACAACATCTTCCAGGCCTTCTCGATCGGCTCCTTCGTGGACGAGCTCGCCCACGCCCGCGGGGCAGACCCGCGCGCCCAGTGGCTCGAGCTGCTCGGGCCGCCGCGCAAGGCGTCGCTCGCGGAGCTCGGCATCCCGAAGCTGCCCAACTACGGCCTGCCGCTCGAGCAGCACCCGGTGGACGTGGGGCGGCTGCGCCACGTCATCGAGCGCGTCACGGAGCTCTCGCGCTGGGATGCGCGCAAGGCCGAGGGCCGCAGTCTGGGGCTCGCTGCCCACCGCAGCTTCGTGAGCTACGTGGCGGCGGTCGTCTCCGTGGTGCGTGGGCCCGACGAGCGGCTGCACGTGGATGAAGTATGGGTGGTGGCGGACGCGGGCACCGTGCTCAACCCGGACCGCGTGCGCGCGCAGATGGAGGGCTCGGTCATCTTCGGGATGAGCCTCGCGCTCTTCGGCGGCATCACCCTGATGAAGGGCGCGGTGCAGCAGTCGAACTTCCGCGACTACCGGCTCGTGCGCATCGGCGAGGCGCCGCGCAAGACGCACGTGGAGCTGGTGCGCAGCGAGCTGCCGCCGGGCGGGGTGGGGGAGCCGGGCGTGCCGCCCATCGCCCCTGCGCTCGCCAATGCGCTCTTCGCGCTCACCGGGACGCGCGTGCGCGAGCTGCCCCTCATGCAGAAGCTGAAGGTGTGAGCGGGGTGCCGGCGGCGGCGGCGCTGGTGCTCGCCGCAGGCGCGGGACGGCGCATGGGCGGGCCCAAGGCGGTCCTGTGCGTGGAGGGGCTGCCCCTCGTGGCGCAGCACGTGGCGCGGCTCGCCGAGGTGGGGTGCTCTCCGGTGGTCGTCGTGGTGCCGCCGCAGGTACACGGGCAGGTCGCGCAGGTGCTGGCGTCGTGGCCGTACGTGAGGCTCGTCGCGGCGGAGACGGCGTCGCAGGCGCACACGCTCGCCGTGGCTGCGCGGGAGTTGGGACCCGAGCCCGCGTGTGAGCGCGTCGTCGTCACGCCTGTGGACCTGGTGCCCGCACGGGTCGAGACGCTGCTAGCGCTGCTCGGAGCGGTGATGGGTGAGGTTCTATGCGCGAGCCCGACCTACCGAGGGCAGGGCGGGCATCCCGTGGTGCTTCGCGCAGCGTTGCTCGAGGCGTACCTCGGGGCGGGGGAGCCTCCGCCCTTGCGCGACGTGCTCGAGGCGGCGGAGCAGGGGCGCGTGCGGCTGGAGGTGGAGGACCCTGCGGTCGCTCGTGACTTCGACACCGCGGAGGAGCTGCTGCGGGCGACGGGGAGGGGGCCCACGTTCTGGGCGCGCCGGGTGCGCTGAGGCGCGGCGGCCGTCCCTCACCCCGACCCGCTCCCAGGGGAAGAGGGGACCTTCACGCGGTCTCTCTGTGGACGACGGAGGGCGGGGTGGCCTCGGCGCCCCGGGCGTAGTGCACCTGGAGCAGCTGCGCGGCGATGCTGATCGCCACCTCCTGCGGCGCCTTGCCGCCCGTGTCGACTCCCACCGGGCAGTGCACGCGCTCGAGCGCCTCGGGGGCCATGCCACGCAGCGTGAGCCGCTGGCGGAAGCGGGCCCACTTGCTGCGGCTGCCGATGAGCCCGATGAAGCGCGTGGGGCGCCCGAGCACGTGGGCGATGATCTCCTGGTCCAGGTCATGCCGGTGCGTCATCACCAGCACGTAGCGCGAGTGCTCGCTCCAACGCGCGCCGTCACAGAACTCGTCCCACGCGACATGGTGCCGGCGCACCGGGGCGGGCAGCGACGGCGCTTCCACCCACTCCGCGCGCTCGTCCACCAGGTCCACAGAGAAGGGCGTCCCCTGCAGCACCTGGCACAGCGCCTGCGCCACGTGGCCCGCCCCGAAGAGCGCGAGGCGCGGGCCCACGTTCATCGGCTCCACGAACACGTCCATCACCCCTCCACAGCACTGGGCCAGCTTCGTGCCGAGCGGATAGCGGTGCAGGCGCGCCTCCCCGCTGCGCAAGGTGGCGCGCGCGTCCTCGAGCACGCACTGCTCCAGGTGGCCTCCACCGATGGTCCCGAAGAAGCGGCCGTCCTCCAGCACCAGCATGCGGGCCCCGCGCTCGCGCGGCGTGGAGCCCTTGCAGTCCACCACCGTGGCCACCGCCACCGGGAGCCCCGCTCCGGTCAGCTCGGTGAGCTTCGTCAGCCAGTCCCACATGCGTCCGAGCTTGCCCCAGCGCCTCCCAGGCCGACAGCCGCAGCCCCTGCGGAGTGTGGCACTGTCAGCAGCGCCGTGAGCGCCGTCCCCCTCCTCGAGCTCCTGACGCCTTTCGAACCGCAGCCCGCGCGCAGCGAGCTCCCCGTTCGCTTCGAGAACCCCTTCCGTCCGGGCCCGCCCGCACCGCTGGTGCGCAGGGCCGCAGAGACGCTGCAGGAGCGCCTGCGGCAGGGCGCAGTTCCGGTGGACCTCGGCGAGCTGCAGAAGCCCGGGGGCGGCAAGATGTTCGGCGTACTCGTCGTGGCGACGCCCGACGGGCAGGTGGGCTCCCTCAGCGCCTTCTCCGGAATGCTCGCGGGCCGCTGGCAGGTGGAGGGCTTCGTGCCGCCCGTCTTCGAGGGGGCCGCTCGCGACGCCTTCTGGCCCGCGGCCGAGGCGGAGCTGGATGCGCTCGGCGAGCGCCATGCCGTGCTCTCCCGGGACGCCACGGCGATGCGCGAGCGGCTCGAAGCACTCACGCGCGCGCAAAAGGCAGAGGCCCGGGCGCTGCGAGACGGCCATGTCGAAGCGCGCAGGCACCTGCGGGGCCCGGAGGCGCGGACGGCGCGCGCATACGAGGCCGAGGAGGGGGCGCGCCTCGAGGTGGCCCACGCAGCGCAGCGTGCTCCCGTGGAGGCTCCCCTGCAGGCGCTCGACGCCGAGCGCCGGGCCCTCGAGCACCTGCGCGCCGAGCGCTCCCGGACCCTGTGGCGCCAGCTCGCGGACACCTACCTTCTGTCCAACGCGCGCAGCGAGACGCGCCGCCTCGGAAGCCTCTTCGCCCCCGAGCCGCCTCCCGGCGGCGCGGGCGACTGCGCGGCCCCGAAGCTCCTCGCCTTCGCCTACCGCCACGGGCTGCGTCCCCTCGGGCTCGCCGAGTTCTGGTGGGGCGCGGACGCGGCGGGTGCAGAGCGCCGGCAGGGCGACTACTCCCCGGCGTGCGAGGCCAAGTGCGGCCGCGTGCTGCCCTTCATGCTGGAGGGGCTCCACGTGACGCCCGGCCCCGCGGCGCGGGAGCGGCCTCCAGAGCAGCTCGCCGTGCTCTACGAGGACGCGGCGCTGCTGGTGCTCGACAAGCCGCGGGGCCTCGCGTCCGAGCCGCCACGCCATGCCCCCACCCGCGACTCGGTGCTGGTGCGGCTGCGGAAGGACCGCTCCCCGGGGGACGCCCTGCAGGTGGTGCAGGCGATGGATGCGGAGAGCTCGGGCCTGCTCCTCGTCGCGAAGGACGAGGCGGCCCACCTCGCCCTGCGGCGTCAGCTCGCACGGCGCGAGGCGCAGCTGCAGTGGGAGGCGTGGCTGGAGGGGACGCTGGAAGGGGACTCGGGGACCGTGGCGCTGCCCCTCGGGGCGGCCCCGAAGGCGAAGGGCCGTCCCGCGCTCACCGAGTGGCATGTTGCCGAGCGGACGGATGGCCGCACGCGGGTGCTCTTCACTGCGCGCAGCACGCACCCACACCAGCTGCGCGTGCACGCCGCCCAGGGGCTCGGGGCCCCCGTCGTGGGAGACCGCCTCTACGGGCGGGGCGGAGAGCGCCTGCTGCTCCACGCCCGAATGCTGCACTGCGTCCACCCACACACGGGCGAGCCGCTGCGCTTCGAGTGCCCACCACCGTTCTGAAGCTTTGGTATGAGCAGCCCCATGAGCATCACGCTGGCGGACATCCAGGACGCGCGTCGCACGCTGCACGGCATCGTCATCACCACCCCGGTGCTCCCGGACGAGCGCATCTCGCAGGAGCTGGGTGCGCACATCTTCCTCAAGGCCGAGTGCACCCAGCGCGCGGGCTCGTTCAAGATCCGCGGCGCCTACAACAAGATGAAGCACCTGACGGCGGAGGAGCGCGCCCGCGGCGTCATCGCCCACTCGGCGGGCAACCACGCGCAGGGCGTGGCGCTCGCGGCGAAGCTGCTGGGCATCCCCGCCACCATCGTGATGCCCGAGCGCGCGCCCCTCACGAAGGTGACGGCCACGCGCCGCTACGGCGCGGAGGTCATCCTGCACGGGGCCACCTTCGACGACGCCGGCGTGCGCGCGCGCCAGCTTCAGGAGGAGCGCGGGCTCACCTACGTGCACGCCTTCAACGATCCGCGCACCATCGCGGGGCAGGGCACGATCGGCATGGAGCTGGTGGATGCGCTGCCGGAGATGAACGTGCTGGTGGTGCCCATCGGCGGCGGCGGGCTCATCGGCGGCATCGCCACGGCGGTGAAGGCGCTCATGCCCTCGGTGCGCATCGTGGGCGTGCAGGCGGCCGGCTGCAGCCCGGTGCAGGCCTCGCTCAGCGCAGGGGAGCCGGTGACCTTCCACAAGGCGCGCACCATCGCGGACGGCATCGCGGTGAAGCGCCCCGGCGACCTCACGCTGCCCATCATCCAGAAGCTGGTGGACGACGTGGTGACGGTGGACGAGGAAGAGATCGCCCGCGGCATCGCGCACGTGGTGCAGAACGCCCACATGGTAGTGGAGGGCGCGGGGGCGGCGGGCGTCGCGGCGCTGCTGGCAGGGAAGGTGACGGTGCGCCCCGGCGACACGGTGTGCGCCGTGATGGGCGGCGGCAACATCGACGGCAACCTGCTCGCGCGCGTCATCGAGCAGGTGATGGTGAAGCAGGGCCGCTACCTGCTCTTGCGCACCTCGGTGGACGATCGCCCCGGAAACCTGGCCCCGCTCATCGAGCGCTGCGCGCGCGCGGGCGCGAACGTGATCGACATCTTCCACCGCCGCGCCATGTGGCTCGCACCGGTGGACCGCGTGGGCATCGAGCTGGTGCTCGAGGTGCGCGACGAGGAGCACGGCCGCGAGGTGATGAAGAACCTCGCGGAGGCCGGCTACCACATGGAGCGCGAGGGCCGCGAGCAGTGGCCCGAGTGAGCTGCTAGGGCAGGTCGCGGTGGGTGAAGCGGCGCCCGGTGGGGCCGTAGTCGCTCGCCACCTGTCCCTCTCCGCGCAGGAGCCAGCGATAGGTGAGCAGCCCCTCCACGCCGACGGGCCCGCGCGCGTGCAGCTTCTCCGTGCTGATGCCGACCTCCGCGCCCAGCCCGTAGCGGAAGCCGTCCGCGAAGCGGGTGCTCGCGTTGTGGAACACGCTGCCGGCGTCGACCTCGGCGAGGAAGCGGGCGGCCGCCCGAGCGTCCTGCGTGACGATGGCCTCCGTGTGCCGCGAGCCGTGCTGCGCGATGTGCGCGAGCGCCTCGTCCAGCCCGCTCACGCAGCGCAGCGAGAGCACCAGGGCGCTGTACTCGGTGTCCCAGTCCGCGTCCGTCGCCTCCTTCAGGGCAGGGTGACGCGCGCGGGTGGCCGCATCCGCGCGCAGCTCCACGCCGGCCGCGGCGAGCACCTGCACGCAGGCCGCGAGCGCGCCTTCTGCTCCGGGTTCCCAGAGCAGCGTCTCGATGCTGTTGCAGGCCGCCGGGTAGCTGCACTTCGCGTCCAGGGCGAGGCGCGCGGCCATCCCGGGCTCGGCGCCCGCGTGCAGGTACAGGTGGCACAGCCCGTCCGCGTGGGCGAGCACCGGCATCCGGGCGAGCGCGCGCACGTGCCGCACGAACTCGCTGCCGCCGCGCGCCACCACCAGGTCTACGCCGCGCTCGAGCGCGAGCAGCGCATCCACCGCGGCCCGGTCCTCGAGCAGCACCACCGCCTCGCGCGGGACGCCGTGGGCTTCGAGCACCTCGTGCACGCAGGCGGTGAGGGCGCGGTTGGTCTCCAGTGCCTCCTTGCCCCCCTTGAGCAGCACCGCGTTGGCGCTGCGCAGGGCGAGGCTCACGATCTGCACGAGCGCGTCCGGCCGCGACTCGAACACCACCCCCAGCACCCCGAGCGGGCAGCTCACCCGCTGCAGCACGAGCCCCGTGTCCAGCTCGCGGTGCACCTGCACGCGGCCGACGAGGTCCTCCTGCGCCGCGAGCTGCCGCAGCCCCTCGCAGAGGCCCTGCAGCTTCGCGCCGTCCAGCACCAGCCGCTTCACCAGCGCAGGAGCGAGCGTGCCGCGCGCCTCGGCCTCGCGCGCGCGGGCGACGTCGCGCGCGTTGGCCTCGAGGATGGAGGCGCGGGCCTCGGGCCGCTCCAGCACCTGCGCGAGCGCCGAGAGCAGGGCGGCGCGCTCCTCGCCCGTGCGGGCGATCAGCTGCTGCCCCGCGGCACGGGCCGCGTGCGCCGTGCGCTCCAGCTCTCCCTTCAGGTCCACCTTGGCCTCCGTGCCGCTCATCCGAGCACCAGGTTGTCGCGGGTCACCAGCGCGTCGTAGCCGCGCCAGCCGAGCACGGAGGCGATGTCCTCGCTGTGCCGGCCCTGCAGCGCCCGACAGGCCGCTGCGGGGTAGTTCACCAGCCCGCGGCCGAGCACCCGGCCGCTGCCATCGCGCACCTCCACCACGTCCCCCTTGGCGAAGTCTCCCTCCACCGCCGTCACGCCCACCGGCAGCAGCGAGGCCTTGCGCTCGAGCAGCGCGCGCACCGCGCCGTCGCTGATGACGAGGGCGCCCTGCTGGCGCCCGGAGACCGCGATGTGCCGCCAGCGCGCCCCGCGCCGCTGCGCTGCGACGAGCGTGCCCACGGCCTCGCCCGCGAGCGCGCGCTCGAGCACCCGCGGCGCCGCGCCGCTCGCGATGAGCACCGCCGTGCCCTCCGCCGAGGCGAGGCGCGCTGCCTCCAGCTTGCTGGACATGCCGCCGGTGCCGCCCGCCGAGCCACCCCCCGCCATGGCGAGCGCGGTGTCGTCCACGCGCGAGAGCTCGCGCACCAGCTGCGCCGAGGGGTCGGTGGCAGGGTTCGCCGTGTAGAGGCCCTCCACGTCGGTGAGCAGCACGAGGAGGTCCGCGTCCAGGCTGCTCGCCACGCGCGCGGAGAGGCCGTCGTTGTCGCCAAACGTCGTGACCACCTCCGCGCCCGCTGCGGCGCCCTCCTGGCTGCGCTGGTACTCCACCAGCTCGCGCACGCTCACGCTGTCGTTCTCGTTGAGCACGGGGATGACGCCCAGGCCCAGCAGGCGCATCAGCGTGGTGCGCAGGCACAGGGCGCGGTCGCGGTCCGCGAGGTCCCCTTGCGTGAGCAGCACCTGCGCCGCGACCACGCCCAGCTGGGTGAAGGCCTGGGTGTAGACGGCCATCAGGTGCCCCTGGCCCACGGCAGCGCAGGCCTGGCGCAGCCCGAGCGAGCGCGGACGCTCGGTGAGCCCCAGCACCCGCCGCCCCATGCCCACCGCGCCGCTGGAGACGAGCACCACCTCGCGCCCCGCCTTGCGCAGCCGCGCGAGGCTCTCCACCAGCCCCATCAGCCGCCCCAGCGCGAGCTCCACACCGTCGTGGGTCACCACCTGCGTCCCCAGCTTCACCACGATGCGGTGCGCGTCCCTCAGCTGCTCGCGTGCTGTTAACATGGCGCCTCTCTAGCACGCGGGCACAGGTGCCCCGAGTGGACGTCGGCACGAGCCTTCTGTCCTCGCTGAAGAGTTGGAGGGGGACATGCTCGACGGGAACTGGAAGCTTGCGATCCTGGGCTGCGGCACGCTCGGGGAGGCCATCCTCAAGGGGTTGTTTCGCGCAGGGAGGGTGACGCCCGCGCAGGTGACGGTGACGGCGCGCCGGCCCGAGGTGGCGGAGGCGCTGCGCAGGCGCCACGAGGTCTCGGCCACCACGGACAACCTGCAGGCCGCGCGCGGCGCGGACGTGGTGCTGGTGGCGCTCAAGCCGCAGCAGCTCGCGGCGGTGCTGGGCACCGAGCCGATGCGCGAGGCGCTCGCGGGAAAGCTCGTCGTCAGCGTGGCGGCGGGCGTACGGCTCGAGCAGCTGCGCGGCTGGCTGCCGCAGAGCGCGCTCATCCGCGCCATGCCCAACACGCCGGCGCTCATCGGCGAGGGGATGACGGTCATCGCGCGCGACACGGGCGTCACCGACGCGCACGCGGAGGTGGCGATGGAGATCTTCCGCGCGGTGGGCCGCTGCCTCGAGCTCGAGGACAAGCACATGGACGCGGTGACCAGCCTCAACTCGAGCGGCCCCGCGTTCGCCTACGTCATCCTCGAGGCGCTCGCGGACGGTGGGGTGATGATGGGGCTGCGCCGTGACATCGCCATCCAGATCGCCGCGCAGATGTTCCAGGGCTCGGCGCGCATGGTGCTCGAGGCCGGGCTGCACCCGGCCGCCCTGCGCGACCAGGTGACCACGCCGGCCGGCTGCACCATCGCGGGGCTGCTCACCATGGAGGACGGGCGCATCCGCTCGGTGCTCGCGCGAACCATCGAGGAGTGCACGCGGGTAGCAGGCAGGCTCGGCCAGAAGTAGGCGGCCAAGCTCGCAGCGTGGGGCGCGCATGTGCCGGGAGGTGCGGGCGCGCGCACCTCTGCGCAGGCGGAGCCCTGCCCACATTCCCCTCGGGAACAGGGGCCCGGATAATGCCGCGCTCCGATGCTCCGCGGTGGAGCACGCGCAAGCTGCCGTCGCTCCACGCGAAGCGCGTGTCGACGGGTCCGAGGTCCGAACGTTGTCACAGCCGTACCGTCCCGAGGCGCAGCGCCTCTGCACCCGCAGCACCGTCCTCTGCCTCCTGCTCGGCGCGGCCCTGGCGTCTGCCGCGGCCTCGGCCTCCGCCCCGGGGACCTCCGAGCGCGACCCGCGCCTCTCGGTCGCGCCGGACGCTCCCTTCGTCCTGCGCTCGGTGGGTGGCGTGCAGCGCATCGCGGGGCTCACCGGCGTGGGCTCGCCCAACGCCACGGAGCGTTACGGCATCGAGGGGACCGACCTCGGCTCCATGTTCTCCTTCGGCGGCCGCACCTGGTTCGTCTTCGGCGACACCTTCGGCAAGCGCGAGAAGGGGAGCATCGGGGCGGGCGGCGCGCAGTGGCGCTCCAACACCATCGCGTACACGCGCGACACGGACCCCACCGACGGCATCACCTTCGACGGGATGCTCGTGGACGGGCGCGGCAGGGCCCGGCAGCTGGTGCCCTCCAAGAAGGTGGACGGCGACGAGATGACCGTCATCCCTACCCACGGCTTCGCCGCGGGGGACACCATGTACCTGCACTGGATGTCGGTGCGGCACTGGGGCAAGCCCGGCGAGTGGGAGACGAACTTCGCGGGGCTCGCGAAGTCCACCGACGAGGGGCGCACCTGGACGGTGCTGGACGCGCCGCGCTGGGGCGGTGAGAGCAGCTTCGTGCAGGTGGCGCCTGCCACCGTGCGCGAGGACGGGGCGGACTGGCTCTACTTCTGGGGCACCACGCACGGGCGCTTCGGCGGCGTGTCGCTGATGAAGGTGCCGGCCTCGCAGGTCGAGTCGCCCGCGGCCTACCGCTACTTCCAGGGGACGGACGCGAAGGGCGCCCCCCGCTGGAGCGCGAGCCAGGCCCAGGCCCGGCGCGTCGTGGACGACACCACCGGGGAGCTCTCGGTGGTGTGGAACGCGTACCTCGGCCACTGGCTGATGAGCTACCTCAAGGAGGGCACGGGCATCGTGATGCGCGAGGGGCTCGCGCCGTGGGGGCCCTGGGGCCCCGCGGTGAAGGTGCTCGACGCGGCCGACGCCCCGGGCGCCTACGCGCCCTTCATGGCCGAGCAGTACGTGCGCGACGGCGGCCGCACCGTGTACTTCTCCCTGTCCGCGTGGGGGCCCTACAACGTCTCCTGGTACAAGGCGGAGCTCACGCGGGCGGACGGCGCCTCGGCCTCTCCCGAGGTCGTGAAGCGCGAGCCCACCGGGCCGCAGCCGCTCGCGCGCGAGGTGCTCTGAGCCCGCCTGGGGGCCGGAGGGCCGGGGCCTGTCCCGGCGAGCGCCCGCCAGCGGACGGGCGGCGATAAGGTTCTTGCTCAAACCTTGTCGAGCCGCCCGCGGACGTGTAGGAGGCCCAGCGTGCCGAAGCGGAACTCACGGGGGCTGGTGCTGGTGGTGGAGGACGACTTCGCGCTGCGGCGTGCGATCGCCGAGGCGCTGGTGCTCGCGGGCTACCGGGTGCGCGCGGCGGCGGACGGGCGCGAGGCCCTGCTCGAGCTCTCGCTGGAGCCCACCCGGCCCTGCACGGTGGTGCTGGACCTCGCCATGCCCACGATGACCGGCGAGGAGTTCATCGAGCGGCTCAAGAGCTCCGACGCGCTGGGAGACGTGCGCATCGTGGTGATCACCGCGATGCAGCCGCTCCCCCGGCTCCCGGTGCAGGCCCTGCTCGCCAAGCCCTTCCAGATGGCCGAGCTGCTGGACGCCGTGAAGCAGGCCTGCGGCTAGACGGTCAGCGCCTTCGCGGTCTCCACGAAGAGGCGCAAGGGCCCGGAGCGCTGGGCGCGGCTCGGGTAGTAGAGGAAGAAGCCGGGCACGGTGGGCGCGTACGCCTCCAGCACCCGCACGAGCTTCCCCGCGCGCACCTGCTCCATCGCCGAGGGCTCGAAGGCGTAGGCGAGCCCCAGCCCCTGGGCGGCGAGCGACACGCTCAGCGCGTTGTCGTTGGTCACCACGCTTCCGCGCACGGGGATGCGCCAGTTGCGCCGCCCGCGCTCCAGTTCCCACGCGTACAGCGTTCCGCGCGTCTGCGAGCGGAAGGTGATGCACTCGTGGCGCAGCAGGTCCTCGGGGCGCTCGGGCGTCCCGTGCCGGGCGAGGTAGTCGGGGGAGCCCACCACGACGAAGCGGAAGGCGTCCGTGAGCCGAACCTGCACCATGTCCCGCTCGATGGACTCGCTCAGCCGCACGCCCGCGTCGTAGCCCTCGGCCACGATGTCCACGAAGCGCTCCTCGATCACCACCTCCACCTCGATGCGCGGGTGGCGCGCGCAGAAGGTGGGCAGCACCGGCGTGATGAGGAAGGGGACGGAGGAGCGCGGCACGGAGAGCTTCAGCCGGCCCACCACCTCGCCGGGACGGGCGGCCGCCTCCCCCAGCGCGGCGAGCGCCTGGCTCATGCCCGGGCCCGCGCTCTCCACCAGGCGGCGCCCCGCCTCCGTCAGGGCCACGCTGCGTGTCGTGCGGGTGAGCAGCACCACCTGCAGCTGCTCCTCGAGCTGGCGCACCGACTGGCTCACCGCGGACGCGGACACGCCGAGCTCGCGCGCCGCCGCGCTGAAGCTGCGCAGCCGGGCGACGGTGAGGAACACCTGCAGCTGGGGGAGGAGCGCGGTCTTCATTGTGAAGCCCTGCTTCAAAGCCCATCCACCAGCCGGCGTCTACTGCCGCGCGAGGGCGGGGCGTATCTCTGGGTGCATCGGAGCACAGCCCTTCACCCAGGAGAGACGAGATGCAGAAGGTTCAAGCTTATGGCGCCCCCGCAGCAGGCAAGCCCCTCGCGCCGATGACGGTCGAGCGCCGCGAGCCGGGTCCGCGCGACGTGGTCCTCGACGTCCTCTACTGCGGCATCTGCCACTCGGACATCCACCAGGCGCGAGACGAGTGGGGCGGGGGTGTGTTCCCCATGGTGCCCGGCCACGAGATCGTGGGCCGCGTCGTGCAGGTGGGCAGTGAGGCGCGCAA
This sequence comes from Aggregicoccus sp. 17bor-14, assembly GCF_009659535.1. NCBI lineage: Bacteria > Pseudomonadati > Myxococcota > Myxococcia > Myxococcales > Myxococcaceae > Aggregicoccus > Aggregicoccus sp. 17bor-14. The sequence continues at coordinate 132,441 of NZ_VJZZ01000015.1, forward strand.
GCTCAAGGTGGGCGAGCTCGCCGGAGTGGGCTGCATGGTGGACTCGTGCCACGCCTGCGCGCGCTGCAAGGAGGACCTCGAGCAGTTCTGCGAGAAGGGCATGGCGGGCACCTACAACAGCACCGAGATGGACAGGAAGACGCCGACCTACGGCGGCTACTCGGCGCGCATCGTGCTGGACGAGCGCATGGCCCTGCGGATTCCGGAGGGATTGGACCCCGCGGCCGCAGCGCCCCTGCTGTGCGCGGGCATCACCACCTACTCGCCGCTGCGCCAGGTGGGCGTGAAGAAGGGCGACCGCGTGGGCGTGGTGGGGCTCGGCGGCCTCGGCCACATGGGCGTGAAGCTCGCGGCCTCGATGGGCGCGCACGTCACCGTGTTCAGCACCTCGGGGAGCAAGGAGGCGGACGCGCGCCGCCTCGGCGCCACCGACTTCGTGGTGACGAAGGACCCCAAGGTCTTCGAGCGCCTGGCAGGCCAGTTCGACGTCATCCTCGACACCGTCAGCGCGCCGCACGACTACAACGCCTACCTCGGGCTGCTGCGCCCGCGCGGCACCATGGCCATCGTGGGTGCGCCGCCAGAGCCCACGCAGCTGCACGCCTTCAGCCTCATCCTCGGCGGCCGGCGGCTCCTGGGCTCGGTCATCGGCGGCATCGCCGAGACGCAGGAGATGCTCGACCACTGCGCGAAGCACGGCATCGCCTCCGACATCGAGCTCATCCCGGTGCAGCAGGTGAACGCGGCATACGAGCGGGTACTCAAGAGCGACGTGCGCTACCGCTTCGTCATCGACATGGCGAGCTTGAAGCGCTGAGTGGAAAGGAAAGGAGACACCATGCTGAAGAAGCGCAGGTTGGGAAGGCAGGGGCTCGAGGTCTCGGAGCTGGGACTCGGCTGCATGGGGATGAGCCAGTCCTACGGCACCCCGGACGAGGCTGAGTCGCTCGCGACGCTCGACCGGGCGCTCGAGCTGGGGGTGACCTTCTTCGACACCGCCGAGGTCTACGGCCCCTTCCACAACGAGGAGCTGCTGGGCCGGGCGCTGAAGGGACGGCGCGAGCGGGCCGTCATCGCGACCAAGTTCGGCTTCCGCATCGAGGGCGGGAAGATCACCGGCCTGGACAGCCGCCCGGAGCACGTGCGCGAGGTGGTGGAGGCCTCGCTGCGCCGGCTGCAGACGGACCGCATCGACCTGCTCTACCAGCACCGCGTGGACAAGCAGGTGCCCATCGAGGACACCGTGGGCGCGATGGCCGAGCTCGTGCGCGAGGGCAAGGTGCGCTACCTCGGCCTGTCCGAGGCAGGGGAGGGCAGCATCCGCCGTGCCCACGCGGTGCACCCCATCTCCGCCCTGCAGAGCGAGTACTCGCTGTGGGAGCGCAACCTCGAGGAGCGCATCATCCCGACGCTGCGCGAGCTGGGCATCGGCCTGGTGCCCTTCTCGCCGCTGGGCCGCGGCTTCCTCACCGGCACGGTTCCGCGGGCGGAGTCGCTCCCCGAGGGGGACTTCCGCCGCAACGACCCGCGCTACCAGGGCGCGAACTACGACGCGAACATGCGCATCGCCACCACCGTGCAGGAGCTGGCCAAGAAGAGGGGCGCAACGCCGGGACAGGTGGCATTGGCGTGGCTGCTGGGGCGCGGCGAGGACGTCGCTCCCATCCCGGGCACCAAGCGCCGCAAGTACCTGGAGGAGAACGTCGCCGCGGCGAACCTGAAGCTCTCTCCCGCCGAGACGGCGCAGCTCGATGCGGCCCTTCCGCCGACCACCGGCCCCCGCTACAGCGCCCCCCAGATGGCGATGGTCGATCGCTGAGGACCCAGACGCCATGGCCATTACCGAGCGCGCACAGCGCAACCACGCCGCCCTCTTCCCCGGGCGTGAGTCCACCCTGAAGGAGACCGATCCCGAGCTGGTCGAGCTCTTCGACAACTGGGCCTTCGACGAGGTGCTCCGGGAGGAGGCGCTGGACGAGAGGACCCGCCTCATGGTGCAGCTCGCGGGAATCATCGCCTCGCACGCCGTCGCCGAGTACCGCGTGATGCTCGGTGCCGCGCTCGAGGTCGGCGTGACGCCGGTGGAGGTGAAGGAGCTCGTCTACCAGGCCGTGCCCTACGTGGGCATGGCCAAGGTGTTCGACTTCCTCCACGCCACCAACGAGGTACTGCGCAGCCGCGGCATCTCGCTGCCGCTGGAGCGACAGTCCACGACGAGCCCCGAGACTCGCCGCGAGAAGGGGCTCGCCGTGCAGAAGCGCCTCTTCGGCGACGTCATCGACAAGATGTACGCGCAGTCGCCGAAGGATCAGCTCCACATCCAGGAATTCCTCTCCGCCAACTGCTTCGGCGACTACCTCACGCGCCAGGGGCTGGACCTGAAGACCCGCGAGCTGCTGACCCTGGCCATGCTCGCGGCGCTGGGAGGCTGCGAGCCGCAGCTCGCGGGCCATGTCGCAGGCAACCTCGCGGCAGGCAACGACCGGCGCGCGCTCGTCGGCGCCGTGACGCAGCTGCTCCCCTTCATCGGCTACCCGCGCACGCTCAACGCGCTGCGCGTCATCAACGAGGGCACCTCGCGCTGAGCCTCGCCCTCGGCCCCGGTTGTTGTTGACCCCAGGCCCTCTTCGAGCCGAGCGTGGCTCGCAGGCAGTGGTAGAAGCACGATTGCCCGCTCGCCGAGGTCCATCGCGCATGCTCGTCTTCGAGATCATCATCGCCCTGCTGCTCGGTGGCGCGGGGCTCACGGCGCTCTCGCGGCGCCTGGGAACGCCGTACCCTGCGATGGTGGCGCTCGCCGGCGCTGCGCTCGCGCTGGTTCCCGGCACGCCGACGCTGGTGCTGGACCCCGAGCTCGCGCTCACCCTGTTCGTCGCGCCCGTGCTGCTGGACGCCGCGTTCGACTCGTCCCCGCGCGACATGGCGGCGAACTGGCGCACCATCGCGGGCCTCGCCATCGGCGCGGTCGCGCTCACCATCTTCGTGGTGGCGGGGGTGGCGCGGCTGCTCGTCCCGGACATGTCCTGGGCGGTCGCCATCGCGCTCGGTGCCATCGTCGCGCCACCGGATGCGGCGGCGGCGACCGCGGTGCTGAAGCAGCTGCGGCCTCCGCACCGGCTCCTCGTCATCCTGGAAGGGGAGAGCCTCTTCAACGACGCGAGCGCGCTGCTCGTCTACCGGCTCGCCGTCGGGGCCGCGGTCGCCGGCTCCCTCTCTCCGATGAGCGCCATCCCGCTGCTGCTGGTCGTCACCGTGGGCAGCGTGGTTCTGGGGCTCGTGCTGTCGCGGGTGATCATCCAGTTGATCGCTCGCATCGAAGACGTCGCGATCGCCGTGGTCGTCCAGTTCTGCGGAACCTTCGGCGTGTGGATGCTCGCCGAGCAGCTGCACCTCTCCGGCATCCTCACGGTCGTCGTCTTCGCGATGGCCTCCGCCCGACGCTCCGCGGAGCTGACGCCGGCGCGCCTGCGCATTCCCTCCTACGCGGTGTGGGAGTTCGCGGTCTTCGTGCTCAACGTCCTCGCCTTCATCCTGGTGGGCTTCCAGCTCAAGGGGATCCTCGAGCGCATCGACCGGCCCACGCTCTTCCGCTACGCGGGCATCGCGGCGGCGGTGTGCCTCGCGACCATCCTCGCGCGCATCGCCTGGGTGATGCTCGCTGCGGGCGTCAGCCGCTGGCGGTGCCAGGGCGAGGCGGGTGCCAAGGGCGGCCGGCGCGACACGGTGGGTCTGTCCCGGGGCGCTGCGGCGGTCGTGGGCTGGTGCGGCATGCGCGGCATCGTGACCCTGGCCGCCGCGCTCGCGCTGCCTGCGGGGGACGGGAATGCCCACGCATTTCCTTTCCGGGACCTCATCCTCTTCACCGCCTTCTCCGTCGTGCTCGGGACGCTGGTCGTGCAGGGGATGACCCTGCGCCCGCTCATCCGGGCGCTGAAGCTGCGGGACGACGGCTCGGTGGAGCGCGAGGTGCGGCTCGCCCGCGTGGAGACGCTGCGGGCCGCGCTGACCGCCGCATCGGCGCCTTCGGAGGACGAGATGGCGGAGCTGCTGCGCCGCCGCTACCAGGCCCGGCTGCGGCGGGCGGAGGCAGATCTGGCCGCGGACGGGAAACCTGCCGCACGGCAGAGCGCGCCGGACGGCACGAGCTTCGCCGCCGCGACGGCGCTCGCGCGCAAGGCGGCGGGGGCGGAGCGGCAGCGGCTCATCGCCCTGCGCGCGGACGGCACGATCGGTGACGCCGCCTTCCAGCGCATCGAGCAGGAGCTCGACCTCGAGGAGCTCGACCTGCAGCAGCTCGAACCCGACACCGGCTCCACCGAGAGGGCTTGATGGCAACCCAGCGCGACTCCCAGCGGCCGTATGTGATCTGCCACATGGTGCCGTCCATCGACGGACGCATCGTGACCCGGCGCTGGGACCTGCCGGCCAGCGTCTACGAGGAGTACGAGGGCACGGCCCAGACCTTCGGTGCCAGCGCCTGGATGATCGGCCGCATCTCCATGGAGCCCTACGCCGGCAAGGCCCGGGTGCCGGTGCGCAAGAAGGGAAGCCCCATTCCGCGCAAGGACTTCATCGCGAAGCGCGACGCCGGGTCCTACGCCATCGCGCTCGACCCGTCCGGAAAGCTCACCTGGAAGTCGAGCGCCATCGACGACGAGCACGTCATCACGGTGCTCACCGAGCAGGTCTCGGACGACTACCTCGCCTTCCTGCAGGCCAAGGGCGTCACCTACGTCTTCGGGGGCAAGACCGAGGTGAACCTGGGACGGGTCCTTCGGAAGCTGCGCAAGGAGTTCGGAATCGAGAAGCTGCTGCTGGAGGGGGGCGGTGGCATCAACGGCTCCTTCCTCGCTGCGGGCCTCATCGACGAGCTGAGCGTGCTCGTGGCGCCCGTTGCGGACGGCTCCATCGGCACGCCGACCCTCTTCGATGCGAAGGAGGGAAGGGGGGCGGTGCGCCACCTGAAGCTCGAGTCCTTCGAGAGGCGCTCGGGCGACCTGCTCTGGCTGCGGTACACGCTGGAGCGGTGACACTGCATCGGTATCCGTGAGGGCGTGACGTGAGCTGCAGTTCGGACGAACACTGGGTGTCCACGCCGAAGGGGCGCCTCTACGCACGCACCTGGCGGCCGAGCGAGGGCGAGCGGGGCGCACCAGTACTCCTCTTCCACGACTCGCTCGGCTGTGTGGACCTCTGGCGAGAGTTCCCGGCGGCGCTGTGCGCAGCCACGCAGCGCCGGGTCATCGCCTACGACCGCCTCGGCTTCGGCCGCTCCGATCCCCGCCACGACGTCCTGCCGCCCAGCTTCATCGGCGACGAGGCGTCCGTGCTTCCTGTGCTCAGCGCCGGGCTGGGCTTCGAAGCGTTCGTCGCCTTCGGTCACAGCGTCGGCGGAGGGATGGCGGCCTGCTGTGCAGCGCGCGCTCCCCAGCAGGTGCAGGCGCTCGTCACCGAGGCTGCCCAGGCCTTCGTCGAGGAGCGCACGCTCGCCGGCATCCGCGCCGCCAGGGCGGAGCTGACGCAGGACCCGCAGCTCAGTCGCCTCGCGAAGTACCACGGCACCAAGGCTCGCTGGGTGCTCGAGGCGTGGACCGAGACGTGGCTCTCACCCGCCTTCGCGGCGTGGAACCTGGACGAGGAGCTGGGCAAGGTCCGCTGCCCCGTGCTCGCGATCCACGGCGACCAGGACGAGTTCGGCTCCGTGCAGCAGCCCGAGCGCATCGGCGCACGCGTGCGGGGGCCGGCGACGGTGCACGTCATCTCCGGATGCGGGCACGTGCCGCATCGCACGCACTCGGAGGAGGTGCTCCGGCAGGTGCGCGCCTTCGTCGACGGAGTGGCGAACACCGCGGGGGCGTGATGCTCTGGCTGGCGCCTCTACGAGGCGCTGGCCCTGCTGCCCGACGGCACCTCCACCGGTGCGCTCGGCTGCAGTGGCAGCAGCACCGTGAACTCGGCGCCCTCACCGGGCGCGCTGCGCACCGTGATGCTGCCGCCCAGGGACTCGACGATGGTGCGCGAGATGTAGAGGCCCAGGCCGAGGCCGCCGTAGTGGCGCTCCGAGACGGCGCGCTCGAAGCGATCGAAGATGCGCGAGAGGTGCTCGGTCGGGATTCCGATCCCCGCATCCGCGACGATGAGGCGCGCCTGCTCTCCTGCGCGCTCGAGCGAGACCGTCACGGGCTTGCCCTCGCCATACTTGAGGGCGTTGTCCACCAGGTTGGTGACGACCTGCTCCACGCGCAGCCGGGCGGTGCGTGTGGGCAGCGAGTCCGGGACGTGGAGGGTGAGCGTGGCGCCGGTCTGCTGCGCCTCCGGCTCGAAGCGGGTGACCACCTCGCGCACGAGCGCGCCGAGGTCCGCGGGCTCGAGCTCCATCCGGAAGCGACCGGAGGAGATGCGCGACACGTCCAGCAGATCGTTCACGAGCGCCGTGAGCCGGTCGATCTGCCGCCGGGCGGTCTCCGTGTGCGCGCGGACCTGCCGCACGAAGGGAGAATCCGGCTGCTGCGCCACCGCCCTCGCGATGGCCTGCAGGCGCAGCGCCATCGGCGTGAGCGGCGTCTTGAGCTCGTGGCCCGCGACCGAGAGGAAGGTGTCGCGCGTCTCGATGGCCTCGTTCAGCGCCGCAGCCTGTCGGCGCTGCTCGTCGATGTTCACGCTGGTGCCGAACCAGCGCACCACCTCGCCCCGCGCGTTCTGCAGGGGCTTGCCGCGGCTGAGGAACCAGCGAAGGACTCCGTCTGCGCCGCGGATGGGGAACTCCATCTCGAAGGGCTCGCCCGTCGAGACCGAGTGCTTCCAGCGGGCGACCGTCTGCGGAAGGATCTCCGGGTCGTGGAGCGCGCCCCAGCCCCAGCCCAGGCACTCCTCGCGTGAGCTGCCCGTGTACTCGAACCAGCGCTGGTTGAAGTAGTCGATGGCGCCGTCCGGCCCGGCGCTCCACGCGAGCTCCGGGAGGTTCTCCACGAGGACGCGAAACTGCTCCTCCGCCTCGCGCACGCGCTCCTCGGCCTGACGGCGCGCCGTCACGTCGCTCGCGGCGCCGAACCACTCGAGGATGCGGCCCTCTTTGCTGAGGATGGGGACCACGCGCGTGAGCGTCCAGCCGAGGGAGCCGTCCGCGTGCCGGACGGGGTGCTCGAGCGAGAACACGCGCCGCTCGCGGATGGCCGCGGAGATTGCCCCGGAGACGGCCGCGCGATCCTCGGGTGGGATGTAGCGCTCGAGCCAGCGCTCCGTCGGCGCCGGGCTCTCGGTGAGGGCGCCCTGGTCGTCGATGGGGAACATCTGCTCCCAATCCGGGCTCATGCGGAACAGAGAGACCGTGCCTGCCGTGGCGAGCGCACGGAAGCGGCGCTCGCTCCTGCGCTGCTCCGCCTCCGCCCGGGCACGCCCGACGGCGGCCCAGGTGCGGTCCGCGACCTCCTCCAGGAGCGTCACGTCCTCCTCGCTCCAGCGCCGGGGCCCCGAGTGGTGGATGAAGAGCAGGGCGGTGAAGCGGCCCGCCTTGATGAGGGGGACGCCGAGCACCGAGCGCGTCTGGATTCCCTCGAAGGCCGGGAGCGACGGGCGCAGCAGGACGTCGCGCTCCACGTCCGGCACGGACACGGTGCGGCCCGCCTTGAGCCCGGAGATGATGGATGCGCCGAAGTCCTCCAGCCGGTGGCGTCCCGCCACGCTCGGCATGCCGTCGCGCGTCCAGTCGCGCTCGATGGTGATGAACTCCTGCGCAGCGTCCACCTCCCCGTAGCCGACCCGGTCGACGCCGAGCTCGCGCCCGATGGCCTCCGCTGCGGCGGCCATCACCGCCTCGGGCTCGGCGAGGTCCTGGAGGCGCTTCTCGAGCGCGAGGCGGAAGGCCTGGCGAATCTGGAAGCGGTACTGCGCCGTCGTCTCCGCCACGGCGCAGAACATGCCGGCGACGTCGCCCTGCTCGTCGCGCACGGGGGAGTAGGAGAACGTGAACCAGGTCTGCTCGTCGAAGCCGCGCCGGTTCATGAGCAGCGGCAGGTCCTGCCGGTAGGTGCCCTCACCGCGCAGCGCGGCGTCGATGAGCGGCTTGATGTCCGGCCAGATCTCCCGCCAGATGTCCTCGAAGCGCGCCCCGAGCGACGCGGGGTGCTTGCCCGCGAGGATCTCGGCATACGCATCGTTGTAGAGGAAGCCGAGCTCGGGGCCCCACGCGACGAACATCGGGAACTTCGAGGTGAGCAGGAGCCCGACGACGGAGCGCAGCGACTGGGGCCACCCCTGCGGCGGGCCGAGCGGTGACTTCGACCAGTCGTGCACGCGCATGAGGGCGCCGACCTGTCCGCCGCCCTCCATGAAGGAGAACACCTGGGCCTGCCGTGGCTGTGCCTTCGGGTTCAATCGTGCCTTCCGCAGAGTGCCGTCCACGGCCCTCATAGCAGCATCGGTCGGATGCGAACGGAGACTGCGGCAGGTGGCGAGAGGGCGGAACGCTCGCACTGTCGCCGGGTGCACGGACAGGCGGCCAGGCTCCAATGGCCCACCTCCCGAGCGTCCCATGCGCTCTTGAGCATGGCGACCGTGTCACCCGGCCCGCGAAACTGCTCACGGCCTCTCTCCGGCGCTGCGGTCCGGAACGATTGCAGGGCACGCTGCCGGGAATTAGCTCTGCCCGAGTGCCGGAGAGCTGGGCGCCACCAGTGCCTTCTGGTCACCCATCGAGGGAACGTCTCGGCATGCCCCATCGCATCCTGCACGTCGTCACCAACGTCGCCCACTACGACGACCCGTCCGAGCCGACCGGGCTGTGGCTCTCGGAGTTGACCCACGCCTGGCAGGTGTTCGAGGACCACGGCTGCCAGCAACGGCTCGCCAGTCCGAAGGGGGGACGCTCGCCGCTGGAGCCGCGCTCGCTGAAGTGGCCGAACCTCGATGCGACCGCGAAGGCCTGGCAGGCCGACCCGGCCCGCATGGCGCTGCTGGCGAATACCGTGCGGCTCGACGAGCTCGAAGCGGCCGACGTGGACGCGATCTACCTCACCGGCGGCCATGCCGTGATGTGGGACTTCCCGGAGGCGCCCGCGTTGCAGCGCCTCACGCGCGACGTCTACGAGCGCGGTGGCGTCGTCTCCTCGGTGTGCCACGGGTACTGCGGGCTGTTGAATACGAAGCTCTCCGACGGCCGCCTGCTCGTGGCGGGGCGTCGCCTCACGGGCTTCTCCTGGCGCGAAGAGGTCCTCGCGGGCGTGGCCAAGAAGGTGCCCTACAACGCCGAGGAGCAGGTGAAGCAGCGTGGCGCGCGCTTCGAGAAGGCGCTCTTGCCCTTCATCCCCAAGGTCGTGGTCGATGGCCGGCTGATTACCGGCCAGAACCCGCAGTCGGCGAAGGCGACCGCCAAGGCCGTTGTCGCGACGCTTCACTGACGCCGTTCTCACGACAGGCAGACCTTCAGCATGCAGACGATTCTCGGCGCGAATGGGCAGATCGCCATCGAGCTGGCGCGGGAGCTCCACAGCACGCACGGGGGCCTGCTGCGCCTCGTGAGCCGCCATCCTCGCAAGGTCAACGACACCGATGCGCTGGTCGCTGCGGACCTCCTGGATGCGAGGCAGACCGCCGCAGCGGTCGAGGGCAGCCGGGTGGTGTACTTCACGGCCGGGCTGCCGCCGGACTCGCGGCTCTGGGAGACGCAGTTCCCGGTGATGCTGAGGAACGCGCTGGACGCGAGCCGCGCGGCAGGCGCGAGCTTCGCGTACTTCGACAACACGTACATGTACCCGCAGGACGACCGGCTGCAGACGGAGGCGACGCCCTTCGCGCCCGTGGGACGCAAGGGCAGGGTGCGCGCGGCGATGGCGTCCATGGTCCTGGAGGAGATGGCGCGCGGCGAGATCCCCGTCCTGATCGGCCGGGCCCCGGAGTTCTATGGGCCCGGCAAAACACAGAGCGTCACCAACACGCTGGTCATCGACAGGCTCAAGGCCGGCGAGAAGCCGCGCGTGCCGGTGCGGGACGACGTGCTGCGCACGCTCATCTGGACGCCCGATGCGAGCCGCGCACTGGCGACGCTCGGCAATGCGCCGGATGCGTTCGGACAAACGTGGCATCTGCCGTGCTGCGACGACCGCCTGAGCTTCAAGGGGTTCGTCGGCATGGCGAGCGAGCTCTTCGGCGCGCGCTCCGACTACGCCGTGCTGGGTAAATGGACGCTGAAGGCCATGGGCCTGGTCTCCAAGCCGGCACGCGAAATCGCAGAGCTGCTGCCCCGCTACGAGCACGACAACCGCTTCGATTCGACGAAGTTCAAGCGCCGGTTCCCCGAGTTCGAGGTCGCGACGTACCGGCAGGGTCTGGAGCGGATCCGGAAGGAGTGGCGGTAGGGCACGGGAATCGAACTCGCCAGGGACAGCTCTCACTGCCCCTCACCGGTTTTGAAGACCGGGCCGGCCACCAGGTCCGGTTGCCCTACCGCGGTGGATTAGTGCCGGGAGGGTACTGACGCGTCAATCACCTCGGCGCTGCGGCGGCCTCGAGCTCACGCACGAGTGCCTCGAAGTCGACGGGCTTGGGCAGGAGCCGCGTACCTCCGGCCTCGCGCAGCTCGCTCTCGCGGTAGCGGCCGCCGTACGCGGTGACGAAGAAGATGGGCGCGTCCACGCGCGGGAGGTCCAGGGCGTACGGAGGCAGCTGCTCGCGCGGCAGGGCGCCGCGCAAGAGGCGCGTGAGCTGAATCCCATCCAGCGCCGAGCCCGCGAGCTGGATGTCCATGAGCACGGCCCGCAGCGCGCCCGCGGCCTGCCTCACGGCCCGGCAGGTGCTCTCCGCGTCCTTCGCGCGCACCAGCTCGAAGCGCTCCTCGAGCCACAGCTGCGCGAGCTCCCAGTTCTCGTCCTCATCTTCGACGTAGAGGATGCGGGGCAGGGGAGCACGCGCGGGAGCGCCGCCCGTGCTCGGGCTCACCTTCTTCACGAGCGGACCTCCGTGCCCGTGCTGCTCTCTCCCTCCGCGGTCTCCGCCGGGGCGAGCGGCAGGCGCACGTAGAAGGTGCTGCCCTGGCCCAGCGCGCTCTCGAGCCAGATGTCGCCGCCGTGCAGCTCCACCAGCCGCTTCACGATGGAGAGCCCGAGCCCGGTGCCGCCCACGCGCCGCGTGTGCGTGCCGTCCACCTGGCGGAAGCTCTCGAAGATGAGCCGGTGGTTCTGCGGAGCGATGCCCACGCCCTTGTCCTTCACGCTGAGCACCGCGCTGCCGTCCCCGTCCGGAGTCGCCGAGAGCTGCACGGCGCTCCCGTCCGGAGAGAACTTGAGTGCATTGGTGAGCAGGTTGATGAGCACCTGGGACGCGCGCAGCGGGTCTGCCCACAGCACCAGGGGCTCGGCGGGCTCCTGCACCTCCACGCGCATCTTCCGGGCGCGCGCGAGCGGCTGCACGGTGGTGACCACGCCGTTGAACAGCTCGCTCACCGGCAGGGCGCGCGGCTGCACCACCACGCGGCCGGCCTCGAGCTTCGAGAAGTCGAGCACGTCGTCCACGATCTCCAGCAGGTGCTTGCCGGAGCTGACCATCATCTGGAGGAAGTGCACCACCTTGCCCGGCTCGCCGCGCAGCTCCCAGTGCGGCTCGGCCTGCAGCTGCCCGGTGGCGCCGCACTCGGGGCAGGGCGCGCCCGGGTCCAGCGTCTCGCCGGGCTCCAGCTCGAAGTGGTTCTTGCACGCCTCGCAGCGCGCGCCCGGAGACGAGTGGAACTGGCGCAGCAGCACCTGGGGCACGTTGATCAGCGTGTTGAGCGGCGTGCGCAGCTCGTGCGAGGTGTTGGCCACGAACTCGCCCTTCACGCGCGCGGCCTCCTGCGCCACGGCGAGCGCGTCGGTGAGCTCGGCGTTGTGGGTGAGCAGCCGCCGCTCGCGCCGCCGCTGGTAGTGGTTGCGCAGCGCGAAGGCGCCGCCCACCAGCGTGGCGCCGCCGAGCGCGACGAGCAGCGCGAACATCCGCGTCTGGTGGAAGCGCGGCACGCGCGTGAAGCTGAGCCCCGTGCCCGCGCCGCTCCACGCGCCCTCGTCCATCGCGGCCTGCACCTCGAAGCGGTAGCGGCCCGGCGCGAGCCCCGTGAAGTAGGCCGTGCGCCGGCCGCCCACCTCGTTCCAGCTGGGGTCGCTGCCCACGAGCCGGTAGCGGAAGCGCAGGTGCTCGGGCGTGCGCAGCACGGGGGCGGTGTAGTGGATCTCGATGTTGCGCGCTTGCGGCGGCACCTGCAGCCCGTCCTGCACGGGCGCGTCGCGGCCGTCCACGACCACGCGCTGCACGGAGAGGGAGGGGGGAGCGGGCGGGCTGTAGCGGCGCCCCGGGTCCACCGAGGCCACACCCTTGATGGTGGTGAAGTACAGGCGCCCGTCGTGGCCGCGCCAGCCCGAGGGCTGCACGCCGCCGTTGCACTCACTGCTGCGCATGCCCTCGGCGGTGCCGTACACGTGCACGGAGACCTGCGGCAGGCGGCCGTCCGCGGCCGCGTCCAGCTCCGCGAGCGGCGCGGAGAAGATGCCCTTGTTGCTGCTCATCCACAGCTGGCCGCGGCCGTCGTCGAGCACCACGTGCAGGGTGTCCTCGGGCAGGCCCTGCTCGCGCGAGACGCGCCGGAGCACGCCGCCGCGCAGCCGCGCAAGCCCGCCGCCGTAGGTGCTCACCCAGAGCGTGCCGTCGTCGCGCTCGAGCAGCGAGGTCACGAAGCGGCTCCCGAGCCCGTCCTTCTCGGTGAAGAAGCGCACCTGGCCGCCCTGCAGGCGCCCCAGGCCGTTCTCCCGCGTGCCCACCCACAGCGTGTTGCCCGAGGCGTGCAGCGCATTGACGCTCATCCCCCCGAAGCCGGGCACCGCCACGAAGCGATCGCCCTCGCGCCGCGCGAGCCCCGCGTCCGTGCCCACGTAGAGCGCGCCCTGCGCTTCCGCGAAAGCGCTCGCCACGTCACCGGGCAGTCCGTCCTTGCGCGTGTAGACGTGGAAGCGCGCAGCGCCCGGCTCGCGCACGCTCAGGCCCTGCCCGAAGCTGCCCAGCCAGATGCGGTGCGCGGAGTCCTCGTAGAGGCCCCAGGCCTCCAGGTTCGCGAGCCCCTCCGCGAGGCCCACGCGCTCGCGCACCTGCCCGTTGCGCACCCCCACGAGGCCGCCGCCCTCGGTGCCCACCCACAGCGTGCCGTCGCTCGCCTCGAGCACCGAGCGCACCTTGTCGCTCGGCAGCCCCTCGGGCACGCCCATGGGGACGAAGGGCCCCTCTCGAAGGCGCACGAGCCCGCCGCCGCTGGTGCCCACCCACAGGTCCCCCTCGCCGTCCGTCAGCAGCGAGTACACGGCCGAGGCGCTCAGCCCCTGGCGCTCGGTGAGCGTCTCCACGCGCTCGCCGCGCAGACGCACGAGGCCGTCGTCCGTTCCCAGCCAGAGCGTGCCGTCCGGCTCGGGCATCAGGGTGTACACGGTGCGCTGTGGCAGCCCCTCCTTCGCGCCGTAGCTGCGCAGCTCTCCGTTCGCCCAGCGCAGCAGCCCCTGGCCGCGGGTGGCGATCCACAGCGCGCCCTGGCCGTCCTCGGCGAGCGCGTAGATGCGGGGCGTGGTGGTGGGCAGGGGCACCGCGACGAAGCGCCCGCCCTCGCGCCGCAGCAGGCCTCCCTCGCGCAGGGCCGCCCAGAGCACGCCCCCGCGCCCCGGAGCGAGCGCCGTCACCGCGCCGGGCGGCAGCCCCTCGGCGCCGGCAGCCGGCACGAAGGCCCCGCCGCTGCGGCGCAGCAGCCCCTCGCCGGTGCCCACCCAGAGCGTGCCGTCCTCCGTCTCGGCCAGCGCGGTGACGTGGCTGGGCGAGGGCAGGTGCGCCTCGAAGCGGCCCTGGCGGTAGGAGACGAGCCCGCCGGAGAGGGTGCCCGCCCACAGCGTGCCGTCGCGCGTGACGCGCAGCACCTGCACCACGTTCATGCGCAGCGCCGGGGTGTTCTGGGCGTCGAAGACGGTGAAGCGCGCCCCGTCGAAGCGTACCAGCCCCTCCTGGGTGGCCACCCAGAGGAAGCCGTCCGGCGTGCGGGCGAGCGCCTCCACGGTGTTCTGCGGGAGCCCCTGGTCCGTCTGCCACGTCTGCAGGCCGAACTGCGTCAGCGCGCGGCCCGGATCCAGCGCGTGCGCAGCCCGCCCGGGTAGCAGGAGGGCGAGCAGCAGTGCGAAGAGAGGACCCGGGCGCATCCTGCACGCAAGGGTACTCCTGCCCGCCGCGGAGCACACGCGCCCTCGCGGTACGAGGAGGGACCCGGGCAGGGCGGGCTAGTCCAGCCCGCGCTCCCAGAGGTCCTCTTCGTCCAGGCCGATGAGGTGCCCCACCTCGTGCATCACGGTGATGCCGATCTGCTCGATCAGCTCCTCGCGCGTGCGGGCGAAGCGCTCCAGGTTGCGCTGGTAGAGCACGATGGAGGCGGGGAAGTGGTCCGCCGCGTTCATCACGCTGCGCTCGCCCACGGGCGTGCCGCGGAAGACGCCGAGGATGGCGGGCGAGAGCGGGGGCTTCTCCGCGAGCAGGTCCTCGTCCGAGGGCAGGTCCTCCACGGCGATGGTGACGTTGTCGAGGTAGCCCTTCACGTGCTCGGGCAGGCCCTTCACCGCGTCCTCCAGCGCCTGATCGAAGGCCGCCTCGCCCAGGTGCACCGGGGGCGGGAACTCCTCGGGGGCGAGCGCCTGGGCGCGCTGGAAGCGGCGCTGCGCCTCCTTCGCGTCCCCGCGCCGCTCGGCCAGCAGCCCGAGCGAGTGGTGCGCCCACGGCTCGTCCGGCTCGTCCTCCAGCACGCGCTCGAAGGCCTTGCGCGCCTCCTCGAAGCGGCACAGCTCGAACAGCGCCATCGCCCGCTCCAGCTGCGCCTCCACCGAGCGCGGCACGTGCGCGAGCGCCGCGTCCGCCTTGACCAGCGCCTCTTCGCACTCGCCCAGCTGGTTGAAGCCCGTGGCCTCGAGCAGCAGGAACTCGAACACCCGCTCCACGTCGTCGGCCCGCTCGGCGAGCTTGCGCCCGCGCGCGCAGAGCGCGAGCCCCTCGCTCACCGCGTCCCGGTCCTCGCCCAGCCCCACCACGAGACACTCGGCTGCGCCCAGCAGCAGCTCCACGGCGTCCGGGGCGGCCTTCACCGCCCGCATGTACGTGCGCGCCGCGTCCTCCACCTCGCCGAGCTCCACCTGCGCCGCGGCCCGGAAGTGCAGCGCCTCGGGGTGCTCGGGCGAGAGCTGCAGCGCGCCCTCCGCGTGCGCGAGCGCCCCCTCGAAGTCCTCCGCGTCGAAGGCCTCCGCCGCCCGCTCCAGCCGCTCCACCACCCCTGCCGGATCCGCCTTCCGTGTGCCGCGCTTCGCCATAGGGGCGCCATAGAGACGCGCCGCGCGCCGCCTTGTCAATGCCACTCGGGCGCGCCCGCCGACACAGGCCCCGCAGGCCTCCCAGGTTCGTGTTGACAAGCCCCCGTCGGCCCTTATGTTGGCGCTCGCCTGGGCCGAGTGCCAACGCTCGGCCCCCGAATTTCCGTCGTTATTCCAGGAGGTTGTGAATGGCAGCGAAAGAGATCTACTTCCACCAGGGGGCGCGTGACGCCATCCTGCGCGGCGTGCGCACCCTCGCGGACGCGGTGGCCGTGACCCTGGGCCCCAAGGGCCGCAACGTGGTCATCGAGAAGTCCTTCGGCTCGCCCACGGTCACCAAGGACGGCGTCACCGTCGCCAAGGAGATCGACCTCGAGAACAAGTTCGAGAACATGGGCGCGCAGATGGTCAAGGAGGTCGCCTCCAAGACCAGCGACAAGGCGGGTGACGGCACCACCACCGCCACGGTGCTCGCGCGCGCCATCTACGAGGAGGGCCTGAAGCTGGTGGCCGCCGGCCACAGCCCCATGGACCTCAAGCGCGGCATCGACAAGGCCGTCGAGGTGGTGGTGGAGGAGCTCAAGAAGCTCTCCAAGCCCACCAAGGACAAGAAGGACATCGCCCAGGTCGGCATCATCTCCGCCAACGGCGACGAGACCATCGGCAACATCATCGCGGACGCGATGGAGAAGGTCGGCAAGGAGGGCGTCATCACGGTGGAGGAGGCCAAGGGCCTCGAGACCACCCTGGACGTGGTCGAGGGCATGCAGTTCGACCGCGGCTACGTGAGCCCCTACTTCGTCACCAACCGCGAGCGGATGGAGACGGTGCTGGAGGAGCCCTACATCCTCATCAGCGAGCGGAAGGTCTCCGCGATGCAGGACCTCATCCCGCTGCTCGAGCAGGTGGCGCGCTCGGGGCGCCCGCTGCTGATCATCGCCGAGGACGTGGAGGGCGAGGCCCTGGCCACCCTGGTGGTGAACAAGATCCGCGGCGTGCTCAACGTGGCGGCGGTGAAGGCGCCGGGCTTCGGTGACCGCCGCAAGGAGATGCTCAAGGACATCGCCACCCTCACGGGCGGCAACGTCGTGAGCGAGGAGCTCGGCCACAAGTACGAGAACCTCACCCTCCAGGACCTGGGCCGCGCCAAGCGCATCACGATCGACAAGGACAACACCACGATCGTGGACGGCGCCGGTGCGCGCGCGGACATCGAGGGCCGCATCAAGCTCATCCGCCGCCAGGCCGAGGAGAGCACCAGCGACTACGACAAGGAGAAGCTGCAGGAGCGCCTCGCGAAGCTCGCGGGCGGCGTCGCCGTCATCAACGTGGGCGCGGCCACCGAGACCGAGATGAAGGAGAAGAAGGCCCGCGTGGAGGACGCGCTGCACGCGACCCGCGCGGCCGTCGAGGAGGGCATCGTCCCCGGCGGCGGCGTGGCCTACCTGCGCTGCCTCGCCGCGCTCGACAAGCTCAAGCTCGGCGCCCAGGACTTCGGCGTGGACATCATCCGCAAGGCGCTCACCGAGCCGCTGCGCAAGATCGCCAGCAACGCCGGCGTCGAGGGCGCGGTGGTCATCAACAAGGTGCGTGAGGGGCAGGGTGCCTTCGGCTACAACGCCCGCACGGACGTGTTCGAGGACCTGGAGAAGGCCGGCGTCATCGACCCCACCAAGGTCGAGCGCACCGCGCTGCAGAACGCGGCCTCCGTGGCCTCCCTGCTGCTCACCACCGAGGCGATGATCGCCGAGCGGGTGGTGAAGAAGAAGAACGGCAAGGGCGGCGGCGCCGGCGCCGGCGGCATGCCGGACTACGGCGGCGACGACATGGACTACTAGGCCTCCCAGCGCCTGGTGAAGTGACTGCGGCCCCGGGTGCTCTCGCGAGCTCCGGGGCCGCGGTGTTTTCGGGGTCCGCTCAGCCCAGCTTGAGGGCGCGCGCGAGCTCACGGCTCAGCGCGCGCGTGTCGGTGAGCAGCTTCGGGAGGCACGCGGCCGCGCCGCCGCGCAGGGACTCGAGCGCCGCCTCCATGGTGAGGTGCTCGCTGAGCACCACGAAGGGCGCGCCCTGGCTGCGCGTGCGCCCCAGCTCCACCGCCTTGCGCCCGAACGCCGGGCTGAAGTCCCAGCTCACCACCACCGCGGTGGGCGGCTCCTGGGGCGGGTCCACCAGCTCGCCGTACACGCGCGCCTCGAGGCCCAGCAGCGCGAGCGCCTCGCAGAGCTGGCGGGCGCTGTCCGGATTGTCCTCGTACACGTCCACGCGCTTGCCGCTGCCCGCCTGCTGCGGCTGCGGCAGGGGCGCGGCGAGCGCGGCGCGGATCTTGTCGCGCACCTCGCGGATCTCGTCGAAGGGCTTGAGCAGGTAGTCGAGCACTCCGAGCTCGATGGCCTGCTGCGCGGTGAGCACGCTGGGGTAGCCGGTCATCAGGATGACGCGGCTCTGCGCGTGCAGCCGCCGCGCCTCCTGCGCGAGATCCAGCCCGGAGAGCCCCGGCAGGTTCTTGTCCGTGACGATGAGGTCCACGGGCGCGACGCGCAGGTGGCTCAGGGCCTCCTCGGCGGTGTCCGCCTCGAGCACCTCGCACTCCTTGGCGAGCAGGTCGCGGAAGACGCGGCGGATGATCGCCTCGTCGTCCACCACCAGCACGCGCGGGCGCGCAGTCGGTGCCGCGTCCGCGGCGGGGAAGAGCACGCGGAACACCGTGGCCGGAGGCGGGGAGTCCCCCAGCGCCGTCGCCGCCACCAGGGAGAGCTGCGCGCCGTGCTCCTGCGCGATGCGCCGGCACACCGCGAGCCCGAGGCCGGTGCCGCGCCGCTTGCTCGTGGCGTAGGGCTCGAAGAGCCGCTCGCGCATGTCCGGCGGGATGCCCGGGCCCCAGTCAGCCACGTAGAGCGCGGGGGCGCCGCCCTCGCGCGCGAGCACCAGCTTCACCCGGCCGAGGCCCGCCATCGCGTCGCGCGCGTTGTTGAGCAGGTTGAGCGTGAGCTGCTCGAGCAGCCGCGCGTTGCCCTGCACCGGGAGCTCCACGGGCGCATCCACCTCCAGCGAGAGGCGGGCCGAGTCCGGGTTCACGCGGAACAGCTGCACCGCGGCGCCCACCGCCGCGTTGAGCGACACGCGCTCCTGGGGCGCGGGGCGCTGGCTCACCAGGCGGGTGTAGTCCGAGATGATCTGCTCCATCCGGTCCACCTGCGCGAGCAGCAGCCCCAGCGGGCCCTTGCGCCCCGCCTCCTCCTCCATCATCTGCGCGTAGGCCTTGATGCCCAGCAGGGGCTGGCGCAGCTCGTGGAAGACCTCGGCCGCGAGCTGGGCGTGGCCCGTGCCGCCGCCTGCGCGGCGCAGCGCCTCGAGCGCCGTGCGCGCGGCCGCCACGTCGCCGGCCTGCAGGGCCTGCTGCAGCTGCTCGAGGGGGCTCGCGCCTTGCGCCGGAGGAGGGGCCATGGGCCGGAGCATGACGAGCCCGGCGTCCGCGTGCAATCGAACGTGTCCGGGCTTTGCGGTTGACGCTCCCCAAGGGCCGCACGGATGCTGGCCGCAGCTTCCATCCCGAGGGTGCCATGCCGCAGACGAACCCCTTCCACTCGCTCGTCCCGCGCAAGCTCACCGACACCGAGCTCGCGCGCTCCATCCGCCTCAACCTCGAGTCCGAGCTGGATGCGATCAACCTCTACTCGGCGCACATCGACGCGACCGACAACGAGGCCGCCAAGGCGGTGCTGCGCCACGTGATGGACGAGGAGAAGGAGCACGCGGCGCTGTTCTGGCAGCTCATCGCGATGCTGGACCCCGCGCAGGCGAAGCACGCGGCCGAGGCGAACGCCAAGTTCCGCCTCCTCATCTCCGGCGCCTCGCACGAGGAGGTGGAGGCCGCGGGCGAGGGCGGCAACGGCGAGGAGCCCCTGGACCCCGCGGCCCAGAAGCAGCTCACCGTGGGCAACCTGCGGCGCTAGTCCCGCCTAGTCCTTCGGCGGGCTGTGGCGCGCGGCCGGCGTGGCCTCCAGGTCGCGCGCGGCCATGTAGACCACGTTTCGCGAGCCGCGCTTACCCCGGTACATGGCGCGGTCGGCCAGGTCCATCAGCGTGGCCTTGTCGCGCGCGTGCTCGGGGAAGCTCGCGACCCCGATGCAGGTGCTCAAGGAGAGCGAGAGCCCCTCGCGCGCGAGGAAGTGGTGCGTCTCCATGGTGCGCCGGATGCGCTCGGCCACCTTGAGCGCGCCGCCCGAGTCGGTGGCGCGCAGCAGCACCACGTACTCGTCCCCGCCGAAGCGCACCACCACGTCGCGGTCGCGCACGCAGCCCTTCACCACGCGGCCAGCCTCCACGATCACCTTGCTGCCCACCAGGTGGCCGTGGGTGTCGTTCACCGACTTGAAGAGGTCCAGGTCGAGGAAGAGCAGGCTGAACACGCCGCCGCTCTCGCTCTGCTCCGCCGAGCGCAGCTCCTGGTCCAGCACCACGTGCAGGTAGCGGGTGTTGAAGAGGTGGGTGAGGTCGTCGAGGTAGGCGAGATCCTCCACCTCCGCGAAGCGCCCCAGGTTGCGCAGCGCGAGCGCGAGGTGCCGCGAGAGGTACGCCGCCGCCTCGCTCGCGGCCTCACCCGGAGCCTCGTCGAAGAGCAGCACGGCATGGCCCAGCACCGCCTCGCCGTCCGCCGCGGGAAAGGCGCGCACGTGCGCGAAGGGGGAGGGGAGTGACTCCAGCGCCTGCGCGCTGCCCACCGTGCGCAGCCGCACGGAGAGCGCCTCGGCGAGCGGCGTCTCGCTGCCCTCGGGCAGGCCCGCGGAGGCGAGCAGGTGCTGCTCGCCCTCGGAGTCGCGGGTGAAGAGCAGCGCCGCCTTCGCGCCGGCCTGCTGCTGGAACGCTCCGGGCCCGGTGTCCAGGAGCTTCTGGCGGTCGAGCGTCGTGGCGATGCGCTGCCCCGTCTCGAGCAGGGCCACGTGGCGGCGCAGGGAGGCGTTCTCCGCGAGCAGCTGCCGCGTGGTGAGCGCGCGGCGCACCGCGTGGGCGAGCGCCTCGGGGGCCACGGGCTTCACCAGGTACTCGGCCGCGCCGCTCTTGATGGCGCGCACGGCGGGGTCCACCTTGTCGAGGCCGGTGAGCACCACCACCTCGATGCCCGGGTAGCGCTCGCGCGCGTAGCGCAGGATGTCCATGCCGTCGCCGCCGGGCAGGATGAGGTCCGTCACCACCGCGTCGTAGCGGTCCGCACCGAGCGCGCGCTGGGCGTGCTCCAGGTCCGGGACCGAGGTGACTGCGTGGCCTGCGGCCGTGAGGTAGTCGCCGTAGAGGGTGCGGGCGAGCTTGTCGTCGTCGACGAGGAGGATGCGCGCCATGGGGAGGTGCCCTTCGGCTTAACACTGCGGGCGGGGCACTGCTAGGGTGCGGCGCGTGGCACCTTTCGAGAGCGGACGGCGGCTGTGCCTCCTCGTCGAGGCGGGCGAGGCGCGCTTCGCCATCGAGGCCACCTCGGTGATGGAGGTGGCGCACCCCGGCGCGGACGGCCAGTTCCAGCGCGGCGTGCTGGAGGTGAAGGACCTGAGCGCGCTGCTGGGCGGCAGCCCCGAGACCGGCCCCGGCATGGTGGTGGTGCTCGACACCAGCCCCACGCTCGCGGTGCGCGTGCGCAGCGTGGTGGAGGTGGCGGACGTCGCGCGCGCCCCCTTCTTCATGCTCCCCCCGGGACTCGGCGGGCTCGCTGCCCTGAGCCGCGGGGCCCTGGTGCACAAGGACCGGCTCTACCTGGAGCTCGCCGCGGAGGCCCTGCCGCACCAGCCTGCTCCCCTGGCAGGCGTGCCGCCGCGGGCGGTGTACCTGCTCGAGGCCCCGCCCGAGCGCGCGCTCGTCTTCGAGTCCCTCGGCCGCCACTACGGGGTGCCCCTGCCGCTGGTCTCCCAGGTGGTGGCTCGCGGGCCGGACTTCACCGCACTCCCGGTGCAGGCGGGCCCGGTAGCGGGGCTCTTTCCCCACGCCCAAGCGCTCTGGCCGCTGTGCACGGCGCCGGGGCTGCTGGGGGAGGCGGCGCTCCCGGAGGCCTTCTTCGTGCTCACGGAGCTCGCGGGCCAGAACGTGGCGCTCGCGGCGGCGCGCGTGGTGGGCGTGTTCCAGCGCTTCGAGCCCACCGAGGCGCGGGGCGAGTTCTCCGCCCAGGGCCTGTCTGCCCCTGCGCTCTTCCTGGACCTGCAGCGCATGTTTTCTTGATCGCCCCGGAGCGCGGCCATTAGGCTCCCTTGCTCGACTTCCCGGCAACCCCCCGTCCCCAAAGGCTTTGATCGATGCCCAAGAACCTGCTGGTCGCCGACGACTCCCTCACCATCCGCAAGGTGATCGGGATGATCTTCGCGACCGAAGACTTCCAGGTGACCGCGGTGGACAACGGGCTGGACGCCATCAGCCGCGCGCGCGAGCTGCGCCCCGACATCGTGCTCGCCGACGTGACCATGCCCGGCAAGAGCGGCTACGAGGTGTGCGAGGCACTCAAGAGCGACCCCTCCACCCAGGCGATTCCCGTGCTGCTGCTCGCGGGCACCTTCGAGACCTTCGACGAGGCGCGCGCCCGCTCGGTGCGCGCCGATGACCACGTGCCCAAGCCCTTCGAGAGCCAGGTGCTCCTGGACAAGGTGAAGGCGCTGGTGGGGCAGAAGTCCAACACGATGCCCGCCGCCGCGGCGATGCGCACGGTGGCCCCCTCGGCTGCGCCCGTCGCCGCCGCGCCCGCTGCTCCGCGCCCGCCCGCGCCCGGGATGGCGCCGCCTCCGGGGGCGCGCCCGGGCATGCCTCCGGGCCCCGGGATGCCGCCGCGCCCGGGCATGCCGGGTGGCCCCGGGATGCCGCCTCCCGCCGGGATGGCGCGTCCGGGCATGCCTCCGGGCCCCGGGATGCCGCCGGGGCCGGGCATGGCTCCGCGCCCCGGGATGCCGGGCCCCGGCATGCCGCCGCCTCCGGGCATGGCGCGCCCGGGCATGCCTCCTGGGCCGGGGATGCCTCCGGGCCCTGGCATGCCGCCGCGCCCCGGGATGCCGGGTCCGGGCATGCCGCCGCCTCCGGGCATGGCGCGTCCGGGGATGCCTCCGGGGCCGGGCATGCCGCCGCCTCCGGGCATGGCGCGTCCTCCGGCCGGCGCCCCCGCGCCCAACATCCCGGGCGGCTTCCCGCGCCCGCCGGGTGGCACGCCGCTGCCCGCAGGTCCCGCGGGCGTCCCGCCCATTGGCGGCGGCGGTGCCCAGCCGGGCCGCTCGCGCGATCCCTTTGGCCTCGGGGCTCCGGGCGCGCAGCCCGCTCCCGCGCGTGCGCCCGTGGCGCCCCCGCCCCAGTCCTCGCTGGACGATCTCTCCATCGACGACGCTCCGGCGGCGCCTGCGCCCGCCGCGGCGCGTGCGCCGGCCGCGCCTGCCTCCAGTGATGGCGGCGAGGCGCTGCTGCGCGAGGCGCTCTCCAAGGCGAGCCGCGAGGTGATCGAGAAGATCGCGTGGGAGGTGGTACCGCAGCTGGCGGAGACCATCATCCGCGAGGAGCTCGAGCGGCTCATCAAGGACCGCGAGACGCAGCACTAGGCCCTCGCTCCCCGCGCGGGGACGTGGCAGACCCTGAAACCCGCCCGCGGGCCGGTGCGCACGATGCGCGCCGGCCTCGCGGCGCTTGACGAGAACGCGTGATGACGACCGAGACCGATCTCTCTCCCGAGCTCTCCAAGGCCTACGAGCCCACCGAGGTGGAGGCCCGCTGGTACGCCTTCTGGCTCGAGAAGAACTACTTCCGCGCCGAGGCCACCAGTACCAAGCCGCCGTTCTCCATCGTGCTGCCGCCGCCCAACGTGACGGGCTCGCTGCACCTCGGCCACGCGCTCACGGCGACCATCCAGGACATCCTGATTCGCTGGAAGCGCATGAGCGGCTTCAACGCGCTGTGGCTGCCGGGCACGGACCACGCGGGCATCGCCACGCAGATGGTGGTGGAGAAGGAGCTCAAGCGCACCGAGAAGAAGAGCCGCCACGACCTGGGGCGCGCCGAGTTCCTCAAGCGCGTGTGGGAGTGGAAGGACAAGTACGGCAAGCGCATCGGCGAGCAGCACCAGGTGCTGGGCGCCTCGCTCGACTGGAGCCGCGAGCGCTTCACCATGGACGCGCGCTCCAGCGCCGCCGTGCGCGAGGTCTTCGTCCGCCTCTACGAGGAAGGGCTCATCTACCGGGCCCAGAAGCTCATCAACTGGTGCCCCAGCTGCCGCACCGCGCTGAGCGACCTCGAGGTGGAGCACGAGGAGAAGGCGGGCTCGCTCTGGCACATCCACTACCCGGTGAAGGGCTCGGACCGGAAGCTCACCGTGGCCACCACGCGCCCCGAGACGATGCTCGGCGACACCGCGGTGGCGGTGCACCCGGACGACCCGCGCTACGCGGGGCTCGTGGGCCAGAGCGTGCAGCTGCCGCTCACCGGCCGCGAGATCCCGATCATCGCGGACCCGGAGCTGGTGCAGATGGAGTTCGGCACCGGCGTGGTGAAGGTCACCCCCGCGCACGACTTCAACGACTACCAGACGGGGCTTCGGCACAAGCTGCCGATGAACTCCATCCTCGATGACGCCGCCCGCACCAACAAGGAGGCGGGCCCGTACGCGGGGCTGGATCGCTACGAGGCGCGCAAGCGCGTGCTCGAGGATCTCACGGCGCAGGGGCTGCTCGAGAAGGAGGAGCCGCACAAGCTCAGCGTGGGCGGCTGCCAGCGCTGCGGCACCGTGGTGGAGCCGCGCCTCAGCCCGCAGTGGTTCGTGAAGATCGAGCCGCTCGCCACCCCCGCCATCCGCGCGGTGGAGGAGGGGAGGACGAAGTTCGTCCCCGAGACCTGGACGAACACCTTCTTCCAGTGGATGCGCAACATCCACGACTGGACCATCAGCCGCCAGCTGTGGTGGGGCCACCAGATCCCCGCCTACTACTGCACCACCTGCAGCCCGCGGCAGGGTGACGACACGGACCTGCCGCTGGATGCGCCCACCATGCGCGTGGGCGGCATCGACTACGCGCGCGCCACGCCCATCGTCGCGCGCGAGCAGCCCGAGAGCTGCCCCAGCTGCGGCGGCCACAGCTTCGAGCAGGACCAGGACGTGCTCGACACCTGGTTCAGCTCGGGCCTCTGGCCCTTCAGCACCCTGGGCTGGCCCGAGCAGACGCCGGAGCTCAAGTCCTTTTACCCGAACTCCGTCATGGAGACGGGCCACGACATCATCTTCTTCTGGGTCGCCCGGATGATGATGATGGGCCTGCACTTCATGGGGGACGTGCCCTTCAAGACCGTCTACCTGCACGCGATGGTGCGCGACGAGAAGGGCGAGAAGATGTCCAAGACGAAGGGGAACGTCATCGATCCCCTGGACGTCATCCGCGGCGCCAGCGCGGAGCAGCTCGCCCCCAGCCTGAAGAACAAGTTCCCGCAGGGGATGCCGGCGCACGGCGCAGACGCGCTGCGCTTCACGCTCGCCTCGCTCACGCAGCAGGGCCGCGACATCAAGCTCTCGATGGACCGGCTCGCGGGCTACAAGGCCTTCAGCAACAAGCTGTGGAACGCGAGCCGCTTCGCCCTGATGAACATGGGCGACTTCCGCGCGGACGGCCGCCACCCGAAGGAGCGCAACCTCACGCTCGCGGACCGGTGGATCCTCGCGCGGCTGCAGCGCGCGATCGTGGAGACCGGCAAGGCGCTCGAGGCCTACCAGTTCGGCGAGGCCGCGAGCACGCTCTACCAGTTCCTCTGGGGCGAGTTCTGCGACTGGTACATCGAGCTCGCCAAGGGCTCGCTGTACGGCGAGGACGTGCAGGCGAAGGACAGCACCCGCGCGGTGCTGGTGTACGCGCTGGATCAGATCCTGCGCCTGCTGCACCCCTTCATGCCCTTCATCACCGAGGAGATCTGGCAGAAGCTGCCGATGCAGCGGTCCACCGAGTCCATCATGGTGGCCCCCTTCCCGCAGCCGGACCCGCGGCTCGAGGACGCGGCGGCCGAGGCCGAGATGGCCCCGGTGGTCGCGGCGATCGAAGGCCTGCGCAACATCCGCGGCGAGAGCAACCTCTCGCCCGCGCAGAAGCTGGTCGCGCACGTGCAGAGCGCGGACCCGCAGCTGCGCGCGACGCTGGAGCGCTGGAAGGGCTACCTCATGCCGCTCTCCGGCCTCTCCCAGGTGCACATCTCCGCGCCGGGCGCGCGCCCCGCGCAGGCGGCGGCGTACGTGGGGCCGGGCATGGAGATCTACGTGCCGCTCGCGGGCCTCATCGACTTCGCGGCCGAGCGCGACCGGCTGGGCAAGGAGATCGCCCGCATCGACCAGGACCTCGCGGGCATCCTGCGCAAGCTGGACAACCCCAACTTCGTCGCCAAGGCGCCGCCGGACGTGGTGGAGAAGGACCGCGCGCGCGTGGCGGAGCTGCAGGCGCGCCGCCAGAAGCTGCAGGAGAACCTCGCGCGCCTGTCCGAGCCCGAGGCCGCTCCGGCACAGTCCGCGGGCGGCGGCGTGGACGCGGTGGACATCACCGTGACGGACGTCGTCGTCACGGGGGCCGCGGTGGCGGCGACGGATGCGCCGGCGCGCGAGGGCGAGGGCGTGAACCTCGCCGAGGAGCTGAAGGAGGAGCTCGCGGCCGCGGAGATTCCGCCGCAGGCCGCCGCGCAGCAGGAGCACGCGGTGCCGAAGATGACGGCGGACGCGAAGGAGGAACTCACCGCGGCGGACCACCACGACCTGGGCATGGCCTACATAGGCATGGGGCTGGTGGACCAGGCGGTGAAGGAGCTCACGCTCGCGAAGAAGGGCGACCCGTCGCCCGCGGTGAAGCAGGTGAAGCGCGCGGCGAAGAAGGCCGTGGCGGCGGTGAAGAAGGTCGCGGTCAAGGCGAAGGCGGCGGTGAAGAAGGCCGCGGCGAAGAAGACGGCTGCCAAGGCACCTGCGGCGAAGGCGCCCAAGCGCGGTGCGAAGGCCAAGGTCGCGGCGAAGAAGGCCGTGACGAAGGTGGGCGCGAAGGCCAAGGTCGCGCTCGCCAAGGGCAAGGCCAAGGCGAGCGCCACGAAGCTGAAGGTGCAGGCGCGCGTCGCGGTGAAGAAGGCCGCGAAGAAGAGTGCCCTGAAGCGTCCCGCCGCGAAAAAGACCCGTCGCTAATGTCCCCTCTCCCTCTGGGAGAGGGTCGGGGTGAGGGATGAACGCATCCCCACCCGGAGCCCACTGAATGTCCGACTATCTCGACCGCCTCATCTCGCTCGCCCTCGACGAGGACCTCGGCGCCGCGGGCGACGTGACCACGCTCGCACTCGTCCCTGCTGAGGCAGAGGGACGCGCCACGCTGCTCGCGAAGGAGCCGATGGTGCTCGCGGGCCTGGACGCCTTCGTGCGCGTCTTCGAATGGGTGGACCCGGACGTGGAGGTGGTGCCGGTCGCCCGGGACGGCGATGCGCTGAAGCCGCGCACGGTGGCGGCGAAGCTCCAGGGGCGCCTTCGCTCGCTGCTCACGGCGGAGCGCACTGCGCTGAACATCATCCAGCGCGCCTGCGGCATGGCCACGCTCTCGCGGGCTGCCGCGGACGCGGTGAAGGGGACGAAGACGCGCATCCTGGACACGCGCAAGACGCCGCCGGGGCTGCGTGCACTGTCGAAGGAGGCGGTGCGGCTGGGTGGCGCGTCCAACCACCGCTTCGGCCTCTTCGACGGCGTGCTCATCAAGGACAACCACATCGCGGCGGTGGGCGGCTCCATCCGCCAGGCGCTGCGGCGGGCGCGCGAGAACGCGCCGCGGCTGGTGAAGATCGAGATCGAGGTCACGAACCTGAAGCAGCTCGCCGAGGCGATCGACGAGGGCGCGGACGTGATCATGCTGGACAACATGGACGACGCGCAGATCCGCGAGGCAGTGGCGCTCGCGGCGGGCCGCGTGCCGCTCGAGGTGTCCGGCGGCGTGACGCTGGAGCGCCTGCCGCGGCTCGCGGCGCTCGGCGTGGACTTCGTCTCCATGGGCGCGCTCACGCACTCGGCGCGGGCGATGGACCTGTCGCTGGAGATCGAAACGACTCGGGCGAAGACCCCCGCGAAGAAGAAGTCCCGCCGCTGAATTCAGGCGGCCCCGGCCGCGTCGCAGCCTCCCGAACCCCGAAGGCTCCCGAGGTCTCCATGGCGAAGCTCCTGAAGTGGTCGGCCCTCCCGCTCGCGGCGCTGCTGCTGGGCGCGTGCGGCGGTGCGCAGAAGCCCGCGAAGAGCGACGAGCAGCCGCTATCCGGGGAGCGCGCCTACCGCGCCGCGTACGCCCCGAGGGCGGCGGAGGTGAAGGACGGGCTCGCTTCCGGGCAGTGCCACGTCAACAGCAGCTGCGGAGAGCTCTCCTTCGTGGACTGCGGCATGGCCGCGGACGGCCCCGCCTACTACGTGAAGACCGCGAGCAACGAGGTGCTCGAGGTGTGCGGGGGCGCCTGTATGGCGGGCCCGCGCCAGGACATGTGTGTGGTCTGCCCGCCACCCGAGTGGACCTGCGGGCAGTAGGCCCCTCGCGCTCCGCCCGGCTCGCTCACCTCGACTCGCTCCCAACCCTGAGATTTATTCTCGAGTCGTACGCAGCGGAATGGACGCTGGCGGGCGCGGAGTTGCGGCCTCTACGACGCCGACACGAAGCTCACCCGTTTCGGGGCCCGTGACTACGACGCGGAGACGGGGCGGTGGACGGCGAAGGACCCGATTGGCTTTGAGGGGGGGGACGCGAATCTCTACGCGTACGCGGCAAACGATCCACTCAACTTCGTTGACCCCGATGGCCGTCGCTTCAAGAATCTTACTCAGCGGGAGTACGATTCCATCATGCGTCTTATGAAGGACCCAATGATCGGAGCGAAGGTCGAGTACCTGTACAAGACGAACCACGTTGAAATCTCTCTCGATTACGTGGATGGGTTCAGACTCGGTGCGTTCACCGACTACAACGACAACGGTATGGTCGGGGGAGGATGCTCACCGTTTCGGCCATCTACGGCAACAATCACCTACGACCCCATCGTCGCCGACTGGTTGATGCGGAAGTACAAAGGACTGTCGATGAACTTCGACCAGATGCTCGCGCATGAGTTGGGGCATCTCTATTACGCGAACATCACTTACTGGACCGGTCAAACCGGGACTAAGGATGCCAGTGACGCAATGAGCCTTCGATGGGAGAACACCCAACGCGGCGCTGGCCCTTACCGTGTTGCTCCTCACGACCCATAGAGCAGGAGGCTCCATGAAGACTTGGGTGTTACTGGTCGAACTCAGCGCCCTCGTTGCTGCGAGTTCGAACGGGGTCTCCTGCCGCAGCAGGCAGGCTCCAATTTCAGCCTCCGAAAGCAGCCTGCCAAGTGGCATGGACCTCGTCACGAGCTGCAGCAAAGACCTTGATTGCGGCGAGGGACGGCGCTGTCTCGCCACCCGGAACATCGCAGGCATCGAAGTCGCTCGTACGTGTGAACTCCCCTGCGCGCAAAGGCGCTGCCCTGAAGGAATGACCTGTCATCACTTAAGTGGGGGCCCCGAAACGGAGGAGTTCACTGGTGTTTGCCGACCGCAATCCCATGCATCCGAATAGCACTGGCACTGCTGGGGGCTGTTGCTCGGCTCGCGCCACCCCCGCTGACGCGCTCTCCACCAAGGGGCACCCCTTTAAACCTGTCGACGCGCGACGGGTGAGGGGCAGGCGTGGGAGGGAGCAGCCGGGAGCGTGGCTTGGGCCCGTGCGGGTTGCAAGGGCATGGAGGGTACAAGGCCATGCTCGATG